>CABUDS010000007.1 GCA_902490405.1 uncultured Collinsella sp.
AGGCGCCCGGCGGGCATAAGTTTCTCGCCGGGGGTGTCGGTTCGACGAAGAGGCCTCAGCCGTAGCAACGGATTGCCCAGCGAGAGATTTCCCAAGTGCCAACTCAAACAGTACATGTTTAATCTGTTTCGTTAATTGAAATGCGTAAATATGGTTAACCAAAGAATTGATATTTGGTTAAATTGTAACTGTATATTTGGTTAAATGTACTGGTAAACAATGGTGATAATTATGCCAAAGAAGTACTACACTAGAATTATCGAAAATGAGCTTGACCAGCTGCTGGGTATATTCGGCGCCGTTCTCATCGAAGGACCGAAATGGTGCGGAAAGACGACCACGGCCGAGACCCGTGCGGCGTCCAGGCTCCTTCTCATGGACCCGTCCCGCAACTTCGAGAATCGCTTGCGTGCCGAGACTGACCCGGCTCTTGCCGTTTCCGGCGAGGTGCCGCGGCTGATTGACGAGTGGCAGGAGGTTCCGAAACTTTGGGACGCGGCACGGTTTGAGTGCGACAACCGCAGCGGCGAGCCTGGTCAGTTCATATTTACGGGGTCAGCGACACCGCGAGACGACGAACGTCCAATGCACAGTGGCGCTGGAAGGTTCGCTAAATTGCGCATGGATACCATGACGCTTTTCGAGCTTGGGAAATCCAGCGGCGCGGTTAAGCTGTCGGGCATTATTTCTGGCGAAAAGTTCAATGGCGCTTTCGGATCGCTGGATTCCGCCTCGATTGCCGAGTACGTTGTCCGTGGCGGATGGCCCGCGGCGGTCGGTCGCGATGCGCTGGCTGCGTCGGCGATGGCGAAACGTTACATCGGCATAGTCGCCGAAGAAGATTTGTCTCGTGTCGACGGCTCTCGCCGCGACCCTGAAAAGGTCAAAGCTGTCATCGAATCGCTTGCGCGCAATGAATCCACTTTGGCGACACTCAAGACGCTCGTAGCCGATCTTGGTGGAGAAGTATCGAGACAAACGGCGGCATCATATATATCCCTTCTCGCTCGGGTTAGTTTCGTTCGCGATATTCCCGCATGGAACCCCGCAATGAGATCTCCCGTGCACTTAAGAGAATCGAAGAAGCATCATCTCGCTGATCCGTCACTGGCGGCCGCTGCGCTCGGAGCGACTCCGGCGACATTGCTGCTAGATTTCAAGACGCTTGGGCTGCTTTTTGAATCGTTGGCCCTTCATGATTTGTGGGTTTATGCGCAGGCAAATGGAATGGGCCTCTATCACTATCACGATTCTCGCGATCTAGAAGTCGATGCAGTCATTGCGGCTCCCGGTGGAACGTGGATCCCGGTCGAAATCAAGCTCAGCTCCGCCCAAATCGAAGAGGCGTCTGACAGCCTTATTGCTGTCGAGAAGCGTATGGTTGCCGCCGGAAACAACCCGCCAGTTTCGAAAGTCGTAATCATTGGATTTGGTTCACAAGCCTATGTCACTGACCGCGGCGTCCAAGTTGTTCCGCTGGATGTGCTCGCGCCGTAGTGCAATTGCAAGTTTTTACTTCTTTTAACAAGGCACCCGACGGGCATAGGCTGCTCGCCGGGCGCCTTGGTTAGGATGCTATTGCTGTTGAGAACGCCTAGGCCAAATCTTCGCCGTTGGTGGCGATAACCTTCTTGTACCAGTGAAAGCTCTTCTTTTTGGAACGCTTGAGGGTGCCGTTGCCGGCGTCGTCGCGGTCCACATAGATAAAGCCGTAGCGCTTGGACATCTCGCCCGTGCCGGCAGACACCAGGTCGATCGGGCCCCAGGTGGTGTAGCCCAGCAGGTCAACGCCGTCCTCGGTCACCGCATCGCGCATCGCGGCGATATGCTGGCGCAGGTAGTCGATACGGTAGTCGTCGTTGATGGAGCCATCCTCCTCGACAACGTCCTTGGCGCCCAGACCGTTCTCGACCACAAACAGCGGCTTCTGATAACGGTCGTACAGGTCGTTGAGGGTGATGCGGAAGCCCAGCGGATCGATGGCCCAGCCCCACTGGCTCTCCTGCAGGTAGGGGTTCTTGGCGCCGGCGAAGGCGTTGCCCTGGGTGCGCTCGACGTCGGGGTTATCGGCACCGGCGGAGCAACGGGTGCTGTAATAGCTAAAGCTGATGAAGTCGACGGTGTTGGCGGCCAGGATCTCGCGGTCCTCATCCGTCATGCCCACATCGATGCCCAAACGCTCGAGCTTCTTGACGGCATAGGCCGGGTAGTAGCCGCGGCTCTGAACGTCGACGAAGAAATAGTTGCTCTGGTTGTCAATCTGCGCTTGGCGCACATCGCCCGGACGGCAGCTGTAGGGGTAGTAGCTACCTGCGGCAAGCATGCAACCGATCTTGACCTCAGGGTCGATCTCGTGAGCGATCTTGGTTGCCCAAGCGCTGGCGACGAGCTCGTTGTGGGCGGCCAGGTACTCGACGGCCTCCTTGTTCTCGCCCTCCTCAAAGACCAGACCGGCACCCATAAACGGCAGGTGCAAGATCATATTGATCTCGTTGAAGGTGAGCCAGTACTTCACCAGACCCTTGTAGCGGGTAAAGATCGTGGTCGCGAGGTTCTTGTAGAAGTCGATGAGCTTGCGGTTGCGCCAGCCGCCGTACTCCTTGATGAGGTGGATCGGGCAGTCGAAGTGCGTGATGGTCACGAGCGGCTCGATGCCGTGCGCCTGACACTCGCGGAACACATCCTCGTAGAAAGCCAGGCCGGCCTCGTTGGGCTCGGTCTCGTCACCGTTGGGGAAGATGCGGGTCCAAGCCAGGCTCATGCGGAAGGTCTTAAAGCCCATCTCGGCAAAGAGGGCGATGTCCTCCTTGTAGTGGTGATAGAAATCGATGCCGGTCTGCGCGGGGTAGTAATAGCCGTCCTCGAAGTCGAGCATCTTGCGCTGGCCGGAGACCACCGCATAGCGCTCGGGGCCGTGCGGTGCCACGTCCACGTTGGCCAGGCCGCGGCCATCCACGTCGTAAGCGCCCTCGCACTGGTTGGCAGCCGTCGCGCCGCCCCACAGGAAGTCTTTACGGAAAGCCATGCATCAATCCTTTCACACGCTGTTTGTCGTAGCTTCAGTATCCCCGCAAACAGCGCGCCGCTCAACGACAGCAACGCAGGTCGACACTTCTTTTCGCGCGCGGGCGTCCGGCAGCCGCCCCTGCCTGACACTTTCTGATACCGCCGCCCCAAACCACCACAAAGGGGACAGGCACCTTTGTGGTGGTTTGGGGCGGTTTGTCTTGATCTGTAACAGGTAGAGACGATTTAGCCCGCCAGGTGTTACAGATTAAAACAAAAGCCCCTAGTCCACGGTGATGTCGAGGTTCTTGCCGACGAGGCCCACGTAGCCGCCTTCGGCTGCCTTGGGGCTATCGGCGTGGCAGAGGACCCACTTGTCAGCCTTCCAGTAGCAGTAGCTGTCACCGGCGGCAGGCATGTCGGCTGCAGCCTCGGGGCGCGGGCCATTGGTGCCCGCCGGCAGCGCCACCATCACCTGGAAGCCGCCGTCGTCGACCATGCAGGGCGTGTAGTGGAGCGTGGTGGTGTGAACCTCGACGAGCGTGCCGGCGGGCGCGCGAAAGGCCTTGACCTGAGCGGTGTCGAGCTTGCCGTCGACAATTTGCTCGCGCTTGGCCAGCAGCAGAATAAAGTCGCGCGCACCCAAATTAAACTCACTGGCACGGTGATACTCCAGACAGTTGAGGCGCGTGTTGTGGCCGTTGCACCAGCCCGGCTGGAACGGACGGCCGCCGTACATGAGCAGGCCGAGCGTGTCGACACCCTCAACCTGCTCGAGCTCGGGTGCGGAGGCCACGTACTTGGTGCCCTCGGGAATGGGAGTAGCCGCAAGCGCCTCGACAAGCGGGGCGGTCAGGTTGGACGGCACGTCGTCCCACACGCGACCATAGGATTTGAACTCGGGATCTGATACAGAGTAGATATGCATGTTCGCTCCTGTTCGTTTATGTGACAGTATGAACATTCTAGAACATCATTCATCCACGACCACGATCAATACCGAAAACATTGCATGACGAAATCACCCGCTCAAAAAGCGACATGCAGCTTCCTAGTCGAGATAATCTTTAAGAAACTCAATAACGCTCATACACCAGTAGTCGGTCTCCGGCGCATGGGGCTTCATCAATGCGTGCCCCCCTTCTGAATACATGACTCCCTCATGGTGTACTCCAGCTGCATCCAGAGCATCGACCATCTTTTCATAATTGTCGGGCGATACAATATCATCGTCAGCGCATTGCCAAAGATATGTCGGAGGATACTGCTCCCACACATGCTGATTAATACAGAAATCATCGAGCGAGTCGCGACCAGCCCCGCCGCACACCGAATCAAGAAATCTATTGTCTGATGCGTTCTCAAAGCCACGAAGATCAATCGGTGCATAACACAGGACCAAGGCTTTGGGTGCCTCGCATCCGTAGGACGCAAATCCCTTGTTGTCCGTCCCCCACTCGGCAGTTAAATGCGCACCAGCAGAAAAGCCGATAACTGCATAACTTTTTGCGACATTAAATTTCGCTGAATTCTCGAAGACAAAACGGACAGCTCGATTTAAATCGTCGATTGGACGCGGCATCAAAGGCTCGACCCTCACCCTGTATGACAGCACGAACACGTTATAGCCCGCATCGTTGAGCTCGGGGGCAACGGGAAAGCCTTCCATTTGATGACAAACGCTCTGATAACCTCCGCCCGAAACCGCAATGATAAAGGGAGCCCCGGGTCTCCCGGGAAAGAAGAACAGTTTCGTGTTGCGTCGAGTCGGATCACGGATGCAGTCGGCTTCATCCCATATATCGTAGGCAACTTGCCTCCCGTCATCCACGAGCTCGACAATCCGATTCAATCCACGCAAAACGCGAGTAGTTTCATATGGATTAGCATCAGAATTCATATGAGACACGATGGGTTTATTCCACATGCGCTCCCAAGTTGAAGGCCGGCAAAGCATAAGGTGCTCGCCAAAGCCAGCGAACTCAGGAAGGAGCGCGATTTCGCCAAACGCCATATCGGCTGTAATTGTCATAGCTAGTCACTCCAAAAATGAGGGTGGGCTCGCGTGAATCAACGGCAAGCCCACCACATGCAATCTGCCGCGGGGTTTTCGGCAGCTTACATCCCAAATAATTGTCTACTCCACTACTGCCTCTTCATCAGGGCGATACAGGATGTAAACGAGAACGAAGTTAAGAATTAAACCGACGACATTGCAAAGAATTGCGCCGATGAGGCTGCTCATATCACCAGAAGGATCCATATAACCGGGGAAGCTAAAAATGCCGCTCGACGTCATAACGAACGTACAGGTGTTGAAAATCGCCGGGATAACAGCACTGATTGCTCCGGCGACCATGGAAGCGATAATGATCTTCTTGTGCTCCAAGATGATGCCGTACAGCGCCGGTTCCGTAATCCCGAAAAAGCCCGTAATGGCACAGCTGAACCCAAGACTCTTTTCACTCGGGTCCTTCGAGCGGAGGGCAAACGCCAAACAAGCGCCGACAACACCCATGCTGCAGCAGAGAAGTCCAAGGATAGGATCGGAGCCGACGGTCATAATATTGTTGATGGAAAGCACGATCAGGGCCCAATGGAGTCCAAGGGGGATCATAACGAGACCGAATATCGGCCCGAGAATAACGCCGCAAAGGACGGGGCTGAACTGATAGACCGCCAGCACTGCAGTCGCAAGCAAAGAGCTCGCCTGCTGAATAACGGGGCCGATCACAAGGAGCGAGACGGGGGCGGCAACAGCAACCGTCAGGAACGGGACGAGCGCAAATGCCACAACATCGGGAAGAACCGCCCGCAGCCACTTATTAAGAACGGATGCGAACCAAGCCGCCACGATAGCAGGAAACACCGTGGAGGAATAGCTCACCATTGTGAACTTCATGCCGAGCAAATCCAGCGCATCGCCCGCTCCGGCCGCAGCAACGAAAGTCGGATAAATCAGGATTGCACCGAGTACCGCACCGATATATCGATCGGTTCCAAAGAACTGAGCAGCAGATGATCCGACAAGAACGGGCAGAAAATACATGCAGGCATTTCCCATGCCGTACAGCAGAGTGTATATTCCGCTCTCGGCGGAAACAGCACCCGCCGTCGTCAGAATACTAAGGACGGCGTTTATCATTCCGCATGCGATCAAGGCAGGAAGAACGGGCATCATGATGCCGCTGATGAGCTTCATTAGCTTTCCCAGAAAGCCCTTAGTCTCTCCTTCGCTTGCCTCGGAATCTCCGGCATCAATCCCGGTTTCCTTGGCAACGATTTCATAGACCTTATCGACCTTAGGTCCCACAATCACCTGATATTGCCCCGCGGAATGGCGAATGTCGATCACGCCATCAATCGCCTTGACTTTTGCATCGTCTACGATGCTTTCGTCCTTAAGGTTGAACCTTAAACGAGTCATGCAGTGAGCTACAAATGTAACGTTGTCTGCGCCGCCCACCATCTCGAGAATCTCGGCAGCGAGCTTGGTTGTATCTGCCATAAATACCATTTCTCCCATGTTGAGTTTTATATGTAACCATCAGCAAAGCGCGCGCCTTTGCCAACTAATTACCTTGTTTTCGATGCAATTCGATTGATGTGCATCATGAGGTAGAGTCTTTCTTCGTCTATAAGTTCCCGCCCCGTCAGTCGGCTGAGAACAGAAGCAATATCATCGGCGCACATTGATGCCACCGGATATTCTTTTTTGAGCGAGAGGTACATCTTGCGGTTGTCGCTCACGATGCTTTCGCCAGAGTTCAACCTATTGAATAAGTACTGAAGATGGGTTGCGAACCTTGCGTAATCGAAACCTTCCCGATCAACTTGAATGCCAAGCCGATTTTCAACAGCAACGGTTGACTCCTCCAGAACACGATCGTAGATATCCGCGCTAAACTCTTTAACTACTTCGCATGAGTCCGAATCGGCCATGTTATTGATAAACGCCATGGCAATTCCAACTGCCTCATGAGCTGGAAGCCTAACGTTAAGACGTTTCCTGATTATCTTAAGTGCATACTCGCCGATTCTAAATTCGACGGGATATTGTTGGCGGACATCAAACGATAAAGGCATGCGGACAACGATATTTTGCTCTTTGCGCTTAACCGCATACGCGATATGGTCCGCAAGGATAAACGGCAAATTAGGGCTCACCTCATAAGACAGCAAACCTGTCGACATATCAATAACATCCGAGGTAAGCTCGAGAAGCTCGTCGGGGACCTCGTCAACGAGAGCGATGTAGCGAGAGCTAACGTTATAAAACGTTCGTTGAATCTCCGAAAGAGGGACCTCGTCTCCGACATTCTTAAACCCCAGACCACGGCCGAATGCAACCAACTGTCTGCCATTTCCATCGACGCAGAGGACAGCGCTGGTATTAATTCGTTTAACAATTTCCATGTGTCCCCCCCCCTAAACAGAACAAGGCTCCCGAAGCAGAATCCGACAATCAATGTCGACAGATGCTGCTTCAGGAGCCTTGCCTGAATATCACTCTGAGGACTAGTTTAAGCGAGCTAGTGCTAATGACCTCGAATAAACACTTCTAAACAGTTAAACGGTCGATATCTCCGTGTGAACGGTTTGGAGGCAGAGGGCGGCCCTATGCCTGCTGATAGTGCAGGTGCTTCTCGTCGATATCGGCCAGGTCGCGGTCGAGATAACGACGCGCAAGCCAGTTGGCCATGGGGAGGTTCTGGTCCAGGTAGTTACCGCACTCCTCGGGAGCGGCACCGGGAACATCGCCCTCAAAGCCCGCGACAAACTCGAACAGCTCGCGCACGAGCGGCAAGATTTCCTCGCTCGTCAGCTCACCAAAAACAACCAGGTAAAAGCCCGTGCGGCAGCCCATGGGCCCAAAGTAGACGATACGGCTCGACCACTCGGCATGGTTGCGAAGGAAGGTGGCGCCCAGATGCTCAATGGTGTGGCACTCGGCCGTGTTCATGACTGGCTCCTTGTTGGGCGTGGTCAGGCGCAGGTCAAAGGTGGTGACGGCGGCGCCGGTCGCCGGATCGCGGTCGATGCGGCTCACATACACGCCGGGCTCAAGCAGCAGATGGTCAACGGAAAAACTTGCAATGCGCTCCATGGCAGTTCCTCTCGGTAGTCAATTTGGGACGGGGCTCTTTTAGCTGGTTCGAATGGTCGCACCAATCATACCAGTCAAAAAAGCCCCGTCCCAAATGAGCTGCCCGGGACGGGGATCAATGAGTTTTTAATCCCCGTCTCAGAATAATCATGCTAGGCGGTGTACGCGATTGTAGATTTCACGGCATGGCGCCAGCCGGCGATCTTTTTGGCGCGCTCGTCGGCGGACATGGTGGACTCCACGATGCCGCGGGCGCCGTAGACGTCGACGACGTCGCGCGTGTACATGCCCAGCGCAATGCCGCAGGCCCAGGCCGCGCCCAGACCGCTCATCTCGTCGTTGCTCGCGATGCGAATGGGCGAGCCAACCAAGTCGCTCTCAAACTGCATCAGGTACGCGTCGCGCGTGGGACCGCCGTCAACACGAAGCTCGGCCAACGCCGCGCCCGAATCCTCGACCATCGCATCAATCACGTCGAAGATCTGATAGGCGATCGACTCGTCAGCGGCCTTTACGAACTCCGCACGGCCCGTGGTGCGCGTCATGCCAAAGACGCAGCCCTCGGCATCGCTCGCCCAGTGCGGCGCGCCCAGGCCAGTGAACGCCGGCACAAAGTAGACGCGGCTCGCCGGATTGGCGGCGTAACACAGGTCGGTGACTTCCTCGGGATTGTTGATGAGCTCAAGATCGTCGCGCAGCCACGTCTTGACGGCGCCGGCGTAGCTCACGTTGCCCTCGAGCACGTACTCGGTCACGCCGTCCATACGCCATGCGAGCGAGCTCGAAAGCCCATGCGAGCTGGCGACGAACTCGTCGCCGACGTTCATCATGACCGAGCTTCCGGTGCCATAGGTCGCCTTGGCCATGCCGCGGCTATGGCAGCCCTGGGCAAACAAGGCGGCATGGCTGTCGCCAAGCACGCCGTGAATGGGCACGGGCGCCGGCAAAAAGCCGCCCAGGTCCGTTGTACCGAACAGGCCATCGGAATCGGTCAACTGCGGCAGGCAAGCCGAATCGACGCCAAAGGCCTCGCACACCGGCTCGCTCCAGCAGCCACGGCGCAGGTCAAAGAGCTGCGTGCGGCTGGCATTGGACCAGTCGCAGCGAAACTCCGCGCCGCCCGTGAGCGTCCAGACCACCCAGGCATCGATGGTGCCCAGGCACAGCTCGCCCGCCGCAGCGGCCTCGGCAGCCGCGGGAACGTTCGCGAGGATCCAGGCCATCTTGCCCGCCGGGTAGTAGGGCGAGAGCACCAGACCCGTCGTGTCGCGCACCAGCTCGGCCACGCCTTCGCGCGCAGCAAGCTCGTCGCACAGCTCGCGGGCGCGGGCGCACTGCCACACCACGGCGTCGCACAGCGGCTCGCCCGTCGTGCGCTTCCAGGCAACGGTAGTCTCGCGCTGGTTGGAGATGCCGATGCCGGCGACGTCGGCCGGATCGACCCCGGTCTCCTCCACCACGGCGCGCGCCACGGCCAGCACGTTAGCGGCGATCTCGGCTGGATCATGGCTCACCCAGCCGGCCTCGTTGACAATCTGGCGATGCGGGCGATCGGCACGATGAATCAAATGGCCGCCCTCGTCCACCAGCAGCGCCTTGGTGCCCTGCGTGGATTGATCGATTCCGATGATGTAGCGGCCCATGGCCACCCCTTTCAAAACGAATGTGACAAAGGGGCGGTCCCTTTGTCACATTCCAGTTACTCTGCGGGCAAGAACTCGGCGACGGTCTGCGCGATTCCGGCACCCGTCAGGCCGTAGTGCGCAAAGACCTCGGGGCTCGTGCCGGTGATGACCGGCGCATCGGGCAGGGAGAGGCACTTGACCGGACACGGGCAATGCTCGCCCACGACCTGCGCGACCATGGAACCCAGGCCGCCGAAGGGGCTGTGCTCCTCGACGGTCACGACGGCGCGCGTGGCACCGGCGGCCTCGATCACAGCCTCAGCATCGAGCGGCTTGACGCAATACATGTCGAGTACCGTTGCCGAGATGCCCTGCTCGGCCAGCAGATCGGCGGCGTCCACGGCATGGCGGACCATCTCGCCGGTGGCGACAATCGTCACATCGGCGCCGCGACGCACCCAAGTGGCGCGATCCATCTGGAACGGGCACTCGTCCTCGGTGTACACGTCCTCCACCGGGTTGCGGCCCACGCGGATGTAGGCCGGCTTGTTGTCGGCGACCAGGGCACGCACGAGCTCGGCGGTCTGGAATCGATCGCTCGGCAGATACACGCGCATGTTGGGAATCGCGCTCATGGCGGCGATATCCTGCGCGGAGTGATGGCTCATGCCTAAGGCGCCGTAGGACACGCCGCCCGAGATGCCGATGAGCTTGACGTTGGTGTTGGAGTACGAAACGTCGACCTTGCACTGCTCATACGAGCGCGTGGTCACAAAGGACGCCGGCGAGGCGGCCCAGGCCTTCTTGCCGCACGAGGCCATACCGGCGGCGATACTCACCAGGTCCTGCTCGGCGATGCCGACCTCAATGGACTGCTGGGGATACTGATCGAAGAACGGCGTGAGCGATGCGGAGCCGCGGGAGTCGGAGCACAGGACGACGATGTCTTTATCGGTTGCGGCGGCCTCGAGCAGCGTGTCGCAGATAGCCTTGCGGTTGGCGATCTTGTTAGCCATTGATAGCCTCCTTATGGGCAGCGAAATCGGCGATGATCTGGGCATATTCCTCATCGTTGGGCAGGTGATGATGCCAGGCGGCCTTGTCCTCCATAACCGGCGAGCCGTAGCCCTTCACCGTGTTGAGGATGATGACCGTGGGCTTACCCTTGGTCTCGGCGGCCAGCGTCAGCGCGGCGTCGATGGCCTGGACGTCGTTGCCCGGAATGGACAGCACGTTCCAACCGAAGGCGGCCCAGCGCTCCTCCTGCGAATCCTGCTTCATGACGTCCTCGGTGCTGCCGCTGATCTGCAGGCGGTTGCGGTCCACGAGCGCGCACAGGTTATCGAGCTGGTAGTTGCCGCCGCTCATGGCGCCCTCCCAGACCGAGCCCTCGGCAAGCTCGCCGTCGCCCATGATGGTGTAGACGCGGTAGTCGCGGCCATCCATCTTGCCGGCAAGCGCCATCCCGACGGCCACGGGCAGGCCATGACCCAGCGAGCCCGAGTTCATCTCGATGCCCTTGAGCTTGTTGTTGGGGTGGCCGATGTAGGGGCTGCCGAACTTAGAGAAGCGGGCCTTGACGTCGTCGAGGTCCAGATAGCCCTCGTGGCAGAGCACCGCGTAGTAGGCCTCCATGGCGTGGCCCTTGGAGAGTACGAAGCGATCGCGGTTGGGATCGTCGACGGTCTCGGGAGAAATGTTGAGGTGGTTGGCATAGAGGGTCATCAGCGCATCGATGACCGACATGTCGCCGCCGATGTGGCCGCCGGCGCCAGCCATGATGATATCGACGCAATCGCGGCGAAGGTCCCAACGCAGGGATTCAAGCTCTTCGATAGTTGCCATTTCTACTCTCCTCGCAGGTAAGCTTTGACGTCTTCTTCGATGGGGTCGTACAGGTCGGGGACAATGCCGATGTACTTGCACGCCTCGTAGAGCACCGGCACCACGTTGGCGTGAATGGCGACGCAGTGGTGGATGTAGGGACCCTCGACGATCTTGGCCTCGAGGCGCTTGAGGTTGTCGACCTCGACCCACAGGTAGGTGCCCATGCCGGCCGGGCCGTCGATGCCGCGGGCGTTACCCAGCAGCAGCGAGTACTCGCCGTTGTCGCCGTCAAAGCGGGCAAGGGTGAGGTCGCCGTGCTTGGCCTCGGCCGTCAGCGCGCCGGGGTGATCGAAAGCCAGCGGGTAAGTGAGCTTGGGCTTGACGGCCGCGCAGCTGCAGGGCCAGGGGCCGCAGTGCTGCAACAGCTCGCCGTTCTCGTTATCGGGATGACGCACGGTCCAGTCGGCGAACATGCCGCGGTGACGGCCCAGGTCGGCGGCCTCGACCATCAGCGCGGTGATAGCGCCATGGATGTCGGTCTCGCAGACGATGGGGATGCCCATCTCGTTGAGGATTGCGTTGGCGGCGCAGGGCATAATGCCCAACTCGTCCTGCAGGGCGTTCCAGCACTGGATGGCGCCGGCGTTGCAGCCGTACTTCTCGACCAAGCGCTTCATGGCAATGGCGAGTCCTGCGACCGCAGGAACCTTGTCCTCGGGGATGCAGATCTCAAAGCTGTCACCAATGTGGGCGAGCATGGCTGCCATGGCCTGCTCGTCAGCCTGGGCGTCGCGCACGGCCTGGACAAGCTCGGTCATGGGGATGGGCGAAAGCTGGATGTTGAACTTCTCGAGCAGCTCGCCCTCGTTGCACATGGTCGACCAGAAATCGAACGGACGGGTGGCCATCTGCAGGATGCGGGTGTGCTTGAAGGTCTTGACCACGTTGCACACGGCCAAAAAGTCCCAGACGCCGCGCTCGAACTCGGGATCGGTCAGACGGCAGTTGGTCATGTAGGTGAAGGGAACCTGGAAGCGGCGCAGGACCTTGCCGGTGGCGAACAGACCGCACTGGCTATCACGCAGACGGGTGCCGTCGGGCTCGGGGCGCTCGTCGCGCGGCCCCCACAGCAGCACGGGCAAACCGAGCTCGCGGGCAAGGCGGGCGCAGACATACTCGGTACCAAAGTTGGCGTGGCAGAGCATGATGCCGTCGACGCCCTCGGCGCGGAACTTCTCGACGATAGGCGCGATATGGCTGTCGTCGAACAGCAGGCCCTCGTCGTTGATGTCGTCGATATCCACAATCTCGACGCCGATCTCGCGCAGGCGATCAGCCGTCAGACCGCGATACTTGATCGCGTCCGGCGCGCTAAAGATACTGCGGCGCGTGGGCACAAAGCCGAGCTTGATCTTGTCCATGTACGTCCTCCCCTAGTCACATGTTCAGTAAACAGACGCATGTTTCGTTTTGTTCTGTTTACTAAATGTTTTACTCTTTTGTTTAAAAGTTTAGCGCGAAAGTCTCGTAAACGGTAGAGAAATCAGCCTAAACGGTATGTAAACAATCTGAACATACAAGGGCAACAAAAAGAGGGCCCCGAAGGACCCTCTTTTGAATAGCGCTATGTTTACTGCCCTAGCGAGCTTTGGCACGCTGCAGACGATGCCGTCTCCGCCTAGATTTCGCGCACGCTCTGGCGCTCGACAAAATAGGTCGACACAGCCGTTTTGCAGGTGTAGCTCTTGGGATTGCGGATGTTGCCCACCAGGCGGCGCACCGCGATCTCACCCACCTCGTGCTTGGGAACATGCACCGTGGTGAGCGGCGGGTTGGAAAAAGCGCCCAGAGATAGGTCGTCAAAGCCGATGATCGAGACATCCTCGGGCACGCGAATGCCGTGCTCGTTGAACGCGCGCATGGCACCCACGGCGAGCACGTCGTTCTCGGCAAAGAAAGCCGTCGGCAGGTCGTCGTGCGAGGCATTGTCGAGCCACGCGCCCATGTCGCGATAAGCGCCCTCGAGCGTGGTGCCCAGCGTGACGCGCCATGCCGGATTGGCCTCGAGGTCCGCATCCTCAAGCGCTTGGCGATAGCCGCGCTCGCGGTCCTTAAAGTTGCGGATACGAAGGTCGCCCGCCAGATAGCCGATTTGCTTGTGACCTTTCTCGATAAGGTAGTCCACGGCACGCAGCACCGAATCGGTATTGGCAATGACCACGGCATCGAAGTACTGGCGGTCGCTCCAGCCATCGAGCACAATCAGGTGGGCGGCGGCGTTAGCGAACAGGGCGTAGTCCTCCTCGCCCAACTCGGTGCCCATCAGCACGATGGCGGCAGACGGGTCGGCGATCAGGCCCTCGACCTGCGGACGCACGGCGTCTAGGTCGCTAAAGTCGAGCGAGACAAAGCTCGTGCTCATGCCGTGGCGACGCGCCTGGCGCTCCACGCCCTCGATGACCGCGGGGTGGAAGGTGCTCTCGTCCAGGATGGCGCCCGTCTTGCGCGCGAGCACAAACTGGATGCTCTCGAGCTGCGTCGACTGCTGATAGCCGAGCGACTGCGCGCACTCCAGGATGACTTTGGCGGTCTCCTCGCTCACGCTGCGCTTGCGGTTGAGCGCGTTGGACACGGTCGCAGGCGAAAAACCGGTGATGCGGCTGATCTCGCGAACACTTGCTTTGGCCATTGTTCCCCCTAGTAACGGTCGCGGTCGAGCATCGTGGCCTGACCGCCCCGTGACTCGACAACTAAACGACCGCAAATTCAATCTAAACAGAATAGTAAATGTTTAATAGCTAGTTTAGCCTGTTGTCAAGCGAAGCGACGCGACTATTCCCCCAACGGGCGTATTTACTCGGTAGCTAATCTGGAACGGGGCACAGAAACCGTTTAGCCAAGGATGCGAGCCATGCGTGCCTTAAACTCCACGAGGAAACGTGGGGCGTCCACGGTGAGCGCCACGAGCGCGCTCTTATCTGGATCGGACAGACGGTGCTCGTCGCAGATGGTGCGGCCGCGATACTCGCCCAGCAGGTCGACACGCAGGTTACAGCCGAGCGCACCCACGAGCGTGGGATCAATCGCCACGGCAACGGCCAGGGGATCGTGCAGTGCGCAACCACCCAGGTAGGGTGCGTTCATCTCGTACGAGCCAATGTAGTGCTCGACCATGCTCGCAAATGCGCAGCCCGCCATGGTGCCCGAGCCTGTCCAGCCGGCAACATCGCGGCGCGTGAGCACCACGCGATGCGTCACGTCCAGGCCCACCATGGTGAGCTTGCGGCCCGAGCGCAGCACGGCATCGGCGGCCTCGGGATCGCTTGCCATGTTGGCCTCGGCACCCGCGCTCACGTTACCGGGCACGGTCAGGGCGCCGCCCATCACCACCACGCGGCCGATAGACATCATCGCCGCCGCATCGCGCTCCAAGGCAAGTGCCAGGTTGGAGAGCGGGCCGGTCGCTACGTAGACCAGATCGGGCCCATAGGTGCGCGCGGCATCGATCAGATAATCGACCGCGGCATTGCCATCGGCCGAGGTCGCCCCCACTGGCTCGTAGGGAGACGCGGGCACGCTCGCGCCGCCGATGCCGTTCTTGCCGTGGATGAGCGTGGTGGACGCCGGTGGCGTATAGGGCTCGGTCGCCTGTAGGGGACGGTCGGCACCCAGATACACCGGCACCTCGGGACGACCCAACAGGTCGAGCACCGCCAGGCAGTTATGCGCCGACTGCTCGACGCGCACGTTGCCAAAGCACGTGGTGATGCCCACGAGCTCCACCTCGGGGCTCGCGATGGCATAGGCAAGCGCCATCGCATCGTCCACACCCATATCCAGATCAAGGATCAGCTTCTTGATTGCCATTGTTCTACTCCGCTTCTCCGTCTTGTACGTAATCGTCTAAACCAAACGCGCGCTCGACTTCGCCACGCGTGGGAATCGACTGCTGTGCACCCAAGCGCGACACCGTCACCGCCGAGGCACGGGCACCCGCGGCCATGCACTCAAAGAGCGGCAGGCCCTCCAGACGAGCCGCGGCAAGCGCACCGATAAACGTATCGCCCGCGGCCGTCGTATCGACCACCGTGCTCGAAAGCGCCGGCATGCGCAGCAGCTCGCCGTCGTCGCCGAGCGTAACCGACCCGGCACCGCCCAACGTGATGACCGCAGCTCCGGCACCCTTGGCGAGCAGGGCATTGAGCGCTGCGGCGCAGCTCGTATCATCCGCGGGCAAGATGCCCGTCAGCACCTGGCACTCGGTCTCGTTGGGACAGACCAGGTCGACCGCCGTCCAAGCCCCTGCCGGCACGTCACTTGCCGGCGCCGGGTTAAAGACCGTATAGAACCCCAGCTCGTGAGCGCAAACGAGTGCCTCGGCCGTCGCCGCCAGGTCGCATTCGCCCTGGGCGATAAAGACGCTTCCGGCAGCCGGGGCAATCTTGCTGGCGTCGCCGTCGAGTTCATCGGCCACCAGGCACCTCAGCGCGCAGGCAACGTCCTCGCCCGTAAGCGCATGGTTGGCGCCCGGCGACAGCACAATACGGTTGTCGCCACCAAAGCGAATGATGGTCGCCGTTCCCGTCTCCACGTCGTCGCGACGCGCCACAAAATCGCAGCTCACGCCAGCGTCTTGGAGCCCCGTCACGAGCGACGTGCCAAACGCGTCGCGACCGACCGCACCGATCATGCATGTGTGCGCGCCCATGCGCGCAGCCGCTACGGCCTGGTTGGCGCCTTTTCCGCCGGCGTTGGTGATAAACCCGCTGCCGCCGACGGTCTCGCCCGCACGCGGCATGCGCTCGCACGCCACCGAAAGGTCCATGTTCATGCTGCCGAACACCGCGACGATGCCGCAATCTGCCATGGAAACCTCCTCGTCCGCGGGCTCTGCACCCGCTGCCGGTCGTCGATCGTGCGCTCTCACGCCTCTATAACTTTAGTTCACTTTGATGTGGACGCGCGCTTGAGCTTGCGCCAGCAGCAAGCATTCACAGGAGCAGGCGGCTACAATAAAGGCGTGCTGATTATTCTCGTCATTTGGATGATGTTTTATGGAACAATTCCCGCGATCGAACTCGCGCAGCTCACGCCACTCGAGCGATCAACAGGCGCCGCACGAACGCTCGCGCGCCAGCCGCCAAACCTCCGAGCCGCGCCAAGCCGCAGACCCCCATCGCGCGTCTGCCAACAAGGGCGCCCACGCCAGCAGCGCCACAAAAGAGCAGGTGCCCGCGCGCCCCAAATCTCGGTATATCCCCGCCCTCGACGGTCTGCGCACGCTTGCCGTCGTCGCGGTGGTGCTCTATCACCTCAACCTCACCTGGGCGCAGGGCGGCTTGCTTGGAGTCACGATTTTCTTTGTGCTCTCGGGCTACCTGATCACGCGCCTGCTCATCAACGAAGTATCAAAGACCGGCCGCATCGACCTCAAGAGCTTCTGGATCCGCCGCATCCGTCGCCTGGTCCCCGCCGTGGTGACCGTTGTGGTTGTAACCTGTGCGCTGTGCACCGTCTTCAACCACGTGATGCTCACCAAGATGCGTCCCGACATTCTGCCGTCGCTGCTGTTCTTTAACAACTGGTGGCAGATTATGCAGGACGTTTCGTACTTCAACGCCCTGGGCGACCCCTCGCCGCTTACGCACTTTTGGTCGCTCGCCATCGAGGAACAATTCTACCTGGTTTGGCCACCGCTGCTGTTTGCCATGGTGTCCATGCATGTGAGCAAACCCAACACGCGCCGTGTGGTCCTGGGACTCGCAGCGGTATCCGCCCTTGCCATGATGGTGCTCTACAACCCTGCCGCCGACCCCAGCCGCGTGTACTACGGCACCGACACCCGCGTCTTCTCGCTGCTGCTGGGCGCCTGGATGGCCTTTATCCCCAATCGCGACCTGGCGCTGGTGCGTCTCGCTCATCGTTTGGGGCTCAATCGCCTGGCTGGCGCCGCCAAGCACGGCAAGAACGCCGAGGGCAAGCCTGGCGAGAAGGCCGACAACGCAGCCGAGACCGTCCCGGCACAGCCGAGCGCCCTCGTGCGCTTTTGGTCCTCGCCCGCATCCATCGATGTGTTGGGCGTCGTGGGTCTGGTTGGCCTTGCCGCCATGGTCGCGCTCACCAACGGCTACACCGCGTTCCAGTATCGCGGCGGCACGCTGCTATGCTCCATCCTCACGCTCATGGTCATCGCGGCCTGCGTGCAGCCCCAGGGAATGGTTGCCCGCGCACTGTCCGCCGAGCCGCTCGTGTGGGTTGGCAAGCGCTCGTACAGCATCTACCTGTGGCACTATCCGCTACTGTTGCTCATGAACCCGGTCGCCAACATCAACGATACGCCGTGGTGGCAGTACATTTTGCAGGTGTTGTTGGTGGTCGCCGCAGCCGAATGTTCATATCGCTTTATCGAGACGCCGTTTAGAAAGGGCGCCTTTGGGCGCACCGTATCCGAGTTCCGCGACGGCACCACCGCGCCCGCCAACTGGGTGCGCGCGCACGTCCCTGTCTGCGCAGCCTGCGCTGTCGTGTTGGTCGTTGCACTGGGCGGCCTGATCTTTGTGCCCGAGACGTCTGCGCTGAGCGGTGAGGGCGCCGAAGTCCTCAACAAGGAAGCCAAAAACACCGCGCCCACAGACCAACAGGCGGCCGACGACACCGACAAGGACAACGACGGCTTCCCCGATGGCTCCTACGACCTGTTGATGATCGGTGACTCCGTGTCGCTGCGCGCCGTTGATTCCTTTGACGGCGTGTTCCCGCACAGCCATATCGATGCCGAAAAGGGCCGCCAGTTTGATGCGGGCCGCGCGACATTTGAGGGCTATCTCCAACAGAACCTTGCCGGCAAGATCGTGGTCTTTGCACTGGGCACCAACGGCTTGGTAACCGACGACCAGATCGACGCCATCATGACCGATGCAGGAGATAAGCGTATTGTGGTGTTTGTGAACACGCGCAGCCCGCAGCCGTGGGTTGGCTCTACCAACCAGGCCATCGCCAACGCTGCTACGCGCTACAAGAACGTGCGCGTTATCGACTGGTACGGATACAGTGCCAATCGCAACGACCTGTTCGATGGCGATGGCACGCACCTGTCGACCACTGGCGTGACTGAGTACCTCAACTTGATCCACGATGCGGTCAAGAAAGACCTGCCCGTGCACCCCGAGGACCACGTCAACGATCCGCAGCCGGCAGCCGTCAAATCCGCCGCCGACGCACTCGTCAATGCCCTCGCCTACAAACCACACAAGCTGGGCACCGACAAGTAACCCGCAGCAAACAACCCAAAATCACTCTTTTAGAGTCGGCCCCAAGAGGTCGCGGGCAAAAAAGAGGCCGCGGCCCATGGCAGCGGCCGCTCGAAACCCAAAAGAGGCGCTAAGCGCTGTAACCCATCGCCTGCAGAACAAACATGACGACCGTCAGCACCGTAATCACACCGATAGTCGCCCAAGTGAGCACATTCCACACGCGGCCGTTGCGGTTAGTGCCCATAATGTGACGGTCAGCGGCAATAACCACCTGGAACACCAGAACCACGGGCAGCAGCACGCCATTGATGACCTGCGAGGTCATCATAATCTGGAACAGATCGACGCCGGGCATAAGCACCAGCACGGCAGAGATGCCGATGATGGCCGTAATGATGCCGCGATAGACCGGGGCCTCGTCCCAGCTGCGATCGGCACCGCGCTCCCAGCCAAATGCCTCGCAGATAGCGCTCGACGTAACGCCCGGCAGCACGCAGGCAGCCAAGAAGCTCGCCGCGACCAGGCCCGAGGCAAACAGTACCGTAGACCACTGACCCGCAATAGGCTCCAGCGCGCGGGCAGCATCGGCAGCATCGCTAATCTGAATACCCGCCGGGAACAACACCGTGCCGGTCGTGATGATAATAAAGCCGGCAATGATATCGGCAGCGATCGAGCCGCTCACGGTATCAATACGCTGCAGCACGATGTCGTCCTCGCCCGCATTCTTATCGACCACGTTGTTCTGCGCCAAGAAAATCATCCATGGCGCGATGGTGGTACCGATCGTTGCGACCACGAGCGACACGTAGCTGGGGTCATTTTGAATGTTAGGCACGACCAGGTCGACCGCGACCTCACCCCAGTTGGGGCCAGCCATAAACGCGGCGACGATATAGGTCACGAACACGCAGCTCACCAGCAGCAGAATCTTCTCGATGCGCTGGAAACTACCCGACATGGTAAGCATCCATACCAGCAGCGCCACCAACGGCACCGAGATGCTCGCCGGCACGCCAAAGAGAGCAAGACCGCTGGCGATGCCCGCAAACTCCGAAATGGTCACAGCCGTGTTGGCGATCAACAGCGCCGCCATAGCAAGTACACTCTTGCGCACGCCAAAGCGCTCGCGAATGAGCGATGCCAGGCCCTTACCCGTGACGCAGCCGCAGCGCGCCGCGGTCTCCTGCGTCACGATGAGCAGCACAGTCATGACGGGAAGCATCCAGAGCATCTTATAGCCATAGCTGGCGCCCGCGCTGGAATACGTTGCAATGCCGCCGGCGTCATTGCCCGAAAGCGCCGCCAGCAGACCGGGACCCATAGCGCCAAAGATGGCCGCGATGGTCAACTTTTGCTTGGTGCCCGACTTTTGCTTGGTATCTTGCACGCGACCACCTAACCCATGACCGACATGGTGAGCAGCACCGCAGCGACGCAGTACGCTACGCACGAGATCATGACGGCAATAACGTTCATGGCGGTGCCCGACGTGTTGAGGTCATGCTCGTCACGCCAGAACAGCACCATCAGGTAAATCACGGCGCTCATGTTGCCAATCAGACAGACGATGGCCGCGATGTTAAAGCACCCGGTAAAGAGTTGCTCCTCAAACATGGACGCATCGGGGAACGCAGCGGTGCGCACCAGCTGGGCGCACAGGTAGGTCACGAGTGACAGAATCAGGCCCATGCCCGTGCTCTGGAAGAAGAACCCCAGATACGGCTTGGGCTCATCGTCGTGACCGTCATACTCCAGGAAGTAGTTCTTGACGAACGACACCATGCGCGAGGCCGCCAGCAGCACGAGCGGCATGGCGCACATGGGGAACACCACCAGATGCGCGGAGCCGAGCGCCGTTCCCAGCACGGTCGCCATGATGCACGACGCGATGCCCCATACAACAACCCAGTACTGGCGATGCACGAACCAGCTGAGCACGTTCGTCGAGTCGTCCGACGCGCTATCGCCCGAGCCGACACCGGCGATCTGCAGGTCCTCCTGATGCTCCTCGGCAATAACGTCCATGGCGTCGTCGAAGGTTACGATACCCAGGATATGACGGTTCTCGTCGCAGACAGGGATGGCAACCAGGTCGTACTTGGTCATCTCGTCCGTTACGTCTTCCTGGTCCTCGTCGGGCGACACATAGACCAGGTCGCGATAGGCCAGCTGACCCAGCGTGGCGTCGCGGTCGGCTACGATCAGCGTTCGCAGCGAAAGCACACCGGTCAGCATGCCGCTCGGATCCTCGGTATAGACGTAGTAGACGCTCTCGAAGTCCTCGTCGAGCTCGCGAATCGCCTCGATGGCGTCACCGACCGTTGCCGTGGCAGGCAGGGAGACAAACTCCGAGGTCATGATGCGGCCGGCGGTGTTGTCCTCATACCCCAGCAGGTTACGAATCGCCTTCTCCTCCTTGACGCCCATCAGGCGCAGGAGCTTCTCGGCCTTCTCGTAATCAAGCTCGTCGATCAGGTCGGCAGCGTCGTCCGGGTCCATCATGGCCAGCATCGACGATGCGTCCGTGTCGGACAGGCCCTCGAGCATCTCGGTCATAAGCTCGTCGTCATCGAACTCCGAGATAGCTTCGGCTGCCTGGGCGGTATCGAGCTGCGCAAACACCTGCGCACGCAGACGCGGGTCGAGCTGCTCGATAATGTCGGCGATGTCGGCAGGGTGCAGCTCGCCGAGCGTCTTGTGCGACACCGAGAGTTGAATGTTCTTGGTCGAGCGGTCGAGCAGGTCCATGTAGGACCAAGCGATGATGTCCTCACTGAGCGGCTTGCCCAGGTGCTTCATAAAGCCTTCGACGATATGCTCGAGCGCGGGGCTGATGGCGCGTAGCAGACCGCGAGCACCGACCTCGGCGCCCAGCAGGCGCAGCTGGTTTTCGCCCGACATGGAAAACTTGATGTCGTTGACGCGCACGACCTTCATGCCCTGCGTGTCGACAATCTGCTTGTTGAGCACGTCGCGGGCAAGCAGGAGTTCGGTCGGCTGCAGGTACGAAAAACGGATTTCGGTGGCCGACGTCTTAAGGTGTACACCCGTCTCGTCGATACGGTCGACCCATTTGCGCCAGCTGATCATAAACGGCGTCTTGCCGGGACCGCGGAACGCGAGCGACGTCACGTGCGGAAAAACTTCGCCGGTAGCAATACCAAAATCGTTGACCACGCCGAGCTTTTCGCCGTCGACGTCCAAGACCGGCAATTTGAGCATCTCACTCAGATAATTCAATGGTGCTCCCCATCATTATTCCCCCGGACGCGGCCGCGCGCGCGGCGTCCGGGGGCTTCTGGATATGTATACGCATGCGCGGGCGGCACGCCGCTCGACGCTTACACCCCGTGCATGCGCAAAAAGCACCTGCATGGGGTCATCGACTGTATGGTCGAGGTTTGGATTTCACCTGTAACCTTTCTCTTGACCCTCATTAACCGCAGTAACTATAGCATCAGCATCGCCCTGCGGCATCGAATTTATGCGCTGCACATTGCAGGCATACCAAACGCTGACGCATCCGTGACATAGCCATTGGGGACGTTCTTAAACGACTACCCAATGACTACTCTGTGGTGTCATCGTCCTCGGCAAGTTGGGGGAACACGGCGTCCTTGGGCATGGTGACCTTCGTCAGCGAGGTGTGCTTTTTGCTCAGCGACGTGTCCGTCTTAACCAGGTCGCTGAGCGTCACGATCTTGTAGCCGTCGGCAATGAGGCCGTCGATAATCTGCGGCAGCGCCTCGAGCGTCTGCTCGGCGCATTCGTCTCTATCGGTGAACAGCACGATATTGCCCGGCGTCACCGAATCGAGCACCGTTGAGACCTGCTCGTCGGCACCGTTGAGCAGCCAGTCGCCCGAGTCGATATTCCACGAGACCACGGCGGAGACCAGGTCCATCGCATCAATCCAGTTTTGCTCGTCAAAGGCAGCGTAGGGAGCACGCAGCAGCATCGTCTTCACGCCGGTCGCCGACTTAATCGCATCGGTGCCTTTCGTGATCTGCTCGCGTACCGCCTCACGGTCCTGACCCTTGAGCGAATCGTCGCTGTAGCTGTTGGATCCGATTTCGCACCCGGCATCGACAATCGCCTTGGCCGTAGCAGGCGAGGCCTCGGCCGCATCGCCCGACAGGAAGAACGTCGCGGTGACGCCCTTTTCCTTGAGTACCTGCAAAATCTGCTTGGTCGCGCCGCTCGGACCCTCGTCAAACGTCAGCGCCACGTACTTTTTGTTGCCCTTGGGCGCCACGCTGGCGCACGCAACGACGCAATCGGTGGCGGGCACAACCTCGCCGCGGTCCTGCGTCTTGCCCGACTGCTCACCAACCCACACCTCGGAGCGGCCCTGGACACCCCACGTCTGCACATACTCTATGGCGCCCGTGCCCTCGACCTTGAGCTTGGGCTCGATAACCGTAGCCTGAATCTCGTGCTTCTCGTAGGTGTTACGGCCATCCTTGACCGTCACCTTCTCGCCGCCCTCAAGTTCGCGGCTATCCCATTTGCCCTGCTTCACGCGCTTGCCGTCGACCTTCACCGACAGCTTTTCGCCCCCATGGCGCTTGAGCACGCTGTCATCGACGGCCAGTAGGTCGCCTGCGTCGTAGGTGTCAGTCAACTCCTGGTCGTCTATGAGATTCTGCAGCGTAGAGCCCACGCGCACCGCGGTCTTCTGGCCGTTGAGTTCCACGTCCACGCTGCGGTTGACGTAGCCCACGACGGCAGCGATAAACAGCACGAGTGCGCAACCCACGGCGATGAGCGCATAGGGCAGGCGAGACGAACGACGGGGCGTACGGCTGTTGCCGATGCGCGCGCTGCGATCGCTAAAGCCGCGGCTATGGTTGAGGTACATCGCGCCGGGCTTACGGTGACGCTTGCGCTGACCGCTGGGCAGCTGCCCCAGATCGCGGCGCGCCGTCGGACGCGTACCCGAACGCCCGTTTAAGTTGGATCCGTTTTGGCGCATATGCCCTCCCCCATAAACACAGCAAGCCGGAGCAACAGGTCTCCGGCTTGCCTCCCATCATTTGGTACGTCGCTATTTTGTAGCTTTTGACGAGCCTCCGCTCGCCTTTTGGTATTCGTCCTTAAAGGCCTTGAACATGCCGCGCGTCTTGCCGAGCTGCTTGCCCAGTGCGCGACTGCCCTTGTCCACGGCAACCGACCCCTTGTCGTCGAGCACCTTGGCGCCCTTTTTGACCTTATCGCCCACCACGACGCTGGCCTCGGCGGCCTTGGCAGCCGCACCGCCCGAATACCCGAGCGACTTGACCTCGTCCGAGACGACCATCGCGCCGTTCTCGTAGCCGCGCAGCATCGTCGGCGGCACCTGCGTGTCGCCCACCAGCACGCTCGAAGCGGCACCGGCGGTCACATAGAATGCCTGTACGATGCCCGAGCGTGGCTTGAACTCAACGTCCGAGCAGTAGCCCACGACATCGCCCGATTCCGTGCGCACGTCCATACCAACCCAGATGATGCAATCGTCTAGGTTGATATCGAGGCGCTTGGCCGCGGCGGCATCGTAGGTGCCCTTGACGTCGTCGACCGCGACGGCACCCTCATAGACGCCGATGGCATCGAGCGCCACAAAGCGGTCGGGGCGCTCGATCATACCCGCGATATCGGACTGGCGGACCATAAAGCCCACCACGCGCGTGCCGCCCGGGGTAAAGACGGGAAAGTGAATCTTGCCGAGCTTTTTAGGGCTGCGCGGCGTGCCGTCCTTTTTGGTGCGCTTGTCTTCGGCAGGTTTGCGATAAACCTTGACGCCGACAAAATCCCCTGCGCGCATTATGCCTCGGTCGAGGGCTCCGTGGCCTCGGTGTCGGCCTCAGCGACGTTCTCGACCACGACGTCGGCAGCGGGCGTCACGTTGCCGCCCGAGATGGCGTCGTTGAGCTGCTCGCGAAGCTGGTCCATGCGCTCGCGGGCCAGGTCAACCTTGGCGCGCAGGTCATCGGTCTTGGCGTCGACCATCGGACCAAAGTCGTTGACCGCGGCACGAGCCTCCTCGGCACTGTGCTCGTAGGTGTCACGCATGTTGTCCCAGGCATCGTTGGCGATATCGGCGGCCATGGCGCGGGTCTCGGCACCCGAGCGCGGGGCCAGAGCAACGCCGATGATAGCGCCGGCGGCAGCACCAAAGAGCGCACCGGAGACAAAGCTGAAAGTCTTTCCCATGATCATTCCTCTCCTGCGGGCACCTCGATGCCCACCGTTTGAATGCTGTCCATTATACCCGCAGCGCAACACTTGCCGTCACGCTCATCTGCGTACGGTAAAGGCGCAGGTACATGATGGTGATAAGCGAGTGAGCCTACTCCTGAGGCGCAACCGGCATGGCCACCGTGGCGGCCGGGTCTTCGCCGGCGCCATCGACGAGCGGCAGGCTGCCCTCGTGCGCCGAGCCGGACGGAGCCGTTGCCGCACCGCCAAAGACGGCCGCGGAGGCCTCGTGGTTCTCGACGACCGCGCCCTCGGTATCGATTGGCATCTGCGGCTCGTCGTCAAAGCTCGGGACGCCTTGGGGCTCCGCAGACTCGGGCTCAGCAGGCGCCTCGGCAACGGGCTCAGCGCCGGCGTCGGCAGGAGCGTCGTCCTCGGACGCATCCTCGGCCACGTCCTCGCCGTTCGCGACGGCGACGGCCTCGTGCGGATCTTTGCCCTCGGCCTCGGCACGCATGCCCAGCACCAGGTTGCGCAGACCCGCGACCGTGCCTTCCACGTCGGGGGCCGGCTGATCGGCGTGCAGGTACGCCCAGTCCATCATAAAGGTCGCCGACGACAGCGCGCCAATGGCCAGCGCGTCGTCGGGACACGAAAGCTCGACCTCAAAGACACGCTCGTCATGCTCGCTCACGCGCGTGCGACCGCACGAGATGCTGCCGGCAAGACCGGTCTCGTTCATGAGCTCGACCGTCACGTGCTCCAGCAGGTGGCAAAGCTCGGTCTGGCCCATGCAGTCCTGGAACTCGCGACCGGAATCGCCCAGGCACAGATGCTTGGCAATCGCGGGCACCAGGTAGTACACGCGCGCCGTGGCCTCGATGTCCTCCGAGGTCATGAGCGGCATGCCGGGGTTCACCAGCACATGCGCGCAGATCTTGTCCTCGCTGACGGTGACCTTAAGGATGTTGAACAGGCCTGCCATAACTCTCCCCTACTCGTCCTTGCCCTACTCGTCGCCATCGTGCGGATCCACAGAGCCCGCACCCGACGCCGCCGGCTTCTCTGCCGAAGACTCGGAATCCTTCTTATCGGTTTCGGCCGGAGCGATCACGCGAATGAGCGAGATACGCTGGCCACGCATCGACTGTACCTTGAACTTGTACCCTGCGACCTCAAACACCTCTCCGATGTCGGGCACCGAGTCGCAAAGCTCCAAAATCCAGCCGGCGATGGTCTCATAATCATCGCTTTCCTCGAGCGGCCAACCAAGCTCAATCGCGTCATCGCACGAAAAACGCCCATCGACGAGCCACTCACGGCGCGAGAGGCGCGTGAGGTACTTGTTGTCGGGATCGAACTCGTCCTCGATCTCGCCGACGATCTCCTCGACGATGTCCTCGATGGTGATGATGCCGGCCGTGCCGCCGTACTCGTCCACGACGACCACAATCTGGTCGTGCGAAGTCTGCATCTCGGACAGCAGCGGCAGGATGTCCTTGGTGTCGGGCACAAAGGTGGCATCGCGCAAAAAGCCAGCGATGGGCTGGTCGCCCTTGCCGTCGAGCGCGGGCTGGATCAGGTCCTTGATGTGCGCGATGCCCGCGACGTTGTCGGGATCCTCGTGATAGACGGGGATGCGGCTGAAGCCGGTCTGGCGCATGGTGGACAACACGTCGGCGACCGTCTCGTCGTCCTCGCACATGGTGGTGTCCACGCGCGGCACCATGACCTCGCGGGCAACGGTGTCGCCCAGGTCAAAGATCTCGTGGATCATGCGCTTTTCCTCGTCGAGCAGGTCGTCCTGCTCCGAGACCATGTACTTGATTTCTTCCTCCGAGACGTTCTGGCGGTCATCGGCGCTCTTGATGCGCAGGATGCGGGCCAGGCCGTCGGAGCAGGCACCGGTCAGCCACACGAGCGGGCGGGCGATCTTTTGGAACACGGAGAGCGGTCCCACGACCTGTTTGGATACGCCCTCGGCGTTAGCAAGGCCGATGCGCTTGGGCACGAGCTCGCCGATCACGATGGACACAAAGGCGACCGCGACGGTGATGATGACCGGCGCCAGGCCGCGCGCGATGGCGGAAAGCGGCGCGATGCCAAAGCTCATGAGCCATGTGGCGAGCGGGTCGGACAGGCTCGTCGAGGCGACGGCGGACGAGGCGAAGCCCACGAGCGTGATGGCGACCTGAATGGTGGCGAGCAGCTGGTCGGAATCGGCGGCAAGCTGGACGGCGCGCTCGGCGCGCTTATCGCCCTCCTCGGCATCGTGTTCCAACACGGCGCGCTTAGCCGTGGTGAGAGCCATCTCGGACATGGAGAAGTAGCCGTTGATAAGCGTTAAAACGAGCGTGGTAATAAGGGAGATGGTTATGTCCATCGGGAGTTTCTCGAACCTCCAAGATTCGGGACGTCAGGTCAAAACGTTGATGACGGATACGGCAATTGCACCGGCGCCCAAACGAGGACGCGGGCGCGCAGGCGTGGTCGCTAAATTACGAAGAGAATCACCGCCATGAACTGGAAGATGCTGCCGGCGAGCACCCACAGGTGAAACACACTATGCAGATAGCGCATGTTTTTGGCGATGTAGAACGGCACGCCCACGGTATAGCACACGCCGCCGACAGCGAGCAGGGCAAGTGCCACGGGGTTGAGCAGCGACACGAGCTCGGGCAGCTTAAAGACAACGAGCCAGCCCATCAGCAGGTAGACCAGGCCGCTTACCCAGTGCGGCTGGCGCTCGCGCATAAAGCACTCGAGGGCGATGCCGATAATGGCGATGGCCCATACGGCGAAGAACAGCGCAGCGCCGCCGTCGTTTGCGAGCGTGATGAGGCAAAACGGCGTATAGCTGCCGGCTATGAGCAGGTAGATGCAGCTGTGGTCGATGATGCGAAACACGCGCTTGACGCGCGCGGGTTGAATCGCATGGTAGAGCGTGGAGGCTAGGTATTCGAGGATGATGCTGACGCCATAGACAATTGCCGCGGCCATGTGGGCCGGGCCACCGCCGCGCAGTGCAGCGAATACGATCAGGAGCACCAGACCCGCAATACCCAGCAAGCAGCCGACACCATGGGTGACGGAGTTCATAATCTCCTCGCCCACCGTGTAGTGCGGAACGGCCGCGGCCTTGGGTCGCGGCTTGGAACTGTCGCTCGAATCGGACATGCCGGTTACATCCTCCAACGTAAAGAGTTCTCAACACTATATCAAAGCGTCTGGGTGCGTGCGAAATTTGCACCATACGTGACCCTTTGTTTACCCATTCTTTGCCTGTTGACGCATCAACGGTGAACGTCCATAATGCGCTTGCATTAAATGTTGATGTATTAACATCTTATAGGAAAGCTTCTTATGTCTCAAAACGCACGTTCCCATCGAAAGCTCAAGATAGCCGGCGTCGTTGCGCTGGTGGTTGTCATTGCGCTGCTCGGATTTGCCGGCAACTTTCTGTTTGACTTCGCGCTGAATCCCCGCGCGCCATACACCATGAAGATGATGCAGGACGGCAAGGACGGCAAAGAAAGTGAGCAGCCGGATGCCGAGGGAACCGAGGCGCGGGCGTGGTTTAAAGAGAATCGCGAGAGCAGCAGCCTCACCGCAGATGACGGGACCGAGCTTGCCGCCTGGTATTTTGCTGCGTCGGAGAGCACGCACGACTACGCCGTCTGCCTGCATGGATATACCAACGAGCCCATCGGTATGGCCCGATACGTCAAGCGATTCCACGACCGCGGCATGAACGTACTCGCACCCGCCGCCCGCGCCCACGAGCGTTCCGGCGGTGACTACATCGGCATGGGCTGGCCCGAGCGACTCGATGTCGTCGCGTGGATCGGGCGGATTGTTGCGGCCGATCCCAAGGCGCGCATCCTGGTCTTTGGCGAGTCGATGGGCGCGGCGACTGCCATGAACGTAGCGGGGGAATCTCTGCCCGCAAATGTGAAATGCATTATCGAGGACTGCGGCTATACAAGCGTTTGGGACGAGTTTTCCCTGCAGCTCAAGGATGTATTTGGCCTGCCCAGTTTTCCCTTGCTCGATGTAGCAAACTTGGTGTGCAACGTGCGCGCGGGCTACGACTTTCATAAGGCGAGCAGTGTGGAGCAACTCAAACACGCGACGGTTCCCATGTTGTTCATCCACGGCGACCAGGACACCTTTGTGCCGTACGACATGCTCGACCAAAACTACGACGTGTGCGCCAGCAAGGTCAAGCAAAAGCTCACCATCCATGGCGCCACCCACGCCAAGAGCGCGCAAGTTGACCCCGAGCTCTACTGGAATACGGTCGACGAGTTCCTCGACAAGAATTTTTAAGCAAATAGTACGGTTTACTGGTCTATCTGGCCCCTAGCACTTCCAAAAAGCCGCCCGTGGGCGCTGTGCTCACGGGCGGTTTTTACTAACGTTGCGCTACAAAAGCGCTTGATATGTCCAATAGCTAGGCGCTATTTGACCTCGATGAGCTCGTACTCGCTCGTGCCCAGGCCGATCTTCTCGGCATGCGCGATGCACGCGCGCCAGTCGGTGTCGGGATGCGTGATGCAGAAGGGATCCTTGGCCTGCTCGCCCTCCAGATGCTCGTGATTATGCTCCATCTTGGCCGCGCTGTCGGTAAGCTCGGTGTTAGGCAGCGGCTCGGACGCCAGGACGGCGTCGGCGCAGGCCTGGTCGATGGCGACCGGGTCGAAGCTCGCGAACATGCCGATGTCGTTGACGATGGGCGTGTCATTCTCGGGATGGCAGTCGCAGTTGGGGCTGATGTCCATGGCGAGCGAGATGTGGAAGCTCGGGCGGCCGTCGACGATGGCCTTGGTGTACTCAGCGATCTTGTAGTTGAGTACGTCGGCCGCGGCATCATAGTCGGGCTTGATGCAGTCCTGGTTGCACGCCGCAATGCAGCGTCCGCAGCCCACGCAGCGATCGTGGTCGATGGCAGCCACATGAACCGTGCGAGCGCTGCCGTTGGCAAGCTCGCGCTCACGCGTACCGTCAAACGTGATGGCGCTGTGCGCGCATATCTTCTCGCAGGCACGGCAGCCAACGCAGTTGGTGGTATCGACGCTCGGCTTGCCAGCGGCGTGCTGCTCCATCTTGCCGGCACGGCTACCGCCGCCCATACCCAGGTTCTTCATGGCGCCGCCAAAGCCGGCCTGCTCATGGCCCTTAAAGTGGGTGAGGCTGATCACGATGTCGGCGTCCATGAGTGCCTGGCCGATCTTTGCCTCGCGCACGTACTCGCCGCCCTCGACCGGAACGAGCGCCTCGTCGGTGCCCTTGAGGCCGTCGGCGATGATGATCTGGCAACCCGTGGCATACGGGGTAAAGCCGTTCTGGTAGGCGGTGTCGATGTGCTCGAGCGCGTTTTTGCGGCTGCCCACATAGAGCGTGTTGCAGTCGGTGAGGAAGGGTTTGCCGCCCAGCTCCTTCACGACGTCTGCGACGGCGCGGGCGTAGTTTGGGCGCAGAAAGCTCAGGTTACCCAGCTCGCCAAAGTGAATCTTGATAGCGACGAACTTGTTCTCGAAGTCGATCTGCTCAATGCCGGCGCGGCGAATGAGGCGTTTGAGTTTGTCGAGCTGGCTCTCGCGAGCATGCGTGCGCAGGTTGGTGAAGTACACCTTTGCCGGTGCTGCGGGTGCGGTTGCGGTCATAGATCTATCCCCTCGGTCTATATGGCGTTACAGACATAGAGGATGGTACCCGTTGAAGTGGGGTTGAAGTCAAGCGCAACGCCGAGTCGCTAGGCACTCATTGGGGACAGACTTAAATGAGTGCTTGCCGCCCGGCCAGCGAGCCGGCGATCCGGCAAAGACTGTCCCCAACGACTAGTCGTTTAAGAACGTCCCCAATGGCTACTCTTGCACCTTGAGGGCTTCGGCCAGGCTGACGCGCTTGATCGAGCGCATGTGCAGCAGCGCCACGACCAGGTACGTTGCAAAGCCGATCCCTGCGCACGCCGCCATGGACCAGCTTGGCACATAAATCTCGATATTGCCGTTATAGGCGAGCAACATGGAGCGGAAAATAGCCGTGAGCGAGCAGATAATCAACGGCAGGCTCAGCACGAGCGACGCCGCCACGCACAGCGTGATCGAGCGGATGTACAGATGCGAGATCTCGCTATCGCGATAGCCAAAGACTTTCATGTAGCTGATTGATCGGGCGCTATGGTCGATAACGGCCTTGGTTAGCAGGTACATAAACAGCAGGAAGATAAACACCGCAAGCCCGATCATCATGCCGATCATTTTGCTCATCATGCCGATGAACTGGTCACCCACGGCGCGCATGTCGTCGGGCGTGGTGTCGCCGGCAAAGTAGCGCGCATCGAGGTCGAGCTTCTCGTCGCTCACATAGCCGTTAAAGTAGGCGGCGTCGTTGTCGAACAGCTCGTTAAAGTCGTCGATACTCAAATAGATATTCATGTCCGACTTGGAGCCCCAGGCACAGTCCTTGCCCGCGTACTCAAGGGAATAATGCTCGCCCTCGTACTTGTCGCTGAGCGTAACCTTCTGGCCCTCGCTCCAGCCAAACTTATCGAGCAGGCCGCCGCCAAAGACGACGCGCCCGTCGCCGACGTCCAGCCCTTTCCAATAGCGCGAATCGGGCGAGATGCCGTAGACGGAGATCGTCTCCTGCCCATTTCCGTCACCGCGGTCGTATTGCAGCTGGTAAACGGCATATTTCTCGGCCTGCGCGATTGCGCCCGCACCGTTGTCGGTCGTGTTGACCGGGTGAATGTCGTCGTTGTCGGTGTCGATCTTAGAGGCCTTTTCTATCAGATCGATGGCTTCGTCGCGGTTGCAGCCGAGGGCATCGGCAAGATCGTCAAGGCGCGCATAGAGCGCATCCTTCTTGTCCTGGACGTTTGCAAGCGCGTCCTGCGCTCCGGCCAGGCTCTCGGCAGACGGAGATGCGGTCGCGGCATCGGCTGCCGCCTGCGCCGCATCGGCCGCGTCGTCAAGCTCGTCATCGGCATCTTGGGCGGCAGAAAGCAGCGCGCCGTCAACCGACTGCAAGCGCTCGAGTGCCGACCACTGCTCGCGCTCCTCGGCAGTGCCCTCGAGCTCCAGCGGCGCCTTGAGCGTGTACTGGTGCTCGGCGACCAGGCACGTCTCGAGGTTGTCCGCATAGTGCGTCATCGTGGGCAGAATCGCCAGGCCAAAGAGCAGTAGCAGCGAGGCAAACGCGATGCCCACGAAGAGCGTGGCGAAGTTGCCCAGGTTGCGCAGGAAGACGCGCAGGCGGAAGCGGGAAACAAAGCCCATGCGCTCCGGCAGCTGCAGGCCGCGCTTGGTGCCCGACTTGCCGCTCGCCTCGTGACGGAGGAATTGCAGCGGAGTCTTGCCCATCTTGCGCAGCAGGCCCACCAGCGTAATGAGGATGAGGGCAGCGGCGGGAACCACGGCGCACTTCACAAAGATTTCCCAGCTCCAGTACACCTGGAAGGGCGGCAGGCTATACGAGCCGTAATAGAGGCCGCGCATGGGCTCGGTAAAGAACGCAACGCCGAGCGCAGTGCCCAAAAGTGCCGCGAGCACGCCTGCGATGGCGGGAAGCGCAAGGTAGTGCAGCACGATCTCGCGACGGCGATAGCCGCTGGCGAGCAGCGTGCCGATGATGGCGCTCTCCTCCTCGATGGTGGCGTCGGTAAGGACCACAAAGACAAACGCCATGATCACGATGATGATGTCGAGCAGCGTCGTCCACATCATGGAGTCGCCGTCCACGTCATCGCGCGCATAGCCAATACCTTGGTTGGAATCGGCGTCGATCAGATTGTCCACGCGCGCATCGGCATCGGTCAGCGCCTCGACCATATCCTGCTCGGCATCGATGCGGTCCGCGGTGGGGAGGTCGCGATCGGCAAAGGTGAAGGAGTAGGTGTAGGTAGGCGCGCCACCGGCATCCTCGAGCGCGGCAAAGCCGGCGTCGGTGACCTCGGCGACGCCATACGTGATGGTGTTCACCGTAAAGTCCGAATTGTCGAGGAACAACGCCTGGCTATCGGGCTGCGTCATGATGCCGCAGATGGTGTAGGTGCGGCCCTCAAGCTCGACCTTATCGCCGATGGCGAGGTCGTTGTTGGTGGCGAAGACACGGTCGATTGCCACCTCATCGTCCGCCCTGGGCTGTTTGCCTTCGCAGTAGGACGCGATATCGACCTTGGTGCGGTGCGCATAGGTGCGCAGGGTGCGCTTGGTGCCGTCGTCGCCGGACGCCTTTTTGATGATGGCGTCGATGGAGAAATTCTTGTAGAGCGTGACGCCGCCGACGTCACCGGCTGCGTCCTCGGCGGCCTTGAGTTGATCGTCGGTAGCCTCGAAGGAGGTGGTCACGCGGCCGTCCTCGATCGTGTACGCATCGCGCATGTCGTCGATAAGGCAGCCGATGGAATGCGCCGCGAGCAAAAAGCCCGAGGTGAGAGCGATGCTTCCGCACATAAGCAAAAAGATGCCCAGGTACTTGCCGATATTGCGGCGCAGCTCGCGCGGGAGACGTTTTGCGAGAGGTGTCATGGCGCCGCCTACCAATCGAGCTCGGCGGCCGCAACGGGCGACTCGTTGAGCTCATCCTCGACGATGCGCCCGTCGCGCAGGCGCAGCACGCGATTGGCCATGCGCGCGATGGCGGCATTGTGGGTGACAATGATGATGGTGCAGCCGTACTCGTGATTGACATCCTCCATGAGCTGCAAGATTTCCTTGGACGTCTTATAGTCGAGCGCGCCGGTGGGCTCGTCGCACAGCAGCAGACCCGGGTTTTTGACGAGCGCACGGCCGATGGCACAGCGCTGCTGCTGGCCGCCCGAGACCTGGCGCGGGAACTTGTTGCGATGCTCGTAAAGGCCCAGCGAACGCAGCAGGTCGTCAATGTTGAGCGGGTTTTTGGACAGGTGCGCCGTGACCTCGATGTTCTCCTTGATGGTAAGATCGGGCACCAGGTTGTAGAACTGGAACACAAAGCCCAGCTCGCGGCGGCGATACTCGCCCAGGTCGCCGGCGTTGAGCGTGGTGAGGTCGCAGCCGTCCACCAGAATAGAGCCGGCATCGGCATCCTCCAGGCCGCCGATCAGGTTAAGAAACGTCGACTTGCCCGAGCCGGAGGGCCCCAGCATGACGCAGATCTCGCCGCGGTTGATAGACGTGTCGATGCCGTCGAGCACCGTCAGGCATGCATCCCCATCGCCGTAGTGCTTTCTGAGATCCTTAACCTGGACGTAGGCTTCCTGCGTTGCCATGGTATCCCCCATTGTTAGCCTCGTACTACTTTATGAGCCTAATAGTAAACCTTGGCGAACTATTTTTTGGCGAGGCCTGAAATTTATTTCAGACTAGTCATTGGGGACAGACTTAAATGACTGAAACCACTCATTTAAGTCTGTCCCCAATGAGTGCCGCCAGGGACAGCTCTTGCCAGTCCGGCCGGCGAGCCGGCGAATCGGCAAAGACTGTCCCCAGCGACCGGTCGTTTAAGAACGTCCCCAATGGCTAGGCGGTTAGGCGCGAGATTTGTTGTGCGCGAGGGCTAGGCCTACGGCGGCGATGGCAGCGGCAAAGAGCACCGTGACGCCCAGGTCGCAGGCGATGTCGCCCAGCACGGTGGACGTCAAATCAGAGGCAAGCGCCTTGCCGATCGCGTCGTTCACCCAAAACGTCGGCACAAAGTGCGCCACGGTCTGCACGGCCGAACCCATCAGCGACAGCGGCATCCAGGCGCCGCCCAAAAACGTCATGAGCATGCCGAGTAAGTTGCCCACGCCGTTGAGCAGTTCCTCGCGCGCGCCCAAGCTCGACAGGGTAAAGCCAACGGCCAGCGGCGTGCACGCCAGGGCGAGCGTCGCCGCCAGCGCCAGGCACACGCGACCCACACCGACCTCGGCGACCGCGCCGGCAAAGCCCACGACGCCCATCATGCTCGACACAAACCAGATGCAGACGGTGAGCACCGCAGCAGCCGCGAACACAGCAAGCGAACGCTGGCGCTCGGAGATTGGGCCGGCATCCATACGACGCACGCGCTCGGGCTCGTTCATGCCCGAGAACACCAGCCCCACCGACACGATGACCGACGAGATAATCGCGTACGCACCAAAGTTGAAGTACGACTCGAGCGTGGCGGCGGCCGTCGAGTCTACCTTGACCTGCTCGATCTGGACCTCCGCACGCTTTGCGGCAGCATGCTCGGCGGCCTTGGCGACATCGCCGTCGGAAGCAGCTGGCTCAAGTGCCGCCGCAGCGCCCGCGAGCGAGATCCAGCGCGAGGCCTCGGCAGACGAGAGCGCCGCTGCCATGGTGCCGGAGCCGTACGTCACGTCGAGTTTGGGCAGGGCCTCCCCCGCACGGGCGGCCGCGATCAAGTCGTCCTCAAACCCCTCCGGGATAAAGAACACGCAGTCGGCGCTGCCCTTGGCGCTGTTGCTCTTGGAGAGCGCGTCCGCAAGGTCGTACGTGTCGTCGCCGACGCCCGTGACCAGGTCAAAGCGCGAACCCAGGTGCCTGGTAAGCGCACGCGAAAGATCGCTGCCGTCGCGGTCGACCACAATCACGTTGGCGTCGTAGGGCTTGTACTCGGTCAGCTGCGACGAGTTCCAGCTGACCGAGGCCGCAATGAACACGCCCATGAGTGAAATGAACACCGTGTAGATGAGCAGGTAGAACGGGTGCGCGAGCGCCATGCGAAGCGCGGTCTTAAAGGTGCTCATAGCGGCTCCTTCCAAAGATCAGCGTAGCGGCGGCGACAAACACCAGGGCCATGAGGACAAGCGCACCGGCGCGAACGACAAAGGGACCCAGATCCTCAAAGAAATACAGGCGGTTGAACATATCGCAGATGAGCTTGACGGGGTTGAGCCAGCACTCGGCCGGACAGGCGCGGGCAACATCGTCGGCAAGCGCCATCGCCGGCTCGCCGTAGAGTCCGGCGAACAGGGCGCACGTGGTGGCAAAGCCCGTGAGGATGCCCGATCTGGACGCCTTGCCGCCCTTAACGGGAAGCGTCCCCACAAAAAGCCCCAGGCCCGTGGCAGCAAGCGCGGATGCGGCGCCGCCCGCCAGGCACAGCCCCTCGCGCCCGCCAAAGTCGATGCCGACCACCAGGCGCACGTAGCCGATCGCGATCGCCATCGAGGCAAATGAGACCAGCCACGAGCCGACAAAAATGCCGGCCAGCGACGCCGTCTTGGAGACGCCGCCCACGCAGCGGCGCGCGCCGAGGCCGGACAGATTGGGCTGCAGATCGACGACGGCCAGGGCCGCAAACTCGGAAGACATCATCGCGACCAGGCCAAAGAGCGCGTAATAGTAGATGGTCGTACCGTCGGGCGTGGTGCGCGTAAGGCTCACGCGGCGAGTGCCGCCCTTAAGCGACAGGGCGCGCGCAACCGCCTCCGGGTCGGCGAGCGCCGCCGGGTTGTCCTGGGCAATCTGGCGCATGAGCTCGGCATTTTGCGTATACGAGCTCGCCACCGTCTCCAGGATGCTGCGGTCGGTGAGCACCGTACTGGCGCGCGAGCTATCGTAGCTCGAAAGCAACGTAAGCTTGGGCGCGCCCGCGTCGTCGACCGTGTAGACGCCCGCAACCTCGCCGGACTTGAGCGCATGGTTCGCCTCGGCCGCGTCATCGCACTCGTGGATCTTAAGCAGCTGGTCGTCGCCCTCCTTGGCAAGCGACGTCGCCACGTCCTTAAAGGTCGAAGCGTCCCAGGCCTCGTCGGCGACAACGGCTACCGGCACCGGATCGACCTTGCCGTCGGAGCTGAGGTTCGCAAACATAAACATGAACATCGTGGAAAGCGCAATGGGAAAGAGCGCGCCCCAGACCCATGTGCTCGGCCGGCGCAGCAGCGTCTTGACCGTGATAATGATGGTGTTGATCATGGCTGCCCCCTAGTCGCGTAGCTCGCGGCCGGTGATCTCGAGGAACACGTCGTTGAGGGTCGGCGGCTCGCTCCACACGCGACCGAGTGCCACGTCGGCGGCGCGCAGCGTGTCAAGGATGTCGACCAGATTATGTGGGCTCGCCTCGCAGGTGCAGATGAGCTCGCCGCCGGACAGCTCAACCGAAAGCACGTGCTCCAGAGCGCGCAGCCGCTCGACCGTGGCGGGCTCGACGGCGCCGACCTCGACGGTCACGCGCTCGCCCATCTGAATCATGCGCTTGAGCTCGTCGTTGGTGCCCTGCGCCAGCACGCGGCCGCCGTCCATGATCATGATGCGGCTGCAGATCTGCTCGACCTCCTCCATGTAATGGCTGGTATACACCACCGTGGCGCCCTCGTCGCGCAGGCGGCAGATGCCCTCCAGAATGGCGTTGCGGCTCTGCGGATCGACTGCCACTGTGGGCTCGTCAAAGAAGATGAGCTCGGGCTTGTGCGCGATGCCGCAGGCAATGTTGAGACGGCGTGCCAAGCCGCCCGAGAGCTTTCCGGGGCGAAACTTGGTAAAGTCGCCCAAGCCGACAAAGTCGATCGCCTCGTCCACCAGCGCGCGGCGGCGCTTGCGGTCGCTGACGTAGAGGCTGCAGAAATAGTCGATGTTTTCGCGCACGGTGAGCTCGTCAAACACCGCCACCTGCTGTGGCACCACGCCGACGCGACGCTTAAGGTCGTAGCGGGTGGGCGTCATGGGCTCGCCGAACAGCTCGATGGTGCCCTTGTCGTAAGCGAGCAGCTGCAGGATGCAGTTGATGGACGTGGTCTTGCCCGAGCCGTTGGGGCCCAGCAGGCCAAAGATCTCGCCAGGGGCAATACTCAGGTTAAAGTGGTCGAGCGCGATAAGATCGTCGTAGCGCTTGACGAGGTTTTCGACGTGGACGATATCTGTCATGAGGCGGCCCTTCTGTTGGTCGTGGCCCGGTACGATTGCATCATCGCAGGAGAGGACGGCGCGCACCAGTGAGCTTTGTCACGAGTGCGAGGGGGCAGAGGCGAAACCCCCGCTCGCGCGAGCGATCGACGCCGCTTTGCCGCGCGGGAGGAATGTCACGGTTGCCCCGGGCGGCGCCTCCCCCGCGCGCAGCATCGCGTACAATACCCGTATGAACAGGCTTTTCGACAAATCGATTGTGCTGGCGTGCTGTATTGCGGCCGCCATGGGTCTTGCCGTGGACGCTCGTCTGGTTGTGGCGTTTTGCCTTGGCGTTATGGCCACCTCGGCGTCGGAAGTCGCACGAGAAGAACACGCCCATCGCGCGAGCGAGGCCGCGAGCTACGCTTACATCATCGCTGCCGTCTTCGTGCCGCCATTTATGCCGTTCGCACCCCTTGCCTTCTATGACATCGCGCGACGCGTGCGCCGTGAACGCATCTGGCCCGCGCTGGCGATTGGCGCCGTGTTTGTCTGCGCGCTTGTCGCGGACCTTCGTGGCGGCGTGCTCACCACCCGAACGCTGTTGCTAACCGCCATCCTTTCGATCGCTGCCACGTTGCTGTCGCTGCGCACCGCGCAGCTGGAGCGCGAACAGGATCGCATGCGTCGCACCCGCGACAAGCTGCAAGAACGCGCCCTGGTACTCGAGGCACGCAACCGCGACCTCGCCGACCGCCAGGACTACGAAGTCGAGCTCGCAACGCTCGCCGAACGCGCCCGCATCGCGCGCGAGATCCACGATAACGTGGGCCACCAGCTCACGCGCGCTTCGCTCCAAACCGAAGCCTTGCGCGTGGTCCACGCCAACGAGCCCGGCGTCGCCGCCGATTTCGCCGATGTCAAACGCACGGTTGACGAGGCGCTCCAGCTCGTGCGCGCCAGCGTCCACGCGCTCAACGACAATGCAACCAACCTCTCCGTGCAGCTCGAGCGCATCGTTGAAGGCGTACGCTCGGACAGCGGCCCACAGATTGAGCTTGAAGTTTTGGCCGAGCATGCGCCCGCCAACGTCGCCAACTGCTTTGCGGCGGTCCTGCGCGAGGCGCTCTCCAACACCATGCGCCACGCTTGCGCCCAGACCGTCACCGCACGATGCATGGAGCATCCGTCGTTTTACCAGCTCATCGTTACCGACGATGGCGTGGGCGGGGTCCAAGCAATCGGCCGTGGCGCCGCGGAGGGCATGGGGCTCGTCTCCATGCGCGAGCGCATCGAGGCGCTTGGCGGCACCTTCACCGCCGGTCCGCGCGCCGGCGCCGGCGGCTGGCGCGTGTTTGCCACCGTTCCCAAACAGCAAGGAGATGAGGACCGATGAGGCTCATAGTTGTCGATGACGACCGCTTGGTAGTCGATTCACTCAAGATTATCCTAGGCGCCCAGCCGCAGATCGAGGTGGTGGGTACCGGCGCCAATGGCGACGACGCGGTCGCGCTCTACGCTGAGCACACGCCCGACATCGCGCTGCTCGACATTCAGATGCCGGGGCGCGACGGACTTTCGGCGGCACGCGAGATCCTTGAGCGCGACCCTGCGGCGCGCGTGGTGTTTCTGACGACATTCTCGGATGACGAGTACATTGTGTCGGCGCTTAAACTGGGCGCCCGCGGCTATCTGATCAAAACCGATGTCTCCGCCATTCCACCGGCGTTGGCGCAGGTCATGGACGGTAAACGCGTGCTCGAGGGTAAGGCGATCGAGGATGTCGACTTTGATGGGGCGGACGCTGAAGCCGGTGCGACCCGCCGGCCCGCGGCCTTTGCCGGTCTGACCGACCGCGAGTTCGAAGTCGCCGAGCTCATCGCCCGCGGTCTCGACAACAGGGAGATCGCCGCCACAGCCTACATGGGCGAAGGCACCGTGCGCAACCACATCAGCTCGATCCTGGCCAAAATGGACCTGCGCAACCGTACGCAGATCGCCATCGCCTACCTGCGAGGGCAGTTGCCCGAAGATTGACCGCCCCGGCAGAGTAAAATGGCTGTTACCGATTTAATGCCATTTCAAAACTATGTCGGTTTACTACGATGAATCGCCCACCTTCGATCACGGCAAATTGAGCGCTTGCAAAACCGCAGGTAGAACGCTTGCGATATTTAGAAAAATGCAGTCATGGTCGGGAATGTCGAATTCGTCGTAGTAAACCGGCATAGTTTTGTTCGGTCGGCCCTGCACGAGCGCCTCCGCAAGGCTCGCGGGACCAAAATGATCTGCTTTCTTCCGCCCGCGGAGATCGGCTGACGGCGCTCGCCACGAAACCTGCCCATCTACTACGTTTGACTCGATACCCCCGACCATAACCGCGTTTCATGAAAAACCGCAGCCGTTCTACCTGCAGTTCTCATTTCGCATTACTTGCTGTGGTCGAGGGCTGCCGCCTAAACATAGTAGATGGGCCCATTTCGTGGCAGACGGGTCACGCGGCAGCCCTCGCAAGGCAAAAATGATCCGTTTCCCTCTGTCCACGGGAGATCAAAGGCTGTTACTGATATGGTGCCATTTCAAAACTATGCCGGTTTACGGGGCTAAAGTCGGAACCCTCATCCATATCCCCTATTTTTGAAAAACGGCAGGCTATCTACCTGCGGTTTTGTTTTTGAGATTTTCTGTATGGTCGGAGGTTCGCTATCCAGCCCCGTAATCCGGCATAGTTTTGCTTGCGACGGCCCAACCGCGCGCTCACGCGCGGGGCCGGCGGGGCATTTTTGCCCCGCCGGCCCCTATTCCAGTTCTATTCCAGCTCTATTCCAGAGCTACTCCGGCTTAGTTTCTACCGTGGGAGTCTTGTCCGCCGCAACTGGAGTGCGGGCGGTGTCCATGCTCAGGCAGTGTTTAGGGCAGCTTTCGATGCACTCGCCGCACACCACGCAGGCAAACGGGTCGATCGACCACGTTCCGCCCTTGCGATCGACCGCGAGCGCGCCCGCCGGGCAACGCCGCGCGCACATGCCGCAGCAGATGCACACGTCCATGTCATTGACGATATGCCCGCGCAAGCGCTCGGGCGCCGTCAGCTTCTCCTGCGGATAGCACACCGTTACCGGCTGCTTGACCATAGAACCCAAGGCCGTCTTGGCAAATGTCAGTAAACTCATGCCGCGCCTACCTTTCCGTGCAGCTAATGCAGGGGTCGATGGTCAGGATAATCATGGGCACGTTGGCAAGGAGCACGCCCTGCAGCGCATGCGTCAGACCCGCCAGGTTCTGCGACGTCGGCGTGCGCACGCGGAAACGGTCCAGGTTCTTGGTGCCATTGCCACGCACATAGTAATACGCCTCGCCACGTGGCTGCTCGATCACAACCTCGCCACGCGCGCCGTCGGCCGGCGTGAGCTTGGTGCGTCCACCGATGCCATCGTGCGGAATCTTGCCCACAAGCTCCTTGATAATGTCCATGGCCTGCGTGACCTCGGCACAGCGCACCTGGCAGCGGGCATAGCAATCGCCATCGGTAGCAACGATGGGCTCAAACGCAGCCAGGTCCGCATAGGCACCGTCGCCAAACATGCGCACGTCGTAATCCACGCCCGAGGCGCGACCGAACGGGCCGACCATCGACAGATCCAACGCGTCCTTCTTGCTGATCGCGCCCACGCCATGCAGGCGCTCGCCGCAGCTGTCGTCGTCCAAAAACGTATGCACCAGGGCCTCGTAGTCGGGACGCATGGCATCGAGCGTCTGGACAATGCCCGCTAGCTCGGAGTCCTCAATGTCGTGCTTAAGGCCGCCGATCTCGTTAATCGACAGGATCACGCGGCCGCCACAGGTGCTCTCAAAGATCTTGAGAATCTGCTCGCGCAGGGTCCACGAACGATAGAACAGCGCCTCAAAGCCAAAGGCGTCGGCAAGAAGGCCCAGCCACAGCAGGTGCGAGTGGATGCGCGAAAGCTCGTGCAAAATGGTGCGGATATACTGCACGCGGCTGGGCACCTCGATGTCGAGCATGCGCTCGCAGGCGCTGACATAGCCGTAGCTGTGGCCCACGGCGCAGATGCCGCAGATGCGCTCGGCGATGTAGCCAAACTGGTGCATATCGCGCTTTTCGGTGAGCTTCTCGAGTCCGCGGTGCACAAAGCCGATCTGTGGAATTGCCTCGATGACGCGGTCGTCCTCGATCACTAGGTCCAGATGAAGCGGCTCGGGCAGCACCGGGTGTTGCGGGCCAAACGGAATAACGGAGCGATGTGCCATGGACCTTACGCCTCCTTTTTCTGCTTGTCGCGGGCGACCTTGGCGGCAAGCGCCGCGCGGACCTTGGCCGCTTTCTCGGGATCCATGGCGGCGAGCTTTGCCTCCAGCTCGGCAGCCTTAAGTGCGGCCATGGCAGCAGCTTCATCGTGCTGAGCATCGGAGCCGGTAGCCGCAGCGGACTGGGCGACGGCAGCGCCCGCGGCATCGCCAGCGCCTGCGGCACCCTCCCCCGCAGCGGCTGCGGCCTTGCGCGCCTTGGCCTCGGCAGCCGCGCGGACCTTCATGGCCTTCTCGCGCGCGGCCTTCACCTCGGGCGTGATGACGCTCATGGGTTCGGCAGTCGAAACCTGGTAGAAAAAACCCTTAAAGTCGATCTGCATGTCGGTGATGGCAAGACCAAACAGGTCGTGGGCCTCATTTTCAAACGGGAACACCGCGGGGTAATACGAGCTGATGGACGGAATCTCCTGGTACTGGTCGATGCCCTCGACCACCAGGTTCTCGATCGCATAGCTGCCGTCCTGCGCAATATGCTCCTGAGCAGCACGGACGTTGATAAACGTATAGACCAAGCGATACGAGCCGTCGTCGACGTTGCGCTCGGCATGCATTTGCACAAAGCGCGCGCCGACGCCCTTGAGCGCCTGGACATGCGGCAGGAGCTTGTCGATCCCGACGGTGGTATAGATAGCCTTTTGCATTACTCGACCTCCTTTGCAGCGGCGGGCGCACCGTCAGCCGCGCCTGCATCGACACCGGTCCCGGCCCCCGCAGCCACAAACCCGTCCTCGCCCAGCTCAACGCCACCGTCCCAGGTGGCGGCGCCGCCCACGGTGAGCGGATCGCCGCCGGCGCGCATCACGGCCTCCTTCTGGTCCAAGATGCCGCACGCCTCCACGATGGCATCGATCACCGTCTCGGGGCGAATGGCGCACCCGGGCGCGTACACGTCCACGGGAATCGCGCGGTCCACGCCGCCGATCACGTTGTAGGCATCGCGGAACACGCCGCCCGAGCACGCGCAGATGCCGCACGCCACCACGCACTTGGGCTCGAGCATCTGGTTGTAAATCTGACGCACGACGGGCAGGTTCTGGGCATTGACCGACCCCGTCACCAAAAAGATATCCGCATGCTTGGGGTTGCCGGTGTTGACCACGCCAAAGCGCTCCGCATCGAACAGCGGCGTGAGCGAGGCCAGCACCTCGATATCGCATCCGTTGCAGCTCGAGCCGTCGTAATGAATAACCCACGGCGAGCGCGACATTTTATGATCCATGGATGCCGCCTCCTAAATAAACACGTCGACGAGGATGGGCATAAGGTTGAGCAGGCCAAACACCAGCGCCACGCCCCAGCCGAGCTTAAAGCAGCTGCGCCAGGTGCTGCGCGCGAAGGTGTTGTCGATCAGCACCTCGACAAAGTACGTCGCGGCCATCACGACCAGGGCGACCACCCAGCTCACCGGGTTGTCCCAGACAAAGAACATGCCCACCCACATCAAAAACAGCACGGTCTCGCACCAGTGCATAAGGGTCATCTTGGCCAGCGTGCTGCCGCTCATCTCGGTGGCGACGCCCTGGACGATCTCCTGGTGCGCGTGATGCGAGTACGAAAGGTCAAACGGCGACTTGCGCAGCTTGATGGTAAGCACCGCGAGCAGCGCGAGGAAAATAGGCGCGCTGTACACGATGATGGGCGCCGACTGCCCCGTCACGGCAATGGAATCAAAGCTATCGGTGGCAAGGTACAGGCCCACACTCATCAGCAAAACGGCGGGCTCGTAACTCATAACCTGCAGCAGCTCGCGGTCGGCGCCGACCTGGGCAAACGGGCTTTGCGTCGAGGCGGACGCCAGCACCACAAAGATCGCGGAGAGCGTCACCATAAAAGCGCACAGTAGCGTGTTAGAACCCGACACAAAGATGCCGCCGCCCACGACGGTGAAGATGAGCGCGCATGCCATATAGGTATCGTCCATGGTGTTTACGCTGGCAGGGGCCTTGCGCAGCAGCTTGGCAACGTCGTAGAACGGTTGCAGCAGGCGCGGGCCCACACGGCCCTGCATGCGGGCCGAAAGCTTGCGGTCAAGGCCGTCGATCAGGCCTCCCACAAGCGGCGCAATCAAGGCAAACGCCACGGTACCAATAAATATGCCCACGACACCCGAACCTTCAAAATACTTACCGCGCAGCACCGAGGGCGCGCTCATGGCAAGTCTCTCGGGCCCAATCCACGCGCAACACAGCAGCGCAAACAAGATAATGCTGCAACACACGACGCTACCCGCGGGACCAATACGCTTCTCGCCAAGGGCGTCCTCCGAGTACCAATTGCGCTTTTCGGCCTTCACCTCGTGTCCCATCGAGCCACGGAAATGGCGATATTTGTCGGTCCCCACACCCGAAAGGTACACGTTGACGTGCGGTTTGTTGCTCACGCGGAATGAAGTCAGCAGCACCACGGCGATAAACGCCACGATAACCACCATCAGATACATGGAGTCCTTGCCAATAACGTACGGCACGCGGCCAAACACCATGGCCAAGTAAGGCGACACCAGGCCGCTCGAGATGAGCGGGAACGCCACGCAGCAAAGAATCAGCAGCGCGGCGATGGTGTTGAGGGCCATCCATTCGGTCTTATGGACATTGACCTCAACGTTTTGAGCCGTGGGGTCGACGCCCGAAAGCTTGGCAAGCCACTTGCCCCAGAAGAAGAACGTCGCGGCCGAGCCAAAGGCAAGCACCATGATCATGAGCACGTTGCCGGTCTGCGCGAACGCCACCAGGGCGCCCCACTTGGACACGAGCATGCCAAACGGTGCCACGAACATGCCCATGATGCCCAGCATCATCAGACGCGTAAGGTGCGGCATGCGGCTGAACATACCGTCCATGTCCTCGATATTGCGGCTGCCGATATGATGCTCGGCCGTGCCCACGCACAGGAACAGCAGCGACTTGGCCACCGTGTGGAACAGGATCAGGAAGATGGCGGCCCATACGGCCTCGGGCGCGCCGACACCCAAGCAAGCACTGATGAGGCCCAAGTTGGAAATGGTGGAGTACGCGAGGACGCGTTTGGCGTTGCTCTGCGAGATGGCCATGAGGGCAGCGAGCAAAAACGTGATGGCACCCACGCTCGTGACCATAATGCCGGTCACGGGATAGATGGCATAGAGCGGGCTGAGCTTGACCATCAGGAACACGCCGGCTTTGACCATGGTTGACGAGTGCAGCAGGGCACTCGTGGGCGTGGGGGCAACCATGGCACCCAATAGCCAAGTGTGGAACGGCATCTGTGCGGCCTTGGTGAGCGCGGCAAGCGACAGCAACAGGACCGGCATCACCAGCAGCGCGGATTGCGCGGTTCCGGCGCTGGAAAGCTCGATCATGCCCGAGATGGTCAGCGGCATGCCGTTAACGTGCAGGTACATGAGTCCGGCCAAAAACGCGATGCCGCCCAGCATGTTGAGGATGATCTGGGTGAAAGCGTTTTTTATGGCCTCGGGCGTGCGCGTGTAGCCAATCATGAGGAACGAGCACACGGTGGTGATTTCCCAGCCACAGAACAGCCACTCAAGGTTGTCGCTTGTCACGATGACGAACATGGCCGAGAGGAACAGGAACATAAGCGCCAGGAACTGCGGGCGTCGGTCGGGCGCCGCCTGCCCGCGCAGCGCTGCCTCGTGCTCGTCGTGGGCCTGGAAGTCCTTCATGTAGCCCAGGGCGTACACGCAGATAAGGCTGCCGACAATGCCGACGGCAAGCACCATGATCACACTCATGTAATCCAGGTAGAGCGGCGTGGCGGTGACAACCTCGGCCGCGGGCAGCGTCATGGCAGCGAAGGCAACCGAACCCACCAGCTGCACCACGCCGAGCACCGTGGTGAGCGTGCTCTTATATTTACGCGCGTTGTACAGGATGACGGCGCACAGGATCACGTCGATGACGGAGCTGATGATCGAGAGCACATGCGAGGTGCCGGGGGCAACCTCGAAGCTCTGCGGGCCCGTGCCAAAAAACATGACGGCGACTACAACCGTCACCGCCATAATGATGCCAGAGCCTACAAGCCCTACCGCATCGCGGGCGCGGTCACCGCGCGCGAGCAGCATGCCCAGCGCCGGTACCAGCGGAAACAGGGTAAGGAAATACAGTAGCGTCATACCATCACTCCCCCATGCAAAAACGCTGCAATTGTTTAACGTTATAGCTCAGTTGAGGAGTAGCGGCGGCGGGTTTTCGGTCAACTGGGGAGTTTTAGGCGTACGGGGTAACGAGTCTGTCCGCTTTGGAGCAGAGAGGCGACGCTCCCCCTATCGCGGCGGCGGGCGCACGGGCCACTGCGCGCGGTTTATTAACCACTTTGGAGGATGTTCCAGTAGGCTCACGACGGTCCAAAAAGTTGGCGCGGCAAGAAAAATGCGCCCCTGTGGGCGCACCATCCCGTTCGCTATTCCGCCTTTTTAACGCGCGGCTTGCGACCGCGCGGCTTATCGGCCAGCGCGGACTCACCGCTCTCGCGATACTGGCGGCACCAGGCCTTGACCGAAGACTCGCTGGGGATCTTGTGCTTGATCATGGCCTCGCGAACCGTCAGGCCGTTTTCCAGGCGATCCTTTACCACGGCGAGCTTGACGTCGTACGAATACGTGCGGTGATGCGAACCCGCGTTAAGCACGGCGTCGGCACCGCCCACGGCGTATGCGCGGGCCCACTGACGAGCCGTGGCCTGGGGAATGCCGAGCTCCGCGGCGAGGGCACGATGACCGACCCCCTCTTGGAGGACCTCGACGGCGCGCTGCCTAACCTCAGGCGCATGCGTGCGAGCCCTTGTTGCTTCTGACATACCTGCCACTTCTTAGCCTTAACCGTTAAACTGCTTTCTTACGTGCATGTTAGATAGTAGCATTTTGCTGTTTGCACGTAACAGTTAATTGAAAATCGCAATTTCGCTATCTGGGCATTTGCCATTAATTTGCAACAGTTCTTTAGGTTTTATTTACGCAGCTAGTTAGCTCGCGGCTCATTGACGGTGTTTTACCAACCAGATTGATATCTTTTTGTTTGGCTGGTAGGGTTTGTTTAATTATTAACCCCTCTTCAGCCCGCACCTACATGTCAACTTTCCACTTACTTTCCAGCTTTCCACCTTAGGTGTTAAGTTAAGTGGAAAGTTGGAAAGTTTGGTGGGAAGCCGAAGCAACGGCAGGCCGCGCGAGCAAGAAAGGGGGCGGCAACCGGGTGGTTGCCGCCCCCTTTGCGAAGCTAGTTGGCTTCGGAACTAGTGGTCGATGCCGTTGAGGTTCACCCTCGTGAGCGTATAGGTCACATAGTCGGGCGATTGAGGCGTTGCGCTCGCCACGTCACCCTTAACCAGGCTCGCTGTCATCACCAAGCGATAGTTCGCGTAGAACTGCTCACGCTGTTCAACCTGCGTGTTGACCTTAACGGTAAAGGGCAGGCTAAACGTAGTGTCACCGTTCTGCGTTTTGAACTTGCCATTCTCCTTCGAGTCAGTGAAGGTGATCGTGCTACCGGAGGGAGCGACCGCGGCAAGCTTACTCTCCGTCACTGTTACGTAGTTTGAGATATCATCCGTTACGCTCTCATACGTGCCGTCGGTTCCGCGGCGCTGAAGCGCGAGCGTGTACACAACAGAGTCTGCGTTCGCAATTGCCTCGGCGGCGTTGCTGAGTCCACCCAGTTCATACGTGGCACCCAGACCAATCGTGCCATTCGCGATCGGACGCAGGTCGTCCACGTTAATACCAAGCTGCGACTTATCTGGCGCAGAAAGCGTAATGGTCGTATCACCCGTGTCCATGCGATAGTACCCGACGTTACCGCGCTTCGTCTGCGTCAGGCTCGAGGTATTAAGGCCTTCCTTACGCGTCGAAAGCTTGGCGGTATAGGACATCTTGGTACAGGCGTCCTCGCCAGACTGCTTGGACAGGGAGATGACCTTGTTGCAGCCGTCCGGCGTAAGGCGAATCTCTTCCACAGCCGTGCGCACGGTAAAGGATCCGCCCGTTGCACGCTTGCGGATTCTGGCGAGGTCACAATCGAGCTTGAGCTTCAGCGAGTCATCGCCCGTATCCGTCACGGTCTGCGTGAACGCAGGCGTCGAAGAATCACACTTCGCCCAATCTTCGCCATCCCACTTATAGTTCTGATTGTCGATGGCAACATAGAATTTAGCGATCGCCGAGGTTCCGCTCGGGAAACTACTCACCCCCGTCAGGGTATTGTTGGCGCCATACTTGCACAGTGACGTATCGAGCTGATAGAACAAAGAGTCCGAGTCAGCATAGCTCTGACTTGGGTTAAACGTAATCGTGTCGGTAACGTCAAGAGAAAGAACGTAGGCGGCGCCGTCCGTCGACTTCGAAACCGGAGTGCGCGCCTCCGGCTTCCCGTCGTTAACTTCCTGCCCGTAATTGGACAAGATGCTGTATGTCGATGCCGTACCGTTTTGATTATCGTCGCCACCGGTGCGCAAGACGTGATGCAGATTCCAAGATATGCGGCCACCCGAAGAATTCGAGTCAATAGACGAAGCCGTAAAACCGTTGATACTAGCTTGCGTCACGCCGTCGCCCGACTTGGGCACGTTGACAACTAGGTAGACGCTCTCCGATGCACGCTTCTCTCTGCCGGTATCCTTCTCCTTAGGTACCTTTAGCGTATAGCGGCTGTTGCTGGGAACGTCAGCACCCGCAACCTTAAACAGCGTCCACTTGCCATCGAGTTTCGCTTTAGCGGTCGCCTCTGCCTCGTTATCACACACGGTCCATGTGCCGGCGCCATCCTGTGTGGCCGACACATCCAAAATCTCGCTCAGCCATCGCTCCTGATATGGATTGCCCGCAGAATCCTTAAAGCCGTCGTTTCCGCTCAGGGAAACGCTCGTTGCTCCGCCTTCGCCCACCGTATAGTGATACTCTCTGCCACCGGCCCGGCCGTCAACGTTCGCATCGATGAGCGTAAGCTGGGTGCCCTGGGGCAACCTTCCGTCGGCACCATTGAAGAGGATGCTCTTACCGAGCCCCTTCATCGAGCCGCCAGCAGCCATATAGCTGTCCCAGCCAAAGTCGACTTCCTTCCCATTGGCAGAATTGTATGTCCAGGTAAGCAGACCCGTCATCGGCTCGCCAAAGCTCGTAAGCACGTGTGCATCTTTTCCAAGGTTAGCGTAGTCTTTTTCTTTAAATTTGATGCCGTAATCATACGTTGCAGCGAAATCAATCTCGAGCTTGCGCTTAACGACGATCGGCACCTGAACGTTGTAGCTCTGACCCGCCTCGGTAAAGGTAACGGTCAGGAGCGTAAAGCGGCCCTTGCCGTTGTCCCAATCGGAGCTTGGGCTAAACGACATATTGTTCTTGCCGTTGTTCACTACGCGAAGCGTGGGATTGTTCGACGCGTCATCGTCCTTAACGAACACACCATCCTTGAGTTGGAAAACATCTGCTTTGGCCGTCACGTGCGGATTGGTGCCATTCTCGTTATTCAATCTGCAAGCGTCAGAGAAGCCGCCGTTCGTGATGATGTTTAGATAGCTCTTGGCCGTCGTATTATCGGTACCCGAGATCACCAAAACGGGAAAATCCGTTGCAACCTTGCTGTCGCTTGCATCGTTATTCGCATTGAACATGCTCGCCACGGATTTGGCGTTATAGCTCGACGTATTTTGATAGGCGCCATCGTCATTGATGCCGCCGATGTTGGTGTAGGTATAACGGTTGGCAACGCCGGGGCTCGACGGATTCTGGATGGCCGTGGCAAGGCCAACGTTCATGCCGTCGCCGAACAGATAACGGCCGGCCGTGTCAGCATCGGAGGCGCGCACAACAAGGCCACTCGTCGGACTCGTCGTGACGTAGGGCGAAACGGCCACCGTCACATTGCCGTTCGCAGCATCGTTGCCATACAGTGTCGCGCCCTTGGCATCGGAAAGCTTGTCTTCATAGGCAGCAAATGCGATGTATGACTTTTTGTTCACTTTTTTAAGGTCGTCGGTGCCGGAAGAATTGCGCATCAGCTTGAGCGATTCACTCGCACTGTTTGGTCTAATGGCAATTCCTGCGACAAAAACGTTGACGAGATCAGCGGATGAACTATTTCCGAACAAATAGCCCTGGCTAGTTTGCGCCCCAAAGATATTGCGATCCATGAGCACATTTACGAGCCTAAATGAGCCACGGCCATCGCCAGACACGCCACCAGAACAACTTCCCAGCGATGAGTTCCATGCAGCGTTCTTGCTACCGGTAAAGTTATTCTCGCCAATGGTCGAGTTCAAAAGCGTGACAGAGTTCGCCGTGTTACCGATCGAGCCAACAACACCACCAGAATACGAACCATCGACGACCAGTCCAGTGATAGTTGAATTCTTGACCTCGAGGGCACACCCACCTTTCAGATCACCGATTAAACCGGCAGAGCACTCACGAGCACCAAGATAGATGTCTTTTATTACACAGCTATCGAACTTAAATGCACCGCCCGAAGCTGCTTCGCCGACTGCACCAGCAACGTACTTAAGATTATTCGATCCTCTAACACCAAATACCGTTTTATTCTGCACGTCGCCATGGATGCACAGATTGTAGACAGACACGATTCCATTTTCGGACCTTCCGATAAGGCCGCCGGTCCCCTCGGTCGCGCTCGATGCTGCCGGCTGAAGCGTGACATTGCTGATCTCCGCCTTTCCGGCACCCTGCGAAGGCGTTCCAGCGTCATCGGTGTTCACCAGGAAACCACCTCCGGCAAGACCCACGATACCGCCGGTCCTTGCGCTGGCAGCAGTTGACATAATTGTGGAACTCTCGGCAATAGGCATATTCGTTTTTGCCCAAACGCCACCAGCGGAATTTTGGTTCAGCTTGCCGACGAAGCCGCCGACGTTTTGCACGCCAGAAATGTCCATGTTGCTATAAGAGCAATCGTAAAGCTTGACCGGAGAATAGCGCGTGTTCGAATTTGAGGTGTCGTTACGATTCACCAGCAAAGTTGTATCTTTATCAGTCCTGCGGCTACCATAGCCGGATGCGCCGAGCAATCCGCCAACGTTATTGGGGCCATTCACCCTGCAGCTATTCGTGGTAATTCCTGCATATTTGCCGTAATCTGCCAGCGAGCTCGCGTTCGCCGTAGTACCCGCAAGCAGACCGACGCCAACCTGCTCATTACCCGCACCACTGGAGGCGCCGGCTGCATTGATATACGTAAGAGAAATATTGCAGTCATCGAACTTTAGGTTCTGGACGGTATAGCCGCCGTTGCCCGTAGCAGCAGCGCCGTCCGTTGCCGGAGTGCCGATGCTATCCAACACGTTGGTCGAGGTATACGTTACGGTACCAAAGAGAGCGCCCACTCCGGTGAGTTTGTAATTATCATCGGCGTACTCCGTGACCCCATATACCTTGCTGGCCTCTTTGCTACCGACCTTAATTGTTGCACCGTTACCGTTGATGCACGCAACAAGCGGCACGATGCGATCGCGGTCGGCGCCCTTACCGGATGCGCATGCGTTTGAGTAGTAGCGGCCCGAAAGACCCGTGTAACCCGTGCCATAAGTAGTCATGTCGTAGGTTTCACCCGCTTTGAACTGCAAATCCATTCCCGAGACCTGCGCGGCGCAGATGTTACCCGTCTGCCACGTTGCGTATTTCTTTACTAGGTAGGGGGAGTTAACGCCCGAGCCATCGCCTGCGTAGCCAAGCGCGTTACCCTCTAACTGGATACCGGGGCTTTTCATGTCATCGCTTATCGCATTAGCAAAGTCTTCAGCGGCACTCGCCGGCCTTCCAACATGTGTATAGCTCGCGTTGCGAACTTTGCCGTATTGCTTGTTGCCGAATTGGTACACTCCCTTTGCGTTGTTGCCGCCCATGTAGGCACGCGAGCCCGCATACGTTCCATACGCATCGTTCGTGGTATTCGTATTCGCCGAACCGCCGGCCGCACCGCTGCTGATGATGGCCGAGAGTACGAGCAGTCCCTGCGAGTCATTGACGGTTGTGGTTATCGCAGAGCTATTGGCGTCGTCTCCCCTATAGCGGCCCTGCGTCGCATCCGTCTTGATGCACCCCGTCTTCGAAGTATCCAGATTGTTCACCTTGTAGTTACGATCAGTGTTGTCGAGACTCTTATCATCGGTAAGCTCGCTGAACGCATAGCCGTCGATCACGCGGCCAACATATGGGTTGTCGTAGAGAGAAGCGCCAGCGCTATGCCAGTCGTTAAGGGCACCGTCGCCGCGGGAAGAGTTGCGGAAGATGACGCCGCCACCCGCAACAGCACCAACGTAGCCGCCAACGGGCACAAGGTGCGCGCCGCCATTATCGCCTGCTGCCCCAGCAACGCTAAAGCCGCCAGACGCTTTCACCGACACGCCATCGATGATATTGTCACCGCCCATGATGCAACCGATCACGCCGCCAAAAAACGCGCCCGGCACGCCAGAGGCGTCTTTATTCTTATGTGCAATAGAGGCCGCCTTGCCCGAGTATTCAATGTTCAGATTACTCACAACGCTACCGTAGCTATACGGGATCAACCCAGAAAGCGCACCTGTGTCCTTGGAGTTGTGGATCTTGATAGTCGCCTGCGTAGCTGCCTGCGACGAGCCCCTCAGATTACCAACGATAACGCCACGGAACGGGTAATCTTTATTACCCAAGCCCTGAAAAACGGCAGCGTCCAGCTCAAGCGTGTCAGTGCTTTCCCCCTTGTCGTTCTCCGGCTCGATGCTGTAGTAGGCACTCTGGAGATAGCTGTGCATCGTCGTATCGTCAAGCGTGTCATTGGGGTCGATGTCGTTCCCGATCATTCTCACCCATGTTTTGCTCGCCTGCTTGTAGACGTACGTCACTTCATTACTAGCATCCTTGCTGGACGAGCGGCGCTGGCATAGCGTTTCCTGATCGGCCGCAATCGTAACTTCCCAGCCGTCGCTTGGATTCTGAGTATTGATGTACTCAGCAACCGTGTTGAGCTCCGTTGCCTTGGTTATGGTATAGGGATCACCATAGGTGCCGCAGCCTGTCGTAAGCTTGGGCACGCGCTGGTTAACTTTGATTTCATGGTATTGGACTTTGTTTTCGTTGACATTGCCCTTTTTCACATACGGGAGATAACCACCGAATTGCGGAGTATCCGCATTTGCCTCTTTGTTGTCAACGGTGACGAGGCCAGCGCGGGTCCCATAGGTGCTCTCGTTGTAGTACCAGAGTTGCTTACCAGAGTATTCGCCCTTCGAGTCGATCTCGCTGCCGAATGTGACCTTATCGTTTGTCTGGTCATCCTTTATAAAGGTATACACCGCCGAGCCGGTCTTCCCCTCGCCGTAGCCAAAGCTCTCAAGCAAGCTTGCACGGGTAAAGATGGCGTTGTTCGTAGCACTCGGCACGTTGATGGTACCAAACGTCGCCGTAACCTGGTCGGCACTCGAACCCACGCCCAGTCTTCCAAAAAGTGAGGTTGCCACCTTGGTGTTGCGGCCGTATCCCGTAGCCGTGATGTTCTTCGCGCTCAGGTTCACGTACGTCTGCATCTCGTTTATAAGCAGAGGCATATAAGCATCAGCGCCCGTGGCCTCACTAGCGCCATCGACGGTCAAATTGTTGAGCGTAAGGCCATCAATCGAGATTTTTCTAATAGTGGTGGTCGTGCCATTGTTAGACCCATACACGTAGCGACACACCAGCGCGCCCGAAGAGCTTCCACCCGCGGCGGCAATATCATTCTTGCTTCTCCCGTCGTTGACAACGGGCCCAACAGTGCCACCCAAAGTGACGGCATTCACCGTAAGATCGCCATTTGCCACCGTTCGGAAAAGACCGCAGTGCATGTTCTCGTGCTGGGTAGCAGCAGAGTTCAGCTTGTTGCTTTTCTGCTCGGCCTTGATGTCGGAGTAATGGAAGGTGATGGTCGCATTACCAACCGTCACCTTTCCGTTCGGCTGGGTGGGATAGTAACTATAGCCCGTCAAATCAATTTCGACGCTTCTGCCGCTTTCGCCGCCGATGGCCACGGCGTCGTTGAACGCTTGCGGCACAATCATCGAGCGAATTGCGGCTGGAGCATAGCGATAAGCAGACCATAAGAGCAGCTTTTCCGCCGTATCGATTTTGCTAATTTTGGAGCTGCCTTGCCCAAGTGCCGCATAGGCTTTGTCGAGGTTGTAGTAATACCTCGTCCAGGCATTCGTGTTGTGGTTCTTGCCGAAATCGGAACGGTTGCGATAGCTGTTGTCGTTTCCCGGCTCTCCGCTCATGTCGAGCTTGCCGTCATTAACGCCGTCTTTGGTATGAAGCGAAACGACGACATTCCATTCGCCGTCCATGAGTTTGCTGGCGTCTTCATTTCCATAGGCAGGCCTCGTGCTGTTGCCGACCCATTCATCAAACGAAGTAGCATTGTCGTTGCTTTTGATTGCCGTGTTGTTGATTTTCACGCCATTGCCCGCAGCAACACCATTGACCTTATATGCAGTGTCCCAACCCGCCTTGTTCTCCAGATACAAGCCGCTATAAGTTTCCACTCCATATGTTGTGGAATTCTCCGTCCTACCGCCTCGACCGATGAGCAGACCAAGCGTTGTAGCGCTCTCGGCATTGATGGTTGCACCAGAAAGATCGATGGCATAGTTGTTGATAACCCAGTGACCGCTGGCTGCATATACGAGCCCGCCGAGTTCACCTGAGCTGTTTGCTGTTATGGAAGCGTTGTTCGTCTTGAGAGCATACGTGCTGTCGCTGGTGTTTGCGCCATCCCCGATGGTGACAACCGTATTGCCCCAGCTGTAGCCCAAAAGACCGCCAGCGCCGTTCTTCGCGTCACCGTTCTTGCCAACGGTCATGCTGAACGAATTGAACGTAAGTCCTGTGATGTTGACGTTGGTCGTATTCGCCGCGGTGCCCTGAGTGATGCAGCCGATAAGGCCGCCAATCTGGGATTTCTTATTGCTCGCGCTGTCGCCCGCGGTAATCGCATTTTCGCTCGCGGTCGCGTCACCGACCTCGAGACTCGTCACGTTGACGATAGCGACAACGTCCGCCACATAACCGATAGCGCCGCCAATGCGCGTGTTGCCGTTGAGGGTAGCGCCCGTTTTGACGGTCGCTTGCGCCTTCGTGCTGCCACTTATGTTGCTGCTGCCGAAAGTAACGGTTCCACCACCCCTCACGCTACCAGCAATGCCGCCAATGTTGACATCGTTGCCGAACGTATCATCGCAGGTGATTTTCGGCTTGCACGTAACGCCGCTGAGCGTTGTCTTGCCAGTGATAGTTGCCGCAAGCGAGCCAGCGTCGACGCCTAAGCCGTTATCGAACTTCATAACGCCATCGACGGTGAGGTTATTCACCGTCGCGCCACCGCCGATAGCGGCAAAGAGGCCCAGACGGCTGTGCCGGTAAATCTTGCCGTTGCCTTCAGTCGAATCGTTTGCGCCAAGCGCATTGCCGTTGCGCGTACCGTAAGGTTCGCCAATCGCCAAGGTAACGGTATGATGGTTGCCCTCGACAGCCCCTACGAAGGCATTAACTTGCCCGGACCCATCACATGCAAGACCTTCAAGGCCTGTACCTCGCAGGTCAATGTCGGAAGTAATTGAGATAGCATTCCCACTATTACCATACCAGCTCGTAATATTAGCCGTGCCGATGCCGAATACACCGCCAAAGTAGCCGTTCGTTTGGACCGTCATGGCAATGCATGCGAATGTATCCGCATCATTAATGAGGTATGTACCCGACTTCCCGTCACCATTTTGGGACCGTAGCTGATAACCCCAAGAGTAGCCAGCACTGCTGCCAGCATCTGGAGCACCACTCAGATTGCACAACGGCTGATAAAAGGTGCTTTCATCAAGTTTAATAAGATCCTTGCTGAGCTTGCCCTCCTCTCCGGTCAGGCGGATAACCTGGTTATAGGTCAGGTCATCGATCCTCGCCGCAGCAGGACGTTTGTAAAGCCAATAATTATCGTTCGTTGCCTCAGCATCCGAGCCTGAACCTAGAGCAAACACCAATGGGGCGCATCCATCCAAGGATCTAAGAATTTGGCTGGTATTACCGTTGGCCTCGAGCTTGCAATCGGATAAATCGGTAGTCCCACGCAAGCGCAAGACGCCGTTCCATGCCGAACCCACAATTCCGGCACCACATGCGATTGATTCGTTTTTATCAGTTTCAACGCGAACGTCCCCGCAGTCCAGAATTCCAAAACGCGAACGCCCGCCCACGCTATAGCCGCTATCCAAGGCGCCAACAACACCGCCAAACCCGCAGTTCTTTCCATTGGCTTTTGGAGAATGGCACGTGACGTCCGCGCCGTCAACGATTACAACGCCTCCAGTATTGTTGCTCTTTGCCACCCAGCCGACCAGGCCTCCTGCCAGTCGCGGCGCGACGCTGCATGTAGTATCAACCGAACAGCGGTTGCCCGCGGCACCCGTCTTTATATGAAGGGTGTTGTTCGACTTCTCTGTGTTGGTCACATCCTGAACTCTACCGACCAGACCGCCATAGATGGAGCTGGAGCCCGTCACCAGTTTGCTAGTATACGAGCCACCTGATATTGCGACATCGCCGTTCGTTGTGTCCAGGAGACCGAACACGCCGCCCGCGCCCGTGTCCCCACTTTGGCCAAGATTCACGCCCTCGCCCGTATCGATTTGGTCGTTGTTGGCAAACTCGACCGGGCCGGCAAAACTAACGTCGCCGATGAAGCCGCCGGAACTTTTGCTGTTCGCATCGCCGACGTTGGCGGGACAGGTGAACTTCTTGTTGTCCGCGCCCAGCGCGAGCCTGGTCGCCTTACCGATGAAGCCGCCACTGGCGGTGGTGCCCTTGACGGTGAGCATGTGCAGGTCGAGAGCCTCCGTGACGTTGACTGTGGCGCCTGTGTTCGAACCGACGAGACCTGCGACACCACCGGCGGAACCGCTTGCAGACTGAACGGTAGCAGCGGGAACATTAAGGGTGCCGACGTTCAAAGTCGCGCCATCCTCGACCGTGCCTACGAGCAGACCGGCATTACCGGAGCTCGTCTCGACGACACCGCCCGCGGCAAGGCTAGCGGGAAACTTAACAGACCCCACCGTAAAGGTTCCGCTCTTGACTGTATTCGCTAAAAGACCGATGTTTCCCGCTGCATTTACGTTGAGCTTCTCGAGAGAACCGGCAGGGCCATAGGTGACCTCTGTAGTAAGGTCACCCATCGCCTCACCCAAAAGGGGCGCCGTCAGAGCGGAAGTCGTATCCGTCCCGCCGGTACCTACGGGATCTGCGATGTTGACCACAGCGTTGAGCGTCTTGCCCCCACCGCTGACCTTCGTAGCGACCATCGGCGCGCTATAGGTAGTTGCGCCTATCCACTTTATCTTGACCGTATTGTTTTGGTCAGTCAGTTTGAAGTTATTGAAAACCGTCCGGTTAGACGTAAGCTCAACAGGGCTATCAACGCCATTCAACGACCTATAGATTTTGCCTTCAAACGGATGCTCATCACTGCCAAGGCCCTGGAAAGACATGCCGTTCTTAGCCGACTCGGTGAGCTTCGCATCGCCCGTGATGATAACCTTGATCTGCGCATCATAGTAAAGCGAAGCGTCGGCGTTAGACAGGACGGCGAACGCCTCCGACGACTTGACATCAAGGCTTCGGATTCCGCTCCTGTCGTCTTTGCGTACGATGTTTTCCGCGCCGTTCGCCTCGAGCAGCTCGACAAGCTCATCGAGATTTGTAATCGTCGCACCCGCCTGGTCCTCAGCGTCCTCCGAAGTCGCATCATCGGCATCTTGCTCGGCGTCGTCAGCGGCGGCATCGTCAGCGGCATCGTCGCCTTCCGTCTGGTCGCCCGTGGAATCGGAACCCGTAGCGTTATCGGTGGTATCGCCTGCTGCAGCGTCATCCTTCGCCGCGTCATCCCCAGCACTGTCGCTTTCGGCGCCGGTATCACTCGACCCAGACCCGGTCGTGACATCGCTCTTGGTCTCGCCGCTCTCGGCTGCGTCCGATGCCTCCGCAGCCGCGGTGGCAATCTCGCTCGAGATGTTCTGCCAGCCTGCCGCCACGGCGGCGACCGTGGGCGAACATGCCTGGAGCACCATGACCACCGTCATGAACTCTGCGAGTATGCGCTTTGCCGTTCTCATCGATTCCGTACCTCTTATCCTAAAAACTCTGCTTCCAGAGTTATTGAGTCTCCGTCGTGCCCGTCAGGGTAGTTCCGCTCACCCTAATGCCCAGGTCACCCCAGTCACCGGGCGTCTTGCCGTCCGCTCGGTAAAAGTTGACGATCATCGAGCCAGGCTCCATGGTGAACGTAACCGTGTGATTTGTTTTATCCGCCGTCACACCATGGTTGGTCTCGAAGAACGGATCGATCTCCACGTTCTCCCCCCACGTGAGCGTGACGTTTGCCGGTGCGCCCGTAACCGTCACACGGTAGTTGTACGCAGCGTAATCAGCAAACTTGCCAGCCTCATCAACCAGCGCGCCCTCAACCGCAGCGGTTTTGACCTCGGCCTTCTTTGACGGCACGACTTTCGCCGCCAGACAGGTGAGCTCGGTGCCGGGGCTCTCCTTCGAAACAACCATGGCCTTAATCACAAAGTAGGCATGTCCCAACTTGTCCTCAGGAAAGGTCACGGTGTAATCGTTCTTGGTAGGCTGATTCTCCGGAAGCTTGACGTTTCCGGCGGGTTGGGGCGCATAGCTCCACGTGGCACCATCGAGCCCATACCCCTCGACCGTCAAGGTATACGTCACGTTTTTATCGTTGCAGAAGTTGCTGTTGCTCAGCAAATAGTTATAGATGCTAAAGGTGAAGCTGCACTGCTTGTTGTTGGGATATACCGTAACGGAGCGCTGGGCGCGGTCGAGCTCGTCGTTGCCAGGCGCACTCATATAGCCCGTGAGCAGGTCGCTCGCAAACAGGCTCTGCGCGGTGCCCGTTGCGGCGACGGACTTTAGAAATCCGTTGGCGGTGTAGGCGGAATAGGTAAAGTAACCACCCGTCACGAGCGCCACGGCGCAAGCAAGTGCGATTGCTGCCACAACCAGCTTATTCTTGGCTAGGCTCTTGCTTTTTGCCAGCTGCTCGCGCTCGGCATCCTGCTGCTTCTCTCGCTTCTCCATGTGCGCCCCCTCTCCTACTTACCGCTCGTGTTGCGCGCGATCAGGTAGATCACATCGGTCTCTTTGGCGCTCTCGTCCCACGAAAGCTTGATGATAAAGTTGAGCGTGTCATTGTCAGTCGAGCCGTCGAGCGTCTTAGCGTTGAGTTCGCTCTTGCCGAATTTCTTGTATCGGTAGAGCGGGCGCGCGTTGCGCTGGACGTTTTGATAGTCCTTGAACGTAGGGTCGCTTGCGCCCTCGCCCGGCACGGCTGCCAGACCGTCGTTCTCCTTGTTGATATATTCGAAGCTCGTAAGCAGGTTCTCTCCGGTTGCTTTCCAGCTATAAGATTTGCCGTCTGCGGTACCGCTCACGTCGGGCGTCTGGAGCGCAGACGTGTTCTCGGCTCTGTACAGCTCAATAGTGAGACCTGTAATGTTGGTCGTATTCGCGAGTTGCAGCTCAAAACCGTCACCGCCCGTTTGCACGCAAAACGCGCGCTTGAGCGTCACCGTGTTGCCAGTCTTGGTATCGCCGTATTCGGGGTTGTAGCTCAGGTCGATCTGCTCTGTTGCCGTAGCGTTGGGGCCCAGCACTTTGAGCTCTGCCGGCTCCTTGATCTTGCCGACGGTGGAGCCGCGATTGGCATCGACGAACCATCCGAGCGTCAATCCCAGCAACACGAGAAGCACGGTAAGCAAGCCCATGATGGCAAGGGATTCGCGACGGTGGCCGCTCACCCAAGCCTTGATACGCTCGATGCGGCCAGCCGGACGCGCTTCGCCGTGCGAGCCGAACCCGTTGCCGCCGGGGTTTGCCGCTCCTTCGTTGTGTTTGATATCGCCCTGCTCGCGGGCATTAAGCTGCTCGTCCATTTATTTATCCGCCTCCTTGGCGGTAAAGCGCACGCGAATGTACTTGACGTTCTTGCCGATAATCTCGTCGGCGTTGTTGTAATAATTGGCGCAGGTTTCCACATCCGCAGAGGACATGCCGGCTCCGACAGGCGGAACCGCGCTAGGCGCCTGACCTGGCACGCTCGTGCTATCGGCGCGGAAATAGCACGCGTGGTTATTGTTGATGTCGCCGACGAGGGTCGTGTATCCCCCCTCGTCGCCTGTGTTAGCGAAAAGGTTGCCACCGTAGCCGGCGTTGCCCGTGCGAACATAGCTCTTGAACTGCTCCGGCCAAATCCAGTAGAGGGTTTTGGTGACGGTTTCGGTCGTATTGTTTGAGCCCTCAGCACGAAAGCTCTTCGCCGGAATGGTAAAGCTCTGTGTGATGACGGTGACGCTCGCTCCGTCCTGGGTCACCGTGGTTGTCGTGGGAACCAGCGGATTGGAGTAAAAGCCAGAGGTGTCTTTGCCCTGGAAAACCAAGATATGGCCGCGCACCAGATTTTTAAGCGAGTTGATGATCTCTTCATTTTTCGATGCGTCCGTAGCAGTGCCGTCCGTGCCCGCAACGCTCGTCTGGACAGAAATCTCCCAGGTCATCTCCACCGTAATATCGTGCAGGTCGTTGCAGAGCGGCTTGACGTTGAGCTGAAGCTGGCCCGCCGACCCCGGAGAAAGACTGCCATCGGCACTCATGTTATTGAGGTTGAAAAGATTGTTCACGGCAAGGCTTGTACTGTCCGACGCGTAGTTGTCCTGGGCGTCGTACTTACCTGCCGTGCCGCCCTGCGTTCCCGAGAGCACAAACCGTGGGCCCTTCGCCCCGATCGTACTCCCCGTGGCACTCACTCGGTTATTCGCGGCAAACCAGGCCAGGCATGCAAAGATGGCAACGATGGCGGCCAGCACAAACAGACCGCTCACCAGGAAATCCTTCCAGAAATCCTTGAGGGTCCGCACATGCTCGTCGGCAGCTTGGCGGTACTCGGCCGCCGTCTTGTGCTGCTGGAGCTCGCTATGTCGGTCCATGCCACTCATCGTTTGCGTTTGCCCTGCTAGCGGGCGTGCCATCCTTTCCGCTCGGTCGCGTTTATCCGTTGTTCGCAGGTAGAGAATTCAGGCAGAATACAACACCGTACGATAAGGTAAAAGAATAGCATTGACCTGCGGCTTGCTCCACAACGCAAGCCTTAATGATGTCTTAAAGATTACGAACAGCAGCCACGCCCATATGCCAAGGACTTGGTGCAAACTAATCTGCCCCCTGCACCAAAACCGGGGTGGGGCCCGCTGTTCTTGCAGGCCCCACCCCGGTTGATGGTCTATGTGCGCAGGGACGCAGTCGGGCGGGGCGGATCCGTGCTACCGCCCCGCCTGGCCGCGAAGTTAACTACAGCTCGTTGGCCGCGTGATACGCCGTGCGAATGGCGCTCGCGATGTCGGCGGTGCGCTCGCCCGAGCAGTCGCCCACGCAGGTCACGGGCACCGTTACGCCGTCCAGGTCAAACGCGTTGGCCTTGGAGCCCACGGCCATCACCACGTAATCGCAGGCGATCCTCACCGGCTCCTCAGTGCCGTCCTCGGTGGTGTGAATGGCCTCCACGCCCTCGTCGGTAATGGCGGTCAGGCGGGTCTTCACGTGCTGCTCCACGTTGTGCTCGGCAAAGTCGCTCATGATCAGCGGCAGAATGGTCTCGGACTCGCCCGCGGCAATCTTGTCGAGCATCTCGACAATCGCCACCTCGCAGCCGTGCTGCAGCAGGTACTCGGCAGTCTCGGTGCCCACCAGGCCGCCGCCGATGACGGCGACGCGGCCCGTAAGCTCCACCTTGCCGGCCAGCACGTCCCAGCTCGAGACGACCTTGTCCGAGTCGGCACCCGGAACGGGGATGACCACGTCGTGCGCACCCACGGCCACAATCGCGGCGTCGGCGGCGTTGAGGTCCGCGGGGCTAGCGGCGTGGTTGAGCTCAACCTTCACGCCCAGGCCGGGCAGAATCTTCTCGTAATACTCAACCGAGCGCATGATCTCGTCCTTGCGCGGAGGCGCGGCCGCCAGCACAATCTGGCCGCCCAAGTGATCGCTCGCCTCGTAGATGGTCACATCGTAGCCGCGCTTGGCCGCCACGCGCGCGGCCTCCAGGCCGGCGATACCGCCGCCCACCACGGCGATCTTCTTGTCGCCTTCGCCCGGCTTGATGGCGATGGTCGCCTCGTCGCCGTTCTCGGCATTGAGCACGCACGAGATGTACTTGCGGTTTTGAATCGCATCGACGCAGCCCTTGTTGCAGTTGAGGCACTCGCGGATGGGCTCACCCGTGGCAGCCTTCAGCGCAATGTCGGGGTCGCACATGAGCGAGCGGCCATAGGCGATGATGTCGGCCGCGCCGTCTTCCAGAATCTTCTCGCCGGCCTCGACCGAGACCACGCGGCCGACGGTTGCCACCGGCACGGAGACCAGGGCCTTGACGCGCTCGGCCACGGGCAGCGTCCAGTTGTAGGGCATGGCGCCCATGGGCGGAATGGTGTCGCCCATGTTGCCGGTGTGGTTGGCCTGCGCGACCTGGATCATATCGATGCCCGCGCCCTCGAGCAGCTTGGCGAACTCGCAGGCCTCGTCGGGCTGCAGGCCGCCCTTGCCGCGCGGCGTGCCGTCGGGGTTCTCCATAATCACGGGGAGCTTGTACTCCACCATCAGCTGCGGCGCGGCCTCCTTAATGGCAGCGACGACCTCGAGCGCGTAGCGGACGCGGTTCTCGAACGAGCCGCCGTACTCGTCGGTGCGCTGGTTGAGGATGGCCGAGCACAGCGAACCCACCAGGCGGTCGCCGTGGACCTCGATGGCATCGATCCCGGCCTGCTGCGCGCGAGCGGCCGAGGCAGCGATGGCTTCCTTGATCTGGGTGAGCTGCTCTACGCTCGCCTCGTTCACAAAGTGCTGCATGTCGTGGTGCAGCTTGGCGTAGGCCTGCTTGCGGATCTCGTTGGACTCGGCCATCTTGGCGGCAAAGGTCTCCTCGTCGCCGGCGGCCTTTGCCTCCTGCGCAGCTTTCGCAGCGGCCATGGAGCCCATGACCATGCGGCCGACGCCGGGGACGTCGTACTCGGGGTGGAACAGCTGCAGCGCGACCTTGGCGCCGTGCTTGTGGACGGCGTCGGCCAGGGCCTTAAACGTGGGGATCTGAGCGTCGGTCGCCAGCTTGGGCGTGGGGCTTGCGGTCATAACGGGAGCGACGTCGCCGATGACGATGTAGCTCACGCCGCCACGGGCCAGGCGCTCGTAAAAAGCCAGGCTGCGCTCGCCGATGGAACCGTCGCGCTCCTCGTAGCCGGTGGTCAGCGGCGGGAACATAATGCGGTTCTTGAGCTCAAGGGGGCCAACCGTAATGGGCTGGAGCAGCTTGGATGCAGGTGCGGTCATGGACATTCCTCTCTTGTAGGCGCGGCGGCGATGGTGCCGCGTAGTTGTCTAGAGGATATGGCATGGGAGCACAGTGGCGCAACGGAAATCGGCAGACAGCAGGTAGCGGCAGGTGGATGGGGCGGGGCCGGCTGCCGGTTTGTCTCGATCTGTAACAGTAAGACCCTATTTTGCCGAGCAACTGTTACAGATCGAGACAAACCGAAACCGTCCCGGCGGAAAATCTCAATCTGTAACATCTACAGGCCAAAAACGACCCTAGATGTTACAGATCGAGACATTCCTCTCGACCCATCCTCAACAATCTAGATCTGTAACATCTGGACCCACTTTTGCCCCTTTACTGTTACAGATCGAGACAAACCAATCTAGCCTGCCGAAAGATCTAGATCTGTAACGGTTACTCGGCAAAATGGGCCCCAGATGTTACAAATCAAGACAAACGGGACCCGCCTGCAAGAAAATCTCAATCTGTAACAACAACTCGGCAAAATCCGTCCCTCATGTTACAGATTTAGACAAACCGTCCAGGCGGGGACTCAACATCTCAATCTGTAACACCTAGCCGCCCAAATCGGGTCTAGATGTTACAGATCGAGATTTTGTTTGAGAGGCCGAGAATTGGACCGAAAATACGGTCCCGGAATAACAAAAAAGCTCGCCGGCTAGGCCGACGAGCTGCAATTTCTTGGTCGCGGGGGCAGGATTTGAACCTACGACCTCCGGGTTATGAGCCCGGCGAGCTACCAGACTGCTCCACCCCGCAATGTCTGGGCGCCTCATGTGCGCAAGAAAGAATCTTACGCGGGAGTTCGGTAAACGGCAAGGAAAATCTCGTAGAGCATAATTCCTTCATATTTAAATTCCTCAGCCCATATCACCGTCAACGAATCGCAGTCGAGCGCCGTCGGCGACGCGTATACAATGGTGCGCGTCCTTTTACGCCGACACCTGGAGTAGACATGCTGCTCGCTATCGATATGGGAAACACGCAGACGGCCATGGGCCTGTTTGACGGAGACGAGCTGGTGCAGTCATGGCGCATGCCCACCGACCGCTCCTATACCGCCGACGAGATCCACGTGCGCCTGATGGGCTTCTTTAAGATGTACGACCTCTCGCTCAACGCGGTCGATGCGATTGCCTTTGCCGGCGTGGTGCCGCAGCTCTCGCGCGAGTGGCACGCCGTGGCCGACCGCATCGCGGCAGACGCCATCGTCATTGGGCCACAGACGGCCGCGGTGACCAAGCTGCGGGCGGCGCGTCCCCAGGCCGTTGGTGCCGACCGCATCGCCAACGCCGTCGCTGCCGAGACCTTCTACGGCGCCCCGGCGATCGTGGTGGACTTTGGCACCGCAACCAATATCGACGTCATCGACGAGGACGGCTATTACATTGGCGGAGCGATTGCGCCGGGCATCCGCATTTCGATGGACGCGCTCGCCGCCCGAGCCGCCAAGCTCGCCAGCGTTCCGCTTGAGGCACCCGAGCACGTCATCGGCCGCGATACCGAGGAGTGCATCAAAGTCGGCGCCGTAACGGGCGCCGCAGCCATGGCCGAGGGCCTGGTCGCCCGCATGAAGCGCGAGCTGGGGCGCGAGGACGCCACCGTTATCGCCACAGGCGGTCTCGCCAGCATTGTCGCCGATTCGACCGATGCCTTCGACGTGGTCGACGGGCAACTCACCATCAAGGGCATCTGCGAAATCTACCGCCGCATGCAGGAGCTGGGATAGAGTAAACGCCAGGTCGCAGCAACCAGCCTCCAATCCTATTCCTCAAAATCGAAAATTTTTCAGTTTTGAGGAATAGGATTTTTTGCTAAGCCTCGCCGCACAACCACCTCGCCAGGTCCACGATCTGCACCCCATCGCGATCCGTGGCCTCGTGATGTGTGCGGGCAAGAATCATCTTGGGATACGCATCGCCAATGCTCAGCAGTGGCGAAATCTCGCGTTCAAACGTCTTATCCGAGCTGATGTCGTCGCTCACCTGAATGTAGAGCTTCTCGCTTCGCTTGATTGCTACAAAGTCTATTTCCTTTTTATAGAGCACACCGACGTATACCTCGTATCCGCGGCGCAGCAGCTCGATGGCCGCCATGTTCTCGTATACGCGTCCCCAATCCATATCACGTGTACCAAGCAGTGCGTATTTGAACGCGTGGTCTGCCAGGTAATACTTCTCGCCGCTCTTAAGGTATTTTTTGCCGCGAATGTCGTACCGACGAACTTTATAGAAGGCAAACGCATCGCACAGGTACCCCATGTACGTGCCGACCGTCTTGTTCGTAATCTTTAGCCCATCCGCATTCAAAACATCTGTAATGTTGCGTGCCGACGTTATGTTGGAGACGTTGTCCATCATGTAATCGGCAATGCGCAGCAGTGCCGATTCGTTTCTCACGTTATGCCGCTGCACGATATCCCTCACGATGAGCGTTTTGAAGACATTGGAGAGATATTGGTAGCGCTGCTCCTGCAGTGGATAAGGGTAAGAGCCGGACATACCGCCGGTTCTCGCGTACTCATCGAAGTCGCGATCGACCTCGCCCTCGTCACTATAAAAGCGATACTCCTCAAACGAGAATGGGAAAACCTCGATCTCGAACGTGCGCCCCGTAAAGAGCGTCGACAGATCGCTCGACAGCAAAAAGGCGTTCGATCCGGTGATGAAGATGTCGTACTGCTCGGATGCATGGAGGCTGTTGATCGCGCGTTCAAAGCCGTCGCACATCTGAACCTCGTCGATAAGCAGGAAGTTTTGCTTGTCGGACACTCGATGCTCTTTCACATAGGCGAGCAGGGCATGATATTCGAGCAGGCCCTCGAACTCGTCGAGGTTGTAATTGATATGGATGACATTCGAATTGGACAGATTTGCCTCCACGTAATCGCGGAGGGCCTCGAGCAATTTTGACTTACCGCTACGGCGAATGCCCGTTATGACCTTGATGTCCGGTACGCCAATAAGGCTCGTCAACGTGTCCATATATGACGTTCTATTGATGAGTTTCATTGGTGCCTCCCTGCGGTCTTCTATCGCTATTCCTCAAAAACGAAAATTATTCAGTTTTGAGGAATAGACTCTGCAACGAATATACCTCGTTAAAGGCCGAGCTGGCTTAATTCTATTCCTCAAAATCGAAAGATTTTCAGTTTTGAGGAATAGGGTGCTGACAACCCATTCCCCAGACAACAAGACCCTCCCCAGCACAGGCCGAAGAGGGCTTCGTTGTCATCGCTATCTTTGAGCGCGGGCACCTCGCGTTACAGTCCGCGAATCCGTACGGCCTCGGGCGGAAACTCCTGCTCGCCGGCATCGGTCTTGATGGTCGCGCGGCCCCAGATGTCCAGGCCCGCAAACACACCGACCGCAAGCGGCAAACCGTTGGGCGACACCGCCGCAACCTGACGACCCAGCAGCGGCACCATATCGAAGTACTCACCCAGCACCGGAGCCAGCGGGCCGGCAGCGCCCTGTGGTGTGTTGGCGGCAACCGCCCAGGTGTCCACGCGGGTCAGCACGGCGGTGGCCAATGCCTCGACCAGCACCTCGTCGGCCATATCCACGCCAAGCTCGCCCAGCGCCGCACGTTCAATATCAACCGTCACCGCGGCAAACATGCCCGCAGCACCGGCACCGCCGTTCACGGCAACACGCGCGAGCGACGCCTCAAACGCAGGCGCACCGCACACGATATCGCTCGGCCACTGGATACCCACTTTACCGGCAAGGCCCAACCCCGGCATCGAAGCCGTGCCCACGAGCGCGTCCATCATGCCCATCGCGGCCACAAACGGCAGACCGTGGAAGGCGTGCATGTTCACATCGGGGCGCACAACCAGCGAAAACGTCAGCGAAGCATCGCCCACGCTCCACGCGCACCAGCCCGCGGACACGCCCTCGCGGCCCGCGTCACGCGCCGCGTCGAGCTCGGTGCCAGCGGCAACAGCATTCATCTCGATCATCTACATACGCCCCAATTCGCCCACGATATGGCCCACGCGATCCTCGGGCTCCTTGACCTCGACGCCGTTGTAGCGGAAGAACCGCGCCGGGTCGTGCATCAGGTCCTCGAGCGGCACCAGCACAAAGTCGCGCTCGCCAATGAGCGGATGCGGCAGGCGCAGCTTTTTGCCGCCGTGGGTCTCGCCGTCCATCCACAGCAGGTCCAGATCGATAGTGCGCGGGCCGTTGACCTTGGCCTTCTTGGAGCGGTCGCGCCCCAGCTCGGCCTCGATCTTCATAAGCTCGTCGAGCAGCACCAACGGCGCCAACTCGGTCTTGATCTCGATGACGGCGTTGGCAAACGCGTCCTGGCGCGTCTCATAGGCCGGCTCGCTCTCGTAGATGCGCGAGCAGTTGGACACGCAGGTGAGCGGAATCTCGGCGATCATGTCGCGTGCGGCGCGGATGTTGTCGCAACGATGCCCCAGGTTGGAGCCCACGGCCACAAACGCACGGCGCGGCTGCGGCTTGGCGACAGCCCAGTAACCGTTCAGGAACTGCGCAAAGCCGGTAACGTCGTGCACGCGCACGATGTTGGCACCGGCCTGGATAGCGCCCAGGCACACGCCAAACGTGGCGGCATCGCGTGCGGCGGCCTCGGTCACGCCCGAGACGGCGCCCACAAAACGCTTGCGCGACACGGCGCACATGAGCGGATAGCCCAGCGACGCCATCTTGGCGGTCTCGCGCTGGATGACGATGTCCTCGTTGGCCGTCTTGCCAAAGCCCGGGCCGGGATCGATGCAGATGCGGTCGCGCGACACGCCGGCATGGATGAGCGTGCGGGCCTGGTCGGACAGAAAGCCCATGACGCGGCGCATGATGGGCGCCGAATCGGGCAGGGTGAAGCGGCGGAGCTGCGAGGTGGGCACACAGGCTTCCTCACGGCGGGCACTGCGGCGCATCATGGCGGCCAGGTGGTCGCTGGGCTCTGGCGCGGCTTCGGTAGCTGCGGGCACGGTCTCGGGCGCAGCTACGGCAGGGGCAGCCTGCTCGGCAGCCGGCGTCTCTGGCTCGTCAACAGGCTCGGACGCGGGCTCCGATTCGCCAAACGGTAGCGAAGGCTGTACCACACCGCCCGGAAGCTTGGTCTCAACCTTGGACTCGCCCAGCAACTTGCCGCGACGGCGACGGGCCGGCTTCTCGGCCTCGCGCGCGGCCTCGGCAGCCGCTTCGCGCGCCTTCTCGGCAACAAACGCCGCAGCCGAGGTATCGAGCTGCACCGTCGCGTGCGTGCGTGCGGGTACGGCGACCTCGCCGGCGTGCATTACGATGACGCCGCAGGTGCTCGTCTTAACGAACTCGACCATCTTGGGGTCGGTGAAGCCGGTCACGTCGTTGACGATCGAGGCGCCGCAGCGCACGGCCGCCTTGGCAACCGCCACATGACGCGTATCGATCGAGACGATGGCGCCCTCTTTGGCGAGCGCGCGCACGACGGGCAGCACGCGACGCGCCTCCTCATCGGGGTTGACCGGGGTAAAGCCGGGGCGCGTGGACTCGCCGCCCACGTCGATGATGTCGGCGCCGGCGTCGAGCATCGCCAGGCCATACTCGATGGCGGCATCCGGGTCGAAGTGCTCCCCGCCGTCGCTAAACGAATCAGGCGTCACGTTGAGGACGCCCATGATGCGCGGACGGTCAAAGCTGAGCTCGTACTTTCCGCACCGCCATGTCTTGCTGTCGTTCGCCATGAACATCCTCCTAAAATGCCCACGCCGCCGCGCTCGGGCGCTGGCGGCGGGGTCGTTTTGCACTCAGTCTTTCTATTGTATCCGCGCGCGCGGGCTAGAACGCAAACGCGGCCGCGATGTCGCAAGAAATCAGCAGGTCGGCATTTGCATCCTGATCGGTGGGCGCCAAATTGCAAATGGCCAGCGTATCGCCAGTAAAGTAACGCGTGAGGCCCGCCGCCGGATACACTACGAGCGAGGTTCCGCCCACGACGAGGACGTCGGCTGCGGCGATGGCAGCAACGGCGCCGGTAAGCACACGCTCATCGAGCGGCTCCTCGTAGAGGACCACATCGGGCTTGATGCGACCGCCGCACGCAGGACACACGGGCACGCCCGCGGTATCCTCGTGCTCGCGCGCGCAAATCCATTCGGCGCTGTAGACCGCGCCGCACGTCTGGCAGATATTGCGGTGTACCGAGCCATGCAGCTCAAACACGCGCCGTGAACCAGCCGCCTGATGCAGTCCGTCGATATTTTGCGTCACCACGGCGTCGAGCTTGCCGGCGCGCTCCAGCTCCGCCAGCTTGGCGTGGCAGTGGTTGGGCTTGGCGTTAAGGGCGATCATCTTGGTGCGGTAAAAGTCGAAGAACTCCGCCGGATGTGTCTCGTAAAAGCTGTGCGAGAGCATGGTTTCGGGCGGATAGGCAAACTGCTGGTGATACAGGCCGTCCACGCTGCGGAAATCGGGAATGCCGCTTGCCGTGGAAACACCCGCGCCGCCAAAGAAGACCACGTGGCTATGGGTTTCGAACAGCTCCGCCAGCGCGGCGGAGGCCTGCTTGGGATCCGATATTGCCTGCGTCATATATGACCTCCGTCCGTGTCTCCGGGACGGCGGCGTTCACACTATCACTCGCGGACTCCGCCCCGCTCTAGTTGCGTTAATCTTAAGCCTGCCAACCCCGTCGAAAGGACACCATGCCTCAGACTTACACTTTCGCCTCGTGGAACGTTAACGGCCTGCGCGCCGTGCTCAAAAAGGACCCGAGCTTTACCCAGATCGCACAGGAACTCGATGTCGATGTCCTAGCGCTGCAAGAAACTAAACTGCAAGAAGGCCAGGTGCAGGTCGACCTGCCCGGCTATCACCAAACCTGGAGCTACGCCGAGCGTAAAGGCTATTCGGGCACTGCGGTCTTTAGCCGCCAGGAACCGCTGCGCGTGCTGCACGCCGATGCGCTGCTGCCCTACGCCGGCGAGGGTGAGGCAGCTGAGCTCGTTGCCCAAGCCGCGACCGAGGGCCGTGTCTGCGCGCTGGAGTTCGACAAATTCTGGTTTGTCGACGTCTATACGCCCAACGCCCAAAATGAGCTCGCGCGCATCGATGTGCGCATGGCCTGGGACGATGCCTACCGCGGCTTTTTGAACGCACTCGAGCGCGAGACCGGCAAACCCGTCGTGACCTGCGGCGACTTTAACGTGGCGCACGAGGAAATCGACCTTAAGAACCCCAAGTCCAACCGCGGCAACGCCGGCTTTTCGGACGAAGAACGCGGCAAGTTTACCGAGCTGCTCAACGCCGGCTTTACCGATACCTGGCGCACGGCAAACCCCGACGTCGAGGGCGTCTACAGCTGGTGGAGCTATCGCTTTAATGCCCGCAAGAACAACGCAGGCTGGCGCATCGACTACTTCCTGGTAAGCGACGCAATCGCCGACAACGTACGCGACACCGGCATCCGCGGCGACATCTTCGGCAGCGACCACTGCCCCGTCACCCTCGCCCTGGAGCTCTAACCCCCAAACGATCCCCCGGGGACGGAGGAAAACGGATCATTTTCACTTCGCGAGATCATCCACGCAGCTCGCTTGCCACGAAACTGGCCCATCTACTACGTTTAAGCCACTACCCTCAACCACAGTGAACAACGCAAAAAGAAAACCGCAGGTAGAAAGCCTGCGGTTTTTCATAAAACGCGGTTGTGTTTGGGGGTGTCGGGCCAAACGTAGTAGATAGGCCGATTTCGTGGCGGGCGAGTTCAGCTGATTCCCCGAGGCGTCTGGAGACGGAAGAAAACGGATCAATTTGGCTCTTGAGGGTCACGACGCCCGTCATATCAGCCAGCCATTCCAAAACTATGCCAGTTTACGGGGCTAAATCGCGAACCCCCAACCATACGCAATTCCGAAATAATAAAACCGCAGGTAAACGGCTTGCTCTATTTCAAAAATAGCCGGCATGGTCTGCTTGTGCCAATCTGGCCCCGTAAACCGGCATAGTTTTAAAATGGCACTTCGGCAGTATTGATTCCCGCCCCGGCGCAACCAGCCCTACAGTCCGTACTTCACGACGACTCGGTTGATGCGGCGACACCAAGGCTTGTACAGGGCGACCAAAAACACGCAGGTCGCAAGGCCGTGCGTGATATCGAACGGTACGGCGGTGGCAAGACGCGCCATGGCACCCGCCCACGTGAGCGGTTGAACAAAACCGATAATGTCGTAGGCGTTGATCACAACGCCGTACAGCAAACCCGAAGCAAAGCCGTAGGTCAGCAGCGCCGGCATACGCACGGTGCCATCGGCGCGATCAAAAGCGCCGGCATGTGCCAGCGCACCGCCAACGTATCCCACGAGCCCCCAGGCATACATCTGCCACGGCGTCCACATGCCCTGTCCAAAAAAGAAATTGCTGGTCAGCGCCGCCAGCGCGCCAACCATAAAACCATTGCGGCGGCCAAGCGTCGCCCCCGCGATAATGGCGATGGCACTCACGGGTTTAAAGTCGGGAATGGGGCCAAACAAGATGCGCCCCGCCGCGGCCAACGCCGCCAGAACCAGCGTTGGCATAATCTGGCGCAGGCCCGGTCGCGACGCCTCGTAGCCTGCAAAGAACAGCGCAAGCACCAGCGCCACCACGACAAGCATGGCGAGCGCCGCCTGCTCGACGCCCGCCAGCAACGCCGCAGCCATCACGGCTGGCACCGCCAGCAGCAGCGGTATCTCCTGTTTTGCGAGTAGGCGCACGATGCGATAATCCGCCATCCCATCACGCCCTATAAAACACGTTGTCGGCAAAGAAGTCGGTCGGCGGCTCCATGCAGGCGATCTCGCCGCCAAACATCATAGCAATGTCATCGGCAACCTGCTCGGCAAAATCCAGATCGTGCGTGGCCATAATGACGGTGCCGCCAGCCTTCGCATGGTCACGCAGGGCGCGGGCGATAATGCAGCGACTTGCCAGGTCAAGGCCCTTGGTGGGCTCATCAAGCAACAGCAGCTCGGGGCCGATCAGCAGCAGCTTTGCCAACGCAAGCAGCTGGCGCTGTCCGCCCGAAAGATCGTAGGGGTGGCGCGTCTCCAGGCCGTCCAATCCCAGTTGCGCCGCACGCTCCCGCGCCAAGTTCTCGTCATATCCGCAGGTCGAGGCCCATTCCATCAGCTCGTCGCGCACCGTCTCGGCAACCAGCAGGGCCTTGGGGTTCTGCGGCAGCAGCGCAGCCGAGGCCGCCCCGCGCACCATACGACCACGCTGCAGCTTGGCAGTCTTGGCCAGCACCGAAAGCATCGTCGACTTGCCGCAGCCGTTTCCGCCCACGACTGCATGCACCGCGCCAGCCGAAAACGACGCATCGAGCCCGCGCAGCACCCAACCGCACGCGCGATCGTAGCGAAACCAGCCTTCCGACAGGGTGGTAGCCGACCCAGCGTGCATTTTTTGGAGTATTCTGCTTCCATCCGTGCGCGGGAAGGCTTCCGAGCCGTTCTCGAGCGACGTTTGCGCCACAAATTCGGACGATTTGTCCAATTCCGAGCTTTTTTTCGCGCTCGATACGTCCCCGGGCGGCTCCAGAGAGCCCAAATTGTCCTCACGCCTGCTGAATACTCCGTTTTTTGCACATCGGACGGCACCCCACCCCAACATGTCGTCGGAAAACAGCGATTCTCGGCGTCCCAAAGAAGCCATATCCGCCACCTCGCGCACGTGACCGTCCTCAATCCGGTACGCACATGTCGCGTATTCGAGCATCGGGCGCGGCTGGTGCGTCGCCACAACAACCGTGCAGCCCAACTCGCGATTCACGCGAAACAGCGCATGCAGAAAACTCTTCTCGGCAACGGGATCCAGTTGGGACGTAGGCTCGTCGAGCAGTAGTACGCGCGGGCGCAACGCCAGCACGGCCGCCAGCGACAGCAGCTGCTTGCGTCCGCCCGAAAGCGTATCGGTATCGCGGTGGAGCCAATCCTCCAACCCAAAGAAATAGCTGGTCTCGGCCACGCGACGGCGCATCTCGTCGCGCGACATACCTAAGTTTTCCAGGCCAAACGCCATCTCGTGCCACACGGTTTCACACACGATCTGGTTCTCGGGATCCTGAAACACATAGCCCATGCGCTCTGCGGACGCCCGAACGTCCATATCGGCAACGCTCTCACCCAGCACGCACAGCTCGCCGGCGCATTCGCCCATCGGCGCGATCTCGGGTTTGAGCAGCGAGAGCAGCGTCGACTTGCCCGACCCGGTACCGCCAACGAGCAGTGCAAACGCACCTTGGGGAACAGACCAGTCGAGCCCGTCGAGCACCAGCGCCTCAGCCCCGGGGTAGGTAAAGCTCAGGCCCCGTACCTCAATCGCCGGAATATCCGGGCCGCACGCCGCGCCCGACACCAGGCCCCTATCCAACCGAGCCATCAGCCAAACCTCTTCTCATCAATCGCGTGCAACGCGCAAGGCAGCACCATCCAGGCAGCGTACACGACATAGCCCGGCCACGGCGCCGGCACCGAGAGCTGCGGATAAAACGAATACTGCGTCGTCGCGGTCCACGCCACTGCCACCGTGACCACGCCAAACAGCGCAAGCCCAACCAGCGCGGCAACGTCGCTGCGCCCCAGCCGATACCGCGCATACGTCGTACGACGCGTCGCGGCACCCCACCCGCGCGAGCGCATCGCGTCCGCGCGCTCCAGCGAATCTTCCATGCCCCAGCCCATCAACACGCTCGACGCCCGCAGGCGCGAGCGTACGGGGTCGGCCGGCGCGCGGCCCGGCACATCAATCGCATCCTGCACCGCCAGCACCGTACGACCGCGGCGCAAAAACTGCGGGATAAGCCGCATGCACATCGAGATCATGAGCGCAATCAACGGTGCGGCATTACCCAGCAGCGCGAGCACCTTGTCGTATTCGAGCATCGACGCCGCGGCCTCAAACCACAGCACGCTCGCCACAAACAGCCCGCCCATGCACAGGCCGTATACCATGCTCTCCAGATACACCGCGCGCATACCAATACGGAACAGCTCCGTCGAGCCCGAGGCGCTAAACAGCGGGTTGACCAGTGCAATGATCAAAATCACCGGCAGCTGCCAGCGAAGCGCGCCCAACGTGCGGGCAGCCCCGCGCGTCGCAAATCCATACGCCAACCCGCCCGCGAGCGACAGCGCGATCAGCACCGGTTGCATCGAGAACATGGTGAGCCCCAGCGTCAGCACCATGTAGAGTGCCGGCACCGCCGGATGCGACATCGCGAATGCCGCGACGGGCTCGTTGCCCGATTCCTCTCGCATGATATCCACGGGCACCCTCATCCCCTCGCTCAAACGCCAACGGCGTAGCGCCGCCGGCGCCATACACAACCAGCGCAAACGCCGCGCCCGCGGCACCGACATCGGCCGCCATGCGTCAATCGTTACGCGCTCATCATATGCCTGCGGTATCATATTGCGCCGTGTATCGTTTCCAAACACACGTCTCTATAACGTAACAGGAGATCACATGGACGCAACCGCAATTATCCTCGCTGCCGGCGAGGGCACCCGCATGAAGTCGAACCACTGCAAGGTTTCGCACAAGATCCTGGGCAAGCCCATGGTTCAGTGGATCGTCGACGCCACCATCAAGGCCGGCTGCAGCCGCGTCGTGGTCGTCATCGGCAGCCACGCCGACGAGATGCGCGCCCTCATCGACGGCGCCTACGCCAACAGCGCCACCAAAGTCGAGTGCGTCGAGCAGACCGAGCGCCTGGGCACCGGCCACGCCGTAAAGGTCGCGCTCGAGGCCTGCGGCATCACGCAAGGCCCCGTCGTCGTGCTCAACGGCGACCTGCCGCTCATCACCGCCGACACCGTCGCCAAGTTCGCGCAGACCGTCGCTACCGGCGAGCTCGCCTGCACCGTCATGACCATGACCCCGCCTGACCCCTTCGGCTACGGCCGCATCAAGCTGGGCGCCGACGGCCAGATCGAACGCATCATCGAGCAGAAGGACTGCACGCCCGAGCAGGCCGCCACGCTGCTGGAGTGCAACGCCGGCTGCTACGCCTTCGACGGCGCGCAGCTCGCCGCCCACATTAACGAGATCGGCAACGACAACGCGCAATCCGAGTACTACCTGCCCGACATGCTCGAGATTCTCAAAAGCCACGGCCAGGCTGTCTCCATCTTCCACTGCGATGACTACCGCGATGGCCTGGGCGTCAACAGCCGTATCCAGCTCGCACAGCTCACCGCTATCGCGCGCGACCGCATCAACGAGCACTGGATGGCCGAGGGCGTTACCTTCATCGACCCCACGCAGGCCTGGATCGGCCCCGATGCCACCATCGGCCGCGACACCGTCGTGTGGCCGCAGACGCACCTGATCGGCCACGTCACCGTGGGCGAGGAGTGCCAGCTCGGCCCCAACAGCCGCCTCACCGACACCACCGTCGGCAGCGGCTGCACCATCGATGAGACCATCGCCATCGAGGCCGTCATCGAGAACGGCGTCGACTGCGGCCCGCGCGCCTACCTGCGCCCGGGCACCCACATGCTCGACGGCTCCAAGGCCGGCACGCACGTGGAGATCAAGAAGTCCACGATCGGCGAGGGCTCCAAGGTGCCGCATCTGTCCTACATCGGCGACACCACCATGGGCTCCGGCGTCAACGTGGGCGCGGGCTCCATCACCTGCAACTACGACGGCGTGCACAAGCACAAGACCGTCATCGGCAAGGACGCCTTCATCGGCTCCGACACCATGATGGTCGCGCCCGCCCAGATCGGCGACGGCGCACTCGTGGCTGCAGGCTCCGTCATCACCGAGCCGGTCCCGGCAGACGCACTCGGCCTGGGCCGCGCCCGTCAGGTAAACATTGAGGGCTGGGCCGCCGATTACCGCCGCCGCCTGCACGAGGACGACGAGGTATAACGTTTTACCAAGCACAAAAGGAGCTGCTCCATGGGGGCGGCTCCTTTTTCTATCGTGACCTGCGCAACCGGATGAGTGGTCGGTTCGTGTCCGTTGGCGGTAAAGACGTTATCAGGACCCGATAAACCCCGCCGCGCGGTTACAATGCAACAAGGCATCTATATGGCATTCGATGTATAAAGGAGAAGGGTAATGCCGATTAATGATCCCGAGAAGTCGGAGAATATGCGCAAGTCCATCCGCGTGTATTCCGGTTCCTCCAACCGTCCCCTCGCTCAGAAGATTGCTGAGTACCTTGGGGTCGAGCTTTCGGGCCTTACGCTAAAGCAGTTCGCCAATGGTGAGATTTACGCCCGCTACGACGAGACCGTCCGCGGCGCCGACGTCTTCCTGATTCAGTCCGTGGCCGGCGGCAACGTCAACGACATGCTCATGGAGC
>CABUDS010000008.1 GCA_902490405.1 uncultured Collinsella sp.
CCAGCCCGTGGGAGGCCAGGGCGCCGCTGACCGGTGGACGGCACCGAGCCGTCATTGGACTTAGAAGGGGGAGGCCTCGCGGCCTCCCCCTTTTTTGCGTTAACACTTCAAAATATAGTCGCATTTCACCTGTAACCCGGTTGGACTTACGGGTGATGAGCTTTTATTTAAAGACAATACATCGAATCACAAGGGCAACCGCTATGACCACAATGATCAAAAGCAGGAATTGGAGTCGATGCTGTTTGCGTCGTTTACTTGATGAAACGAAGATCGTTTTCCCTTGTTTTGGCGTTTCGAGATAACGAGCCGAATGCGTTAAGGTTTGCTTGGGTCGAGGACCTCTTTGCTGCCGAGTTATGCGCGTTTCCGTCGGGTCGTCATTGATTGCGCTGTTTTTTGATAACGGTGCATCTTTCAGATATACGGGATCGCCCGATGCGACGCCCATATGCTTACGTCCCGTTTGGGTATCCTCGAGCGTTTGATATCGATTTCTCGTCACATACTCGGGCTCTGGATCATTAATGGGCTCTTGCGAGATGTGAGGGCGATGGAACCGTGGCGGCTGCGTGGAAGTATCTTCCCCCTGTGTCGGCATAAACATATTGTTTTGGTTTTGGTCGTCCATGATGCCCTTTAGCTCGTTACCAACAACGTGTACGCGCTCATTGTAAGCCCCTTGCTATTTGTAGCTGTGGACATACTCGTTATTTAAGCTCTGGTTCAAAGAACCTTAACCTTCCAAAAACCTGAGTCATATACACTTAGATATGCTTATGGTGCCTGACTCAAAAAACTTTATAGTCGGTGTATATATGAGCACCGGGTGGGCATATATAAGAGCGTCAAAAGAAGTCCCAGTCACCTAGAAGATGACTCGGCAGTCCTATAAAGGAGTGGTAAACATGGCAAGCATGGTTCCTTATCGTTCGGTTTTTGGCGTTCGTCCCTCTGCTAGCTCGCTGTTCGATCTGTTTGATGATATGAGTGACCTAGCGAACAGCTCGATTGCCTCAAAGGCGTTCCCCGTTGACGTTGAGGATAAGGGCGATGGCTATGAGGTCAAGGCTTATCTGACCGGCGTCGCCAAGGACGATATCGATGTCGAGCTTAACGAGGGCCGCCTGTCCATTAGCGTGAATGTCGAGGAAGACGAGGAGAACGAGGGCAAGAACTTCCTGCAGAAGGAGTTCAGTTCGTACAGCGCAACGCGTGGCGTGTATCTAAAGGACGCTTCGAGCGAGGGCCTCTCGGCTAAGTACGCTGACGGCATCCTTACCGTTACGGTTCCCAAGATCGTCGAGAAGAAGAACGTTACGAAGATTTCCATCGACTAACTTCGTTGGTGTTCTTCGCTATTAAAAGACAACAAAAGGGACTGGGAAGCGATTCCCGGCCCCTTTTGCTGTCTAGAACAGTCTATTGAATGGTTGCTGGCCGATGCTGGCTTGCGGGGCGTATCGAGAGTTTTCGCGATCCTTGGAGAAGGGTGGCGGAGCTGCCAACCTCGTCATCCAAGGTTGCGGCTAGAGCTTTGGCATAGCTTTTGACGGTAAGGCTCGGGCGATTGTTATCTTGGCTGATATGCATGGCAATGAGCTGTTCGGTGCGATCGGTAACGAGTTCGCGCGCGGCTTCGGCAGCTTGGTCGTTGGAGAGGTGCCCCCTTGCAGACAGGATGCGCTCCTGAAGAAAGCGGGGATATTCTCCCTCGCGCAGCATGGTCACATCGTGGTTGCTTTCGAGCGCGAGGACTCGACAATCTTTGAGGGTGTTCATGGCTTGGCTTGATAGCTCTCCGGTGTCGGTGGCAAAGCCGATGGAATCATCGAGGGCGTCGAATCGATAGCCGACTGGATTGATGACATCGTGTGATGTTGAGTAGGTTTGCACGTGGATGCCGGCAATGGGGAGCGTGTCGCCGGGGTCAAATTCCTCTACGGGCAGGTGCGCGAGGTTTTCTTTGCATGAAAGGGTGTCCCTGCTGGCAAAGAGGGGACCATGCCAGTGCTTGCACCATACATCGAGCCCCTTGATATGGTCACCATGCTCATGGGTGATTACTAGAGCGGCGACGTCGTCTGCCGAGAGGCCAAGCTCCGCCATGCGTTTAAGTGTCTCGCGGCGGGACAGGCCGTTGTCGATCATGATGAGCCCCTGAGGCCCCTCGACGAGTGCGCAGTTGCCTTTTGAGCCGCTGCCGAGGATATGAAGGTGCAGGCGAGACATAAGATTCCAAAGGATACAATGGGTGCGGACGAATAGAGGAGGAAGCGAATGCCAACGGTATCTCAGCACTATGGACATCATGCCGCGCCGAGGACGGATAAGAGCGCCCTGGCAACGCGGCAGGCCGCTGCCCCCGTAGTGCTCATGGTATCAGGCGGTGCGGACTCGACGGCGCTGCTCCTTATGGCTTGCACATCAAAGCTGGATATCCAGGACGGGCGCGGCGTCGCTCCCATTGCGCGCGAGCGATTGCACGTGCTGCATGTAAACCATCATCTGCGCGGGGAGGCATCCGATGGCGACGAGGCCTTTGTACGTGACCTGTGCGCGCAATACGGCTTGCCGCTGTGTGTTGAGCATGCCTATTTTGATGACGAATCGGGCAATATCGAGGCTGCGGCTCGCGAGGTGCGCTATGCCGCGGCACGGAGATATGTTCGCGAACTTTGTGCCGAATCGGGCGCACCGCGGACGGCGGCTCGTATCTGTACCGCGCATACTTCGTCGGACCGCGCGGAAACATTTTTGATGAACGCCATTAAGGGGTCGGGCCCGGCTGGGCTTTCGAGCATTCCCCGTCGAAGGAATATCGTGGTGCGCCCCTTGCTTGACCTAACTCATGGCGAGCTCGTGGGCTATCTACAGGTACATGGTCAGCCATGGCGGGAAGATGAAAGCAACGAGGACGTTTCGTACCTGCGCAACTATGTACGCCATCGGGTGATGCCGGTGGTGGCACAGCGCAACGCGAGCGTCTGTAAGACGATTGGCGCCGCTTGCGAAATTCTGGGCGACGAAGACGCCTTTCTTTCCCAGCTTTCGGCACAGGCGTTTCGAAGCTGCCTGCGCAAGGAAGCGGCGGGCGCACTGGTGCTCGATGCCAGGCGCCTTGCTGCGGCCGAGGTGGTAATCGCGCGGCGCATCGTGCGGCTGGCGATTAAGCGCATCGATCCGGACGCTCGTCCAGAGATGCGACATGTGGAGCGAGTCCTTTCCTGCGTTGCCGAGGGCGCCGGCTCGGTCACGCTTCCGGCGGGGATTGACGCGCGCATTGAGTTTGGCATGCTGGCGTTTAAGGCGCCGGCGGCTCGCGAGGGCCTGGTCGCGGACTGGGTTACCGTACCCGGTCGTTTGCCGTTGGGCGGGGGACGTATGCTGGTCACAGAACCGATGGCCGTTGAGCCGGGATGCGATATCGTGCACCGCGCCCGTGAGCTTGCGGCTGCCGGGGAAGTGACAGCTTTGGTAGACGCGGCTGCCCTGGGTTTTGCCGACAGCGATAGTGAGCGAATCCTGGCGGGCTCGCGTGGCGAGATCCCTGCCGAGGCGCGATTGGCGCGCCTGTGGGTGGACGGTCCCGCACCGGGAGACGTGATGTGCCCGTTAGGGATGAGTGGTCGAAGCAAGAAAGTATCCGACTTGCTGGGTGAGGCTCGCATTCCCGTTTCCGAGCGCGCCGGCGTGCCCATGGTGAGGACGGCGCCGGGGGGTGCCGTGGTGTGGGTCGCCGGAGTTCGCGCGGACGAGCGTTTTAAGTGCACGGCCGCAACGCGCGTGGCATATCTGCTCCGCGTGGTCGATGCGGAATAGCGTCCCACGCCTGCTATTCTGTGCGACGTTGACGGTATTCCCGCGCTGATGGCGCACGGGCTGGTAAATTTACCCCGTGCGCTGCTAGAATGTGTAGTTCGCGTCCATACGGCGGTGTGTGGGCGATAAGCACAAGAAAGGGTTGTCATGGCTTCTCAACATCCGGATATCGAGAAGGTTCTGTTCACGCAGGAGGATATCGACGGTATCGTCTCTCGCCTGGGCGAGCAGATTACTCGCGACTACGCGGGTAAGGATCTGGTGCTGATTGCGGTCCTGCGCGGCGCCGTGGTCTTTATGGGCGACCTGATGCGTAAGATCGAGCTGCCGACCAACATCGATTTCATGGCTGTTTCGAGCTATGGCGACGGTGTGAAGTCTTCGGGTATCGTGCGTATCATTAAGGACCTGGATATCGACATCCGTGGTCGCGACGTGCTGATCGTTGAGGACATTTTGGACTCGGGCCTGACCCTCAAGTACCTGATGAAGAACCTCGAGAGCCGTAAGCCCGCTTCTCTGGAGGTCGCCGCCTTCCTATGGAAGGACGTTGAGGACCGTACCTCGGCCGTCACGCCCAAGTATGTTGGAACCCATTGCCCCGATGCCTTTGTGGTGGGCTACGGCCTCGACTATGCCGAGCGCTATCGCAACCTTCCGTATCTGGGCATTTTGAAACCGGAGGTTTATTCGTAAGATGCCCGACGACCGTAACGATAACAATTCCCAGACTCCCCGGGAGCCTAAGATCCCGGGGATGCCCGGAGGCAAGAAGCCCACGCGTACGGGCTGGCTGTATTTTATTTTGGCTTGCGCGCTTCTGGGCTATGCCTTCTTTAATATGGGCTCCGGCTTTGCCAGCTCCAGCAATACCGTTAAGCTCGCGACGAGCGAGATGGTCAGCGCCATCAAGCAGGATCGCGTCGAAGATCTGACCTATACGGTTCAAGACGGAAGCGTGACGGGTCATTACTGGAAGACGAAGAAGGACAAGGGCGATACGAGCGAGCTCAAGAGCTTCTCCTCGACCTATGTCGGCTCCGATTCGCTTGCCGAGCTCATGGCGGAGCACCCCGATACCAAGTACATCGTCAACACCAACGATCCCGATTTTTGGGGCGACTTGGCGATGAGTGTGCTTCCGACGATCGCCCTTATCGCCATCATGTTCTACTTTATGCGCCAGATGATGGGCGCCAACAACAGGAACATGCAGTTTGGCAAGACCAACGCCAAGACCAACGAGGCCACACGCCCCAAGGTCAAGTTTGAAGACGTTGCCGGCGTGGACGAGGCAGTCGAGGAGCTCGAGGAGATCCGTGACTTTTTGAGCGATCCGGATCGCTATCGCAAGCTGGGCGCCAAGATCCCGCGTGGCGTGTTGCTGGTTGGCCCTCCGGGCACCGGTAAAACGCTGCTGGCCAAGGCCGTTGCCGGCGAGGCGGGCGTGCCGTTCTTTAGCATCTCTGGTTCTGACTTTGTCGAGATGTTCGTGGGTGTCGGTGCCAGCCGCGTGCGCGACCTCTTTAAGGAGGCCAAGTCTCAGGCTCCGTCGATCATCTTTATTGACGAGATCGATGCCGTGGGACGTCAGCGCGGAGCTGGTCTGGGCGGCGGTCACGACGAGCGCGAGCAGACGCTCAACCAGCTGCTGGTCGAGATGGAAGGCTTTGAGGAAAGCGAGTCGGTCATCCTAATCGCTGCGACCAACCGTCCTGACATCTTGGATCCGGCATTGCTGCGTCCCGGCCGTTTTGACCGTCAGGTTACGGTCGACCGTCCGGATGTGAAGGGCCGCGAGCAGATCTTGCGCGTGCATGCCGAGAACAAGCCGATGGACGAGGACGTTAAGTTTGAGAAGCTCGCCCAGATGACCGTTGGCTTTACTGGTGCCGATTTGGCGAACCTGCTCAACGAGTCTGCGCTGCTGGCCGCTCGCCGTCATCGTTCCGTGATCTCGATGGACGAGGTCGAGGAATCGATGGAGCGCGTGATTGCCGGACCGCAGCGCAAGGGTCGCGTGATGACCGAGGCCGAGCGCACCACGATTGCCTACCACGAGAGCGGTCATGCCCTGGTGGGCCACATCCTGGAGCACTCCGATCCGGTCCACAAGATCTCGATCGTCAGCCGCGGTCAGGCTCTGGGCTACACACTGCAGCTTCCGCAGGAGGATCACTTCCTCAAGACCAAGAACGAGATGCTCGACGAGCTCGCCGTGTTCTTGGGCGGTCGCGTTGCCGAGGAGCTCATGTGCGACGACATCACGTCGGGCGCGAGCAACGATCTGGAGCGCGCGACTAAGATGGCGCGCGAGATGGTCACGCGCTTGGGCATGAGCGAGGAGTTGGGCACGCAAGTGTTTGGCGAGGCGCAGCATCAGGTGTTCCTGGGTCGCGACTATGCCGATCACCAGGATTACTCCGAGGAGACGGCGCGCCGTATCGACATCGAGGTCCAGCGCATTATGCGTGAGGCCCATCGTCGCGCGGTCGAGATTTTGGATGTCCGCCGCGATCAGCTCGATCTGATGGCCAAGGTGCTGCTTGAGCGCGAGACCGTCGAAGGCGACGCCGTGAATGCCCTGCTCGACAACGAGTGGGATGCCTACCTTGAGCGCGAGGGCGATATCCTGGCGGCTAAGGAGGAGCGCAATGCCAAGGCGGCCGGCATGTCGACCAAAAAGCGCACGCCTCGCATGAGCGAGGAGGAGCTGGCGGCTGATGCCGCGGCTTTTGCGCAGGCGGCCATGCAGGAGGATGCCGAAGTGGCATCCGATGACGCTGGCGATGACCATGCCGCCAACGCCGACGCTGACGCCGACGCCGACAAATAGCCCTTGTAACAAAAGCCTCCGCGGGGAAACCTGCGGAGGCTTTTTCTTTTGAGCGATATGGAGACTGCTCGCCGCTTACTGGTGAAGCCGATTAATTTCGGGTCACATTGCTGCGGCACTTTGCTCGGCTAAAGCGTACAATAGCGCCTATGCGAAAGGGGAACAGATGATCAATGAAACTATGTATGCTCGCGGTGCGGAAAGCTCCATCATCCGTGAGATCTTTAGCTATGGCCTTGAGCGCAAGGCACAGATCGGCGCGGAGAACGTATTCGATTTTTCGCTGGGTAACCCGAGCGTTCCGGCACCTGCCGCCGTGGCTGAGTCCATTAAGAAGGCCTTGGAGCTGCCGAGCGACCAGCTGCATGGATACACGCCTGCGCCGGGTCTGCCGCAATGTCGAGCAGCCGTCGCCGACTCGCTCAACCGTCGCTTTGGCACGAGCTATGAGGGCAAGGACGTCTTTATGACGGTGGGTGCCGCGGCTTCGCTCACCTGCACGCTCAATGCCGTTACGAACCCGGGCGATGAGGTTGTTGTTATCGCCCCGTACTTTCCGGAGTATCGCGTGTGGATTGAGAAGGCCGGCTGCACGTGTGTTGAGGCGCTCGCCGATGAAGATACGTTCCAGCTGAGCGTGAGTAACGTGCTCAAGGCGATTACCGATAAGACGGCTGCCGTCATCATCGACTCGCCCAACAATCCGACCGGTGCCGTGTATACACGCGACACGCTGACGCGACTGGCCAATGTTCTGCGCGAGGCCAACGCTCAGCGCGATCCCGAGAATCCGATTATGCTCATCTCTGATGAGCCGTATCGCGAGATTGTCTATGGCGCCGAGGTGCCTTGGGTGCCTTCGATCTACGAGCACACCATCGTGTGCTACTCGTATTCCAAGTCGCTTTCGCTACCGGGCGAGCGCGTCGGGTGGATCCTGGTTCCCAATACGAATCCTCAGGCAGCTCGTCTAATGCCCGCCGTTGCCGGTGCCGCCCGTACGCTGGGCTTCGTGTGTGCACCGGCGCTCTTCCAGCGTGTAATCATCGACTGCATTGATGAACCGAGCGATGTCGAGGCCTATGCTCGCAACCGCACCGCGCTTACCGATGCACTAGCGGAGTACGGCTACACCTATGTTGAGCCGGATGGCGCGTTCTACCTATGGGTGAAAGCGCTGGAGTCCGATGCGAATGCGTTCTGTGAGCGCGCGAAGAAGTATGAGCTGCTCGCGGTGCCTTCGGATAGCTTTGGCATGCCGGGCTGGTTCCGCCTGGGCTACTGCGTGAGCTATGAGACAATCGTCAACTCGCTGCCTGCCTGGAAGCAGCTGGCCGACGAATATCGTCGAAAGTAAAGCGCTCTGCTTACAATGTTTTACGTGAAACGGGGTTTGGTTTTAAGCCAGACCCCGTTGTCTATGCCGTTGTGTGATTGGGATGAAGCAGTTTTACGACTGCCGAAAGCTATGCGTACAATGAATATACGCGACGGCCATACTGGACAAGGAGACCCGATGCCCTACCTTCTTTCTTGTGATATTCATACTCATACGATGTTCTCTGCGCATGCGTACTCAACCATCGAGGAGAACATCTATTGGGCGGCGGAGCGCGGCCTTCAGGTGCTCGGTTCCGCCGATCATTTAAGCTCGATGGTTACGCCTTGTCCCAATGACCTGCGCAGTTTCCAATTCTTTATTAACCAGGATATCTGGCCGCGCATTTGGAGCGGCGTGCTGGTGCTGCGTGGTGCCGAGGCTGATATCGTTTCGCTGGACGGCAGCTTGTTTGGCGAAGACATTCCCGTTTCGCTCGATATCGCCGGCGATTCGTATAGTCGTGAGCATTCGCTGTTCGATTTGGTGACGCGTAATTTGGATTATTTGGTGGCAAGCGTGCATAACCCGCAGTTTGCCGAAGGCGCGACGCTCGCCCAAACGACCCAGATGTACATCAATGCCCTGGAGCACCCCAAGGTGTTCATGCTGGGCCACACAGGGCGCTCGGGCGTGCCGTTCGATATCGACGAGGTGCTGTTGGCGGCTAAGGCCAAGCACAAGATTATCGAGATCAACAACCATAGTCTTGAACACGGTGTCGACACTGAGCATTGGGCCGTATGCCGCAAGATCGCCGAGCGCTGTGCCGAACTGGGCGTGGGCATTGGCGTGTCGACCGATGCCCACATTGGCATGGCCATTGGCAAGCTCGATCACGCGCGCAAGATGCTCGACGAGATTCACTTCCCGCTGGATTTGATCGTGACGCGCGACCGCGAGACGCTGCTGCGCGAGATGGCGGCAGCCGGCGTGTGTGACCTGCGCAAGGGGATGTAGCGGAGTTCATAAACCAAGCGAAGGGGGCGGTCCAGACGGGCCGCCCCCTTTCTTGTCTCGAAAATCTACCGGGGTGGATTAGCGGCGCTCGAGGACCGCTACGGTTTCGGTGTGGTCGGTATGGGGGAACATGTCGACGGGCGTGATCTTGAGCAGGCGATAGCCTCCGTCGAGGAGCTGGTGCAGGTCGCGCTCTTGGGTCACAGGGTTGCAGCTGATATAGGTGATGCGGCGCGGCTTGAGTGCGCAGGCGGCTTCGAGGAACTCGGGGGTGGAGCCGGCGCGCGGCGGGTCGATGGAAAGGACATCGATCCGCTCGTTGTTGTCGGCGGCGTCCAGGATGTAATCGGTGGCGTCGTCGGCCATAAACCAAGCGCTGCGGGTGAGGCCGTTGAGCTCGGCATTGCGACGTGCGTCGGCAATGCCCGCCGGGTTGCGCTCCACGCCGAGCAGCATAATGCCGACGCCCTTGTCCTGGGCATCCTTCGCGGCGCACAGGCCGATGGTTCCGCTGCCGCAGTAAGCGTCCATAAGAATATCACCCTGCTGCAGGTCCATGCCGTCAATGGCAAGTCGATAGAGCAGCTCGGTTTGCTGCGGATTGGTCTGATAGAACGCGGTGGGGGAGATATCGAACTCGCAGCCGAGCAGCTGGTCGCGCATGCATTCGGCGCCATAGACGATACGAGTCTCCTCACCCAAGATGGCATTGCCGGGGCGACCGTTGATGTTCTGAGCGACGGTGACGATATGCGGATCGAGTGCGGCGACAGCCTCAAAGAACTCCTGCGCATGCGGCAGGTCGCGCTGAGCGGTCACGAGGGTGACCATAATCTGGTCGGTGCGCCAGCCGCAGCGAACGACGGCATAGCGAAGCAGCCCCAGATGCTTGTCTTCGTTAAAGGCAGGAATATGCAGACGTTCGGCCTCGCGAGCGATGCCGTTGAGAATCTGACGAGTGCCCGGCGCCTCGACAGGGCATTCAGGAACAGCAACGATCCTGTGCGTCCCACGTTCAAAAAAGCCGCAGCGGACAGCGCCCTCTTTGCCGGGAGCAAACGGAGTGGCAGCCTTATGACGAAAACCACGCGGCGCAGGATACTTGCCCGGGTCGCCCAGGGTAACACCCATACCGCGAATGGGATCAACGGCAACACCCTCGCGCTCACAGAGCTCAGCAAACAGCTCCTCCATAGCAGCCTGCTTGGCCGCCAACTGCTTCTTATAAGGACGATTGAGCGCCGTGCACCCACCGCAAGCTTTCATGATCGAACAGGGAGACTTGGGGTCCACAACCTTACGCGCAGGCTGAGCCGAATCCTTGCGCGAGCCTTTGGAGCGAACGTGAGGCGCCTTATCCCCGCCCTGACGAGAGCCAGAACGCTTGGTCTTAACCTTGCCCTTCGCCGACTTACCCTTCGCATCCTGAGACGACTTGGATTTCTTAGAAGATTTTTTCTCCTCCGACCCCTCAGCCGCCTCGATCAAAGCACGACGAGCCCTACGCTCCGCACGAGATTCTGCCATGAATTAACCCCACTATTAAATAAAAGAAAAGTCCGAAGCAATTGTACCGTGCATTCAACGTGCCCGTTTGGAGAGGAGGCTATTTAAGGTTCCGAGCACGTTGTCTCCCGGCTGGGTGGCGCCCGGCGCGGAGTTTAATTTGTCGCGAGTTCCGCACGAACAGGAGGCCACTTAATGTGGCCTCCGTCGTGAGCAGGACTGTAGAGCAGCAAACTTAACCCCTGCCCCGGCATCCGGCGGGCAAGCCCTCCCTTGTACTCCATCTCACTAAAGTGTATGATTCTGAACGTTACATGACTCACTTTACCTAACTAAAGTGCTATCGAGGGGGAATACCATGAATACCGATATGTCTCGTCGTCAGTTTGTTGGTCTAGCCGGCTCGCTCGCCACGGTGCTTGGCCTTGGTCTTGTCGGCTGCGGCGGTGGTGCTGGCAAGGGCTCCGCTGCTGGTTCTGCCGCGGCCAAGGATGTGAAGGGCGCCGCGGAGTCCAAGAAGCTCGTGGTGGGCTTTGACAAGTCCTACCCTCCGTACGGCTTTGTGGGCGATGACGGCGAGTACACGGGCTTTGACCTTGACCTTGCCAAGGCCGTTGCCGATAAGCAGGGCTGGGATGTCGATTACGAGGCCATCGATTGGGATGCCAAGGACACGCTGCTCAACTCCGGCGCCATCAACTGCATCTGGAACGGCTTTACCATGGAGGGCCGCGAGGACGACTACACGTTCTCCGAGCCGTATATGCTCAACGAGCAGGTGTTGGTGGTCAAGAAGGACGCGGGTATCAAGAGCTGGGACGATCTTGCCGGCAAGACCGTGATTACCCAGACTGATTCCGCTGCGCAGGATGTGCTCGAGGGCGACCAGAAGGATCTGGCCGCGACGTTTGCCACGCTCGATACCATCGGTGAGTACAACACGGCGTTTATGCAGCTCGAGAGTGGTGCGGTCGATGCCGTTGCCTGTGACCTCTCGATCGCTCAGTATCAGCTGGCCGCCAAGCCCGATGCCTATACGCAGCTTGATGAGCCGCTGTCCAGCGAACACTACGCCGTTGGCTTTAAGAAGGGCGACAGCAAGTCGGCCGACGCCGTGACCGAGTCGCTCAAGGCGCTCTATGAGGACGGTACGGTCAAGGACCTGTGCGATAAGTATTCAAGCTATGGTCTATCTTTCGATAATTGGGTGCTCAAGTAATGTCTATTCAGGTCATGATGCAGATGCTTGGCCAGGGATTCTTGGTCAGCTTGCAGCTGTTTGTGCTGACGTTGCTCGGGTCGATTCCGCTGGGAATTCCCGTGGCGTTTATGCGCATGAGCAAAATTGCGCCGCTTCGCTGGATCGCGCGCATCTATATTTCGGTCATGCGCGGCACGCCGCTCATGCTACAGATGTTTGCCATCTACTTCGCTCCGTACTACGTGTTCGGCATCTCGCTCACGCCCGATTCCAAGTGGACGGCGTGCGTTGTGGCGTTCATCATCAACTACGCCGGCTACTTTGCCGAGATCTATCGCTCGGGCCTGCAGTCGATTCCGCGCGGTCAATACGAGGCAGCCGAGGTGCTGGGCTATTCGCGCATACAGACGTTTCTGTATATCGTGATGCCGCAGGTCGCTAAGCGTATTTTGCCGGCGATGGGAAACGAGATTATCACGCTGGTCAAGGATACGTCGCTGGCATTTGCCATTGGCGTGGGCGAGATGTTCTCGACGGCCAAGGCGCTAGTTGCCTCGCAAGTGAGCATGGTGCCGTTTGCGATCGCGGCGCTGATCTACTGGGTCTTTAACTTTGTGGTCGAGATGCTGCTGGGCGCCGCGGAGAAAAAATTGGATTACTACCATGACTAACTCAGTGATGAAAATCGATAGCGCGCGCAAGGCATTTGGCGGCAATGAGGTGCTCAAGGATATCTCGCTCGAGGTCAAGCGTGGCGAGGTCGTGGCGATTATCGGGCCTTCGGGTGGCGGCAAGTCCACGCTGCTGCGGTGTGCCACGCTGCTCGAGACACTCGACGGAGGCTCGCTCTCGTTTGGTGACCTTGCCGTTGCGACGGATGCGGGTTCGGGCGCGGTCTATGCGAAGGGCGATGTGCCCAAGCGGGCACGCTCGCGATTCGGCCTGGTGTTCCAAAATTACAATCTGTTTCCGCACTATACGGTGATGAAAAACATCACCGACGCTCCGGTTCGCGTACTCAAGCGTCCGCGCGAGCAGGCCGAAGCGCGTGCGCGTGAGTTGATCGCGCAGATGGGGCTTACGGGCAACGAGAACAAGGTGCCATGTGAGCTTTCGGGCGGTCAGCAACAGCGTGTGAGTATCGCCCGCGCCTTGGCGCTCGACCCGGAGATCTTGTTCTTTGACGAGCCGACCTCGGCGCTCGACCCCGAGCTGACGGCCGAGGTGCTGCGTGTCATTAAGGACCTCGCTGCGCAGAACATGACGATGGTGATCGTGACCCACGCAATGCAGTTTGCGCGCGATGTTGCCGACCGCGTGGTCTTTATGGATGGCGGCCGCATTGTCGAGGAGGGGCCTGCCGATCAGGTTATCGGCCATCCGCGCGAGCAGCGCACGCGTGAGTTCTTGAGCCGTATCGAGGGGTAGACTCAGGTATTTACTCAACTATTAATTGAGGCGAAGCCGCCACAGGTCTTACGGTCTGTGGCGGCTTTTTGTTTACATCGACGGGGTTCAATAATTGCCTCACAAGCTTGTCTCTTCCTCTCGCCGCCTGTATCCGTACGTGCGCCGAAAGGTGTGCATGGACAGTCACCCGTGAGGGTAGGGTGGTGGCATAGGACATTTGGAGGGTGAGTCGGCTCGGCTGCCGACCATGCTGCTCCTGGGACGGCACCGACCGCGAACCCTCCCCGTTGGCGTCGCGCATTGCGCGCGGCCCTGCAAGGAGGTCATCATGGGTGCTCCCAAGACCGGTAACGTAAGGAACGTGGTGCTCGTAGGCCAAGGCGGGGTGGGCAAGACTTCACTCGCCGAGGCCATGCTCCACCTTTCCGGCAAGACCGCTCGCCTGGGCGGCCACGACGGCACCAAGCCCACGCTCGACTATGACCCTGAAGAGGTCAAGCGTGCATTTTCCATCTCGACGACCATTGCGCCGATCGACTGGAAGGGCGCACGCATCAACGTGCTCGATGCCCCGTGCTATCCCGATTTTATCGGCGACGCCTTTGCCGCGATGAGCGTCTGCGAGACGGCTCTGTTTGTGGTCGACGCCGAGGCCGGCCCGCAGCCTACGACGGTTAAGCTCTGGTATGCCGCCGAGGACCTGCGTCTGGCGCGTGCGGTGTTTGTAAACCGCCTGTCGCGCTCCGAGGCCAGCTTTGCGACCACGATGGACCTGCTGCAGGAGCGCTTTGGTACGCGCCTGGGCGCCGTGACCCTTCCCTGGGGCGAGGGCGAGGACTTTGACGGCATTATCGACCTGGTGCGCATGAAGGCGCGCCACTGCAACGGCACCGAAGCCGTTGAGTCGGAGATTCCCGAGGAGTATCGTACCCAGGCCGAACAGGCCCATGACCATCTGTGCGAGTTGGTGGCCGAGGCCGACGATGAGCTGATGATGAAGTACCTGGAAGGCGAGGAGACGCTGACGCAGGAGGAGCTTGAGGGCTTGCTGTCGAAGGCGATTGCCGAGCGCATCTTTGTGCCGGTCTTTGCGGGCGATTGCATTAAGGAGCAGGGCGTCAACTCGCTGATGGACGACATCGCGACGTACTTCCCGGCGCCGACCGACTACGGCGAGATGCCGCTTATCGACGGCGATTCGCTCAAGATTTCGAGCGACGATGACCGTCCGGTGGCGTTTGTGTTTAAGACCCTGGCCGATCCGCAGCAGGGTCGCATCAGCTTTATCAAGGTGCTGACGGGCACGCTTGAGCCGGGCCTTGAGCTGATCAACGCGCGTACCCGCAAGAGCGATCGTCTGGCTCACCTGTATGTGATGTGCGGCCGCGACATGACCGAGGTCGGTCACGCCTATGCCGGCGACATTATCGTGGCGCCCAAGTTGGCGGCCGAGACGGGTGACACGCTCTCCATTACCGGCAAGGTCGAGGCTGCGGCGTTTAAGTTCCCCAACTCGCAGTATCGCATCGCTATTGAGGCCGAGAATCGCGGGGACGAAGAGAAGCTCTACACGTTTATCGAGAAGGCCTGCAAGGCCGATCCGACTATGAGCATCGACCGCGACGAGGAGACTGGCCAGACCATTATCTCTGCCGTTGGTGAGGCACAGGTTTCGGTGCTGCTCAACCGTCTGGAGGACCGCACCAAGGTCGCCGCCAAGAGCGTGCCGATCCGCATTCCGTATCGCGAGACCATCCGCCGCACGGCGAGCGCCCAGGGTCGCCACAAGAAGCAGACCGGCGGTGCCGGTCAGTACGGCGACTGCTGGCTGCGCGTCGAGCCGCTCATTGGGTCCGACGGCACGAGCGACGGCTATGAGTTCGTGGACGAGGTCGTGGGCGGTCGCATTCCGCGCTCGCTGATTCCCGCCGTGGACAAGGGCGTCCAGGAGACCATGAAGGACGGCATCATTGCCGGCTACCCGCTCACGGGCATTCGTGTGGCTGTGTACGACGGCTCGTATCACAGCGTCGACTCCAACGAGATGGCGTTCCGCGCGGCGGCTCGCATCGGCCTGCGCAAGGCATGCGCCGATGCCGACCCGGTGGTGCTGGAGCCCATCGAGGAAATCACGGTGACGATCCCCGAGAGCTACGCCGGCGCCGTGATGGGCGACATCTCGGCCTCGCGCGGTCGCGTGACGGGCATGGAGACCGATGAGCGCGGAGACACCGTGGTTATCGCGCAGGCGCCGCTGGCCGAGCTGACGGATTACTCGACGCGTCTGCGCTCTATCACGCGCGGCACGGGCGACTTTACCATGAAGCCTGCAGGCTATGAGCAGGTGCCTTATGACGTTCAGGCCAAGCTGGTCGAGCGCTATGAGGAGGGCCGAGCTAAGTAACGTGTGGCTTTGTCTGCAATGTAGGTGCTGACGAAAAGGCCGCCCCGGGTAACCGGGGCGGCCTTATTTGATCCCTTGGGGACGGAGGAAAACGGATCATTTTTGGGTTACGGGCGGCGCGGTCGGCACTAGTCTCCGGATGCCTGGTTGCGGCCGGTGGCGTAGTCGATCTGCACGTGCGGCTGCAGGTTGTAGCAGTACACGTGGAAGCACAGGGTCTTGCCGTGGTCCTCGATCGATTGTGCTTCCAGACGAATGCCACGACAGACGAGCTCCTCCTCGTTGTACATAGGCGTGACGCGATAGAGCACGTGGTTGCCCGTGTCGCGGACGTAGTCGAGGATCTGCTCTTCAAACGGCAGCATGCCCGTCTCGTTGAGATAGCGCGTGCCGGTGAGGAGATTCTTGCGGTTGGCGTTTTCGCCGCAGAGTGACCAGGCGATGAGGTGGCAGCGGTTGTAGAGGCTCTGGCCTGGAATAAAGTCGTAGCGCTGCTGGTGCCAACCGGCAGGATGGATACGCGAGATATCGCCGCGCTTGCCCTGACCGAGCGATTCGGGGCCCACGCAGGCGAGCGCCTTGCGAGTGCGGCCCAGGCTGTCGAGCTTGGAGAACTTCTTAAAGCAGCCCTCCTCGGTGGCTCGTTCGTATTCATCGAGCGTGAACGACGGCGTGCCGAGCGGATGCGTGCCGTCGGCGCGGAGGGCAACGTAGGGGTTGCCGGCGTAGTCGGGAATGCTGCTGAGATATACGCCGCGGGCGCGGTTGAGGTCGGGGTTTTCGACCTCGTCGATGGGGGTGGCGACGCTGTCCGCGGAAGCGTCATCGGTGTCGCTTGCGGCGGAATCGGGGCCATCGCCAGAGTCCTCGGAGCTCGCTGTTCCCGATTCGAGCCGGGCGACCAAGTCCGCTTCGTCGTCGGTACGGCTGGGACTCTCGTTTTGCTTCTCGGCCAGAGCCGCCGCCTGCTCATCACTTTGCGGCGACAGCAACTTGGGCGCCCCATCGAGCGATCCCGTAAACAGCGCAAACCCCAGCACCACGGCGGTGCCGATGGAAAGTACTTGCTTGTAGGCGGATTTGCGCGACATGGGGGCTCCTGGGTAGTCGGTTGCGAATCTACCAGTCTAGCAGGAGCCGACAGGGGCCGTTCTGTCGAACAAATACTTAAGATTTGGGACAAACACTCCTGATTTATTTGTCCCGCGGTCTAGATCGAGGTGGAGTCGAGCCAGTTGAGCTTGCACTCGAGAATGCGCTGCTCGCCGGGTTGGCTGCTGCCATCAAGCAAGGCGAGCAGCATCTCGGCCGCCTCCCTGCCTTCCTGGTCGACGGGCTCGATGATGGTGGAGACGGTCGGTGTGGTGAGATTAGTCCAGTCTTCGCAGTTGAGTCCCAAAAGACCTATTTGCTGCGGAAGCAGATGGGCCATGGGTTGGAGGGCCTTGTAGACGCGGGGGAGCGCCCATTGGTTTTGGACAAAGATGAGCGTACGCTTGGCGGGATTAAACTTGAATTTAAAGTACTCGGTAAGCTCGTTGATTGACGGCTTGTTGTGGTCGATGGGAATCGCTTTGTAGAGCTGTCCGTTCGCTGCCAGCGCCTCGGCATACCCCTGAAAACGCTCCATGCGGGTGCGCATCTCGGTCATGTTGGCGGCAATGGAAAAGAAATCTTCGTAGCCGGCGTCGAGGAGTGCCTGTGTGGCGTTGTACACGCCGTCGTAGAGGTTGGTTTTGATCCAGCTGGTGCCTGGGCTGTAGATGGCCGCGTCAAAAAAGACGACGGGCTTGCCGGCGCGTCTAATGCGGTCGTGCACGGCCTTGAAATTTGCCGTGGGCTGGATGATAAAGCCATCGACGCCCAGCGAGAGCATCTTGTCGACGTACATGAGCTCGGTCTCGGGGTTAAAGTTGCTCGTGCAAACGACCGTCTGGTAGCCCGCGGGGAGCATGACCTGCTCCATGCCATTGAGAACGAGCCCCGCCCATTTGTTGGTGTTATCCAAAATGATGATGGCAATGACGTGGGTTTGCTTGCCGGTGAGCGTCTGCGCTTGGGCGTTGGGAACGTATCCGAGTTCCTTAATGACGCGCGCGATTTTGTTCTGCGTCTTTTCGCTAAGCTTTTCTCGTTTGTCGTTGAGGTAATACGAGACGCTTGCCGTCGAGGTTCCCGCCTCTCGAGCGACGTCTGCAATCGTAACGCGCTGTTTTGCCACAGCGACTCCTTCCGACAGATGAGCATTTTCCAACATGATGACTTTGAGTCTTGGTGAGGGATGCGCTTCGGTGAGCGGCTTTCTCCTTTCATATGAGTATGCAACAAATGCGGTATACGGGTGGGGTCGAAATTTGTGACCGGCATGCGTATCTGCCGTCTACCGAGAAAATCAAATACTTCTTGACTTTTGAAATCGAGGGTAAAATCGCAGGATTCATTTTTGGTTAAACGCATAACTAAATAGCGTAACCAACGCTCTGACCTGCGCGTTTACCGAAATAAGCTGGCATTAAGAAAATTAAGCACCTATATTGGTCTTGTCGAAAAGACAGCAAGTCCAAACGGCAGGGGATGCTCCGGAGGCCTCCGCAAACGGTGTCTTGCGCACGCAACTCTATGAAAAGAGGGAAGCAATGAAGATCGTAGGCGTTGCCGCCTGTACCGTGGGTATCGCCCACACGTATATGGCCCAGAAGGCGATTCAAGATGAATGCGCCGCCCGTGGCATCGAGTGCAAGGTCGAGGCTCAGGGTGGCCTGGGTATCGAGAATGAGCTCACGCAGGAAGACGTGGACTCCGCCGACCTGGTCCTGGAGTCCGTCGACGTGGGTGTCGAGAACGAGGACCGTTTTGAGCAGAAGATGGCCGAGGGCAAGTTCCTCAAGGTCGGTACTTCCGATGTGATCGCCGATCCGGTCAAGATCATCGACCAGGCTGTTGAGATCATCAAGGCGACGGGTGGCGCCGTTGACGCGCCCAAGGCCGAGGCCAAGGCAGAGAAGAAGGCCGTCTCCGCTGCCCCGCAGGCCCCGACACCGGCGTCCAAGCAGTCTATCTTTGCCGATCCTGGCAAGACGCTGCTCAATGCATTCAATACCGGCGTTTCCTATTTTATCCCCATTGTCGTTATCGGTGGCGTGTTCCTCGCCTTCTCGTTGGCATCCGGTACCGCCGGCGCCAACGGCATGGAGGTTACGAATCCGCTGATGGTGAGTCTTAACACCATCGGCATGGCCGGCATCTCCATGATGATCCCGGTGCTTGCGGCTTACATCTCCTACTCGATGGCCGGCAAGCCCGCGCTCGCCCCCGGTTTTGTCCTGGGCTACCTGGTCAACAACGCAGTCGTTACTCCGAGCGGCAACAGCGTTTCGACTGGCTTCTTGGGCGCCATGATCATGGCTGTCATCTGCGGTTACTTTGTCCGCTGGATGAAGACCTGGAAGGTCAACAACACCATCCAGACCATCATGCCGATCCTGATCATCCCGATTCTGACCTCGCTCGTCCTGGGCATGGCCTACATCTACATCCTGGCCACGCCGCTTGGCTTTGTGATGGATTGGCTCACCAGCGTGCTCGGTAGCCTGCAGGGCGGCTCCGCCGTCGTCCTGGGCCTGGTCATTGGCGTTATGACCGCCTTCGATATGGGTGGCCCCATCAATAAGACCGCTTCGACCTTTACTATGGCCATCATGGCCTCCGGCATCTATGGCCCCAACGGTATGTTCCGCGTCGCCGTCGCCATTCCCCCGATTGCCTGCGGTCTTGCAGCGCTCATTGCCAAGAACAAGTTCGATGACGCCGATCGCCAGATGGGTATCTCCGCACTGTTCATGGGCTGCATCGGCATCACCGAGGGCGCTATCCCCTTCGCGGTCAAGGACCTTGGCCACACCCTGCCCGGCATCTGCATCGGCTCTGCCGTGGGTGCGGCACTCGCCGCCTTCCAGGGTATCGACTGCTACGTCCCACACGGTGGCTTTATCGTCGCCCTTGCCACCAACAACGTCGCGCTGTTCTGCCTGGACATCGTGATTGGCTCCGTGGTCGCCGCTGCAATCCTGATTGCCATGAAGCCCACGCTCGATAAGCAGGCCAAGTAAACCTTTAAGGACTCCGGTTGTGCGGAGGGATGGATTTGACTCCGCACAACCGCCCCTACACAACAAAATCCATCCGTACTGATAGGGCCCACATCTGGGTCCCAGGGAACTTTTGTCAAAAATCCTCTGGAGAAGGAGAACAAAATGTCCAACCTCACCATCCGCCAGGCCGTTCAGGGCATGCTCAAGCTGCAGGATAGCGGCGATCACGCAACCATGGTCGGCATTGGCCCCATGAGCCCCAACCTGATTCAGGCCGTGTTCGAGCTTGCCAAGGACGAGGATTTCCCGCCCATGTTTATCGCCAGCCGCAACCAGGTCGATATGGACGAGATGGGCGCCGGCTACGTCAACGGTTGGGACCAGACGCGCTTTGCCGCCGACATCAAGAAGGTTGCCGACGAGGTGGGTTACACCGGCCCGTACTACCTGTGCCGCGATCACGGCGGTCCGTGGCAGCGCGACGAGGAGCGTAACGCCCACCTGCCCGAGGACGAGGCCATGGAGCTCGCCCGCAAGTCCTTCGTCGCCGACATGGAGGCAGGCTTTGACCTGCTGATGGTCGACCCCACCAAGGACCCCTATCAGATCGGTAAGGTTATTCCGCTCGACGTGGTTCTTCGCCGCACGATCGATCTTATCGACTACCTTGAGCAGTATCGTCGCGAGCATAACCTGCCCGAGGTCGCCTATGAGGTCGGTACCGAGGAGACCAATGGCGGCTTGACCTCTACCGATAAGTACGAGGAGTTCATTTCTCAGCTGCAGCCCGAGCTCGAGAAGCGCGGCTGCCCCATGCCCACCTTTATCGTCGGTCAGACCGGCACGCTTACCCGTTGGACCGAGCAGGTCGGCCATTACAACTTTAAGAACGCCCGCGAGCTCGCCGACATGGCAAAACGCTACGGCGTGGGCCTGAAGGAGCACAACGCCGACTATCTGGATGACGCAACGCTGCTCGAGCACATCCCGGCTCACGTGACGGCCTCCAATGTCGCCCCTCAGTACGGCACCGAGGAGACCCGCGCCTACCTCAAGCTCTGCGCTACCGAGCAGATTCTGGTCGACAACGGCCTGTGCGACGATCCCTCCGACCTGTATCACACGCTGCTGGTCAAGGCTATCAAGACCGAGCGTTGGCGCAAGTGGATGACCGGCGACGACGTTAACCTGCAGGTTGACGACATTCTGGCCGACGACGAGCTCAGCCTGAAGATTCTGGATGTCTCCGGCCACTACGCCTTTAACGATCCCGAGGTCAAGGAGCAGGTCGAGAAGCTCTATCGCAACCTCGCTGCCCAGGACATCGACGGCAAGCGCTTTGTGATTGAGCACATCAAGCGCCCGATCAAGCAGTACGTCGTCGGTCTTAACCTCAAGGGCGTCACGAGCCGCATCGAGAAGGCTCTCGAGGACTAAGTAGTTTTTCCTACACGACGCCGGGCCTGGGGCATGTCCCAGCTGCAGGCCCGGCACATAGGACAAAGGGGCATCCCCTTTGTCCTTTCTTTTGAGTTTTGGATTCCTCCGAAGGAGTTTGCACCATGAAGTTCTTTATCGATACCGCCAACCTTGACGAAATCGCCGAGGCCAAGAGCTGGGGCTGCCTTGCCGGCGTCACCACCAATCCGTCCCTGTACGCCAAGACCGGCGGTAAGCTCGCCGACTTTGAGCCCCATATGCTCAAGATTGCCGAGCTCTGCGAGGGTCTGCCCGTGTCCGCCGAGTCCACCGCGACTACTGCCGAGGGCATGATCGAGGAGGGCAAGCGTCTTGCCGCTCTCGCTCCCAACATCGTGGTTAAGCTTCCCGTGTGCGAGGCCGGCCTCGCCGCCTGCCGCGCGCTGGCCGATGCAGGCGTGCGCGTCAACATGACGCTCGTCTTCTCGCCGACCCAGGCCTTGATGGCCGCCAACGCCGGCGCTCGTTACATCAGTCCGTTTGTGGGACGCTTCGATGACATCGCCGAGGACGGTATCTCGCAGCTCGACAACGTTGTGACCTGCATCAAGAACTATGACTGGACCGGCAAGAACGTCGACGACACCGTCGAGATCATCACTGCTTCGGTCCGCACGCCCAACCACGTGACCCAGGCGGCGCTGCTCGGTGCCGACATCGCGACCGTGCCCATGGCCGCTCTCAAGAAGTGCCTGCATCACCCGCTGACCGACCAGGGCCTCGCCTCTTTTGAGGCTGACTGGCAGAAGGTCGTCGCTCAGGCTTAACGAGTGGATTGCCCCGGCATCGCGTCATCCGGTGCCGGGGTTGTTCTCAAGAGAGGAATTCGTATGACCAACCAGGAGCTGGCAAAGGTCGCCAATGAGGTCAGGAAGGGTGTCGTGACTGCGGTTCACGCGGCCAAGTCGGGACATCCGGGTGGATCGCTCGGTGCTGCCGACATCATGACGTATCTGTACTTTGAGGAAATGAATATCGATCCTGCCGACCCTCACAAGGCCGATCGAGACCGCTTTGTGCTCTCCAAGGGTCACGCGGCGCCGGGCCTGTATTCGGTGTTGGCAAATCGCGGCTATTTTCCCGTCGAAGAGCTCGAGACGCTCCGCCATATTGGCAGCCGACTGCAGGGCCATCCCAACATGAACGACACCCCGGGTGTTGATATGTCCACCGGATCGCTCGGCCAGGGCATCTCTGCTGCAGTTGGAATGGCGCTTGCCGCTAAGCACTGGGGCGACAGCTACCGTGTCTACACGTTGCTGGGCGACGGCGAGTGCGAGGAGGGCCAGGTGTGGGAGGCGGCCATGTTTGCCGGCAACCATGCGCTCGACAATCTTGTTGCCGTCGTCGACCACAACGGCCTGCAGATTGACGGCACGATCGATGAGGTCAACTCGGCCATGCCGCTCGCTGACAAGTTCCGCGCCTTTAAGTGGCATGTGATCGAGCTCGCCGACGGTAACGATATGGCGCAGATTGCCGCCGCCTTTGCCGAGGCTCGCAAAGTGAGCGCCTCGCCCGTGGCCATTATCGCCGAGACGGTGAAGGGCAAAGGCGTCTCCTTTATGGAAAACCAGGTGGGCTGGCACGGCAAGGCACCCAACGATGAACAGTTTGAGCAGGCCATGGCCGAGCTCGCAGCAGCAGGGGAGGAGCTCTAATGGCAGACGTCAAGAAGGTCGCCACGCGCGTTAGCTATGGCGAGGCACTTGTCGAGCTGGGCAACGAGCATGATGACTTTGTGGTTCTCGATGCCGACCTGGCCGCCGCCACGCAAACCGGTAAGTTTAAGGCTGCGCACCCTGAGCGCTTCTACGATGCCGGCATTGCCGAGAACAACTTGATGGGGCTTGCCGCCGGCATTGCAACCACGGGCCACGTCGCCTTTGCGAGCACCTTTGCCATGTTCGCCGCCGGCCGCGCGTACGAGCAGGTACGCAACTCCATCGGCTATCCGCACCTCAACGTCAAAATCGGCGCCACGCATGCGGGTATCTCGGTCGGTGAAGACGGCGCCACACATCAGTGCTGCGAGGACATCGCGCTCATGCGCACGATCCCAGATATGACGGTGATCGTTCCCGCCGATGACATCGAGGCTCGCGCTTGCGTGCGCGCCGCCTATGAGTTTGAGGGGCCAGTCTATATGCGCTTCGGCCGTCTGGCAACACCGGTCATCAACGACCACGAGGACTATGAGTTCAAGATTGGTCGCGGCGTGGTCGTGCGCGAGGGGTCCGATGTGACTATCGTCGCATGCGGCCTCATGGTCGCCGAGGCGCTTGAGGCTGCCGAGGCGCTCGCTGCCGATGGCATCGATGCCGAGGTCATCAACATGCACACGATCAAGCCGCTCGATGAGCGTCTGGTGGTTGCCAGCGCCAAGAAGACTGGTCGCGTGGTCACCGCCGAGGAGCATTCGATTATCGGTGGTCTTGGCGAGGCTGTGGCCTCGGTGCTCGCGGAGCAGCATCCGGTGCCGATGCGACGTGTCGGCGTGCGCGATGTGTATGGTGAATCCGGCCCTGCGGTCGATTTGCTGCACAAGTACGGTTTGGACGCCGACGGCATCGAAGCTGCGGCCAGGTCTGTGTTGTAAGGAAGGTTTCCATGGGATTTGTATCTGCCAACCAAGTGACGATCGGGTATACCGCCGCCTCGCGTGAGGACGCCCTGCATTATTTGTCCGAGCAGGCCATCGAGCTTGGCTTTGCCGATGACGCGTCTGCCGTAGAGGCTGCCTTTATTGCTCGAGAGAACGAGGCCGAGACCGGCCTTGTCGCCGGTTTTGCCGTTCCGCATGCCAAAAGCGACGCGATCCATACGCCGGGCGTTGCCGTGCTTAAACTGGTCGAGCCCGTTGAATGGCCGAGTTTCGATGGGGTGCCCGTCGATGTTGCGCTCGCGCTGTACGTGCCCGCCGGCGAGGCTGGAACCACGCACCTGCGTCTGCTCTCCAAGGCTGCCGTGATGCTGATGGACGCCGGCTTCCGTGACAAGGTGCGCGCGAGCACCGATCCCGTTGAGATTGCGGAGCTTATCAATAGCGGACTCGAAGACTAGAACGGTCATCCCGTTCAAGCAATCGATCCTTCTCCAAGGAAAAGGGCCGCGACGCCATATAGGTGTCGCGGCCCTGTTTGCGTTTCCCAAGATAAAACCTGCCAAAATAAACCTGTCCCTTTTTGGCAGGCCTGCGGGTCAATGCCCGTCAAACGAAGTTGCGGTGGAATAGTTCCTGTTTATGCCCGATAGGCTGCAAAACAGGAACTATTCCACTGCAACTTAGGGTGCGGTTGGGGTGTATGCGTTTTGAGAGCAGGACCCATGGTTAGAGAGATTACGCTCGTCTCTCTAAATGTCTCTCTAAAGAGAAAGTAGGCTAGAGAGATAGTCTTAGGTAATCTAGCAGTGAATTCGATACATCTCTCTAAATGTCTCTCTAAAACAAGGTGCTTATCTCTCTAAAGTTAGAGAGATATACGAAACTTTAGAGAGATAAATCTATTGTTTTAGAGAGACGGAATGCCAAATCTCGTCCGTCCGTTACCATCTGCCAAAAATGGCGGATAAAGGACTCATCGAAGTAATGGGTTCATCGACGAGCCGTAACCGCCGATATCGGAAGAAGTAGATGCAGCCGGGTCGCCCCTCTAGTGTCTCTCGAAGTTGGATGGGTGCTAGAGGGGCGATTGTCTTGCAATATTTCCCCAGGTAAAACCTGCCAAAATAAACCTGTCCCTTTTTGGTGGGTCAGTTAACGCAGTCCAGGTTGAGCATATGCGAGCGAGCGGGCTCCGGGTGCGGTAAGGTGACGTGAAACAAGCGGGCGCTGACCTTTTGGTCGCGCCCGTGAAGTTGAACGTCAGATTGCCGTGCCCGGAGCCCGCGCAGCGCCGAGCAGGTACGCCGTTTGTAAAACGGCGTAACCTAAAGATTCATGTTGCCGTGGATGTAGGGGGTGACCTCGGGGGAGATATGGCCGCAGCCTAGGTTGCGCAGGGCAGATTCGATGGCGGCGGGAAGCGGGGCCTTTCCCTCGTCGTTGACCGCGGTGCTGCCGAGGGCGGCGATCTTGGCGACGTCTGCCGGCGCGGCCTCGATATGCATGCAGCCGCCGACGAGGCGTGCGCGGACCTGGTCCAGGCCAAAGTCATGCAGGTAGTCCTCACAGGCGCGGATTACATCGACCTTCTCGCGCGTGAGCTCCTCGCCCGTGGGGACACGCGTGGCCAGGCAGGCTCCTGCCGGCAGGTTCCAAACGGGATAGCCCCAGGCGCGCAGCAGCTCGCGCTCTTCGTCCTTGGTAAAGCCGACCTCCATGAGGGGCGAGCGCACGCCGAGCTCCTGGGCGGCGCGCATGCCGGGGCGGTAGTCGCCGCGGTCGCTTGCGTTGCTGCCGTCGATGACGGTGGGAAAGCCCAGCGACTTGGCGTGGTTGACGATGGCGGTAAAGCCGGCGCGCTTGCAGTGGTAGCAGCGGTCGGCATCGTTGCAGGCTACTTGGGGGAGCCGCAGCTGATCGACCGAAAGATTGAGCACGGGGAGCTTAAAATGCGGCCCTTCATTGGCCTGCCCGTCAACGGACCGCTCAAACGAAGCCTGCTCGGGCGTGCCGATGAGCGGCGTGGTGAGGTGAACGAGAAGCGTGCTGGCGGGCATGATGCGGGCGCAGACCGCGGCCAAAAAGCTGCTGTCGACGCCACCGGAAAAGCCGATGGCGACGCGTCCGTATGCCAAAAGCAGCTGCTCGAGCGCTGCGAGTTTGTCCTGAAGCCCCTCTGCAGGTGCGGTGGTGTCTGAAAGCATGAATCGATCCTTGCCGTTGAGTACTCGGTCGAAAACTATAATCCTACCGAGCCACTTGTCATAAGACTTCTATCTATGTAACGAAAGTGCAATATGCTATATACGTTATATACAAGTTTACAAGTGCGGTAAAGTTGCGGGAGTACAGCAGCGCGAAGCGATGGGGGACCGATATGATCAAGGCTGTTATTTTTGATATGGACGGAACGCTGGTCGATACCGAGCGTTTGGGTATCAAGGCGTGGAAGGCGGGAGCGGCCGAGCTGGGATTCGCGATTGATGATGCGCTGATCCATCAGTTTATCGGTCGCACGCTGCCCGATGTCATGGAGATCCTTGATGGGCATTACGGCAGCCGCGAAACCGCTGAGGCAATCTATCGTCGCCATAGGGAGATTCGCGACGAGATGGTCAAGACCGATCTGGAGCTTAAGGCCGGCGCCGCCGAGTGCCTGGACGAACTGCTGGCTGCGGGCCATCACGTGGGCCTCGCGACGTCGTCGCGCCATGTTACCGCCGAGCGCAACCTTAAGATGGTCGGCCTCTTTGACAAGTTTGAGACGGTGACCTGCGGCGAGGACGTCGTACACGGCAAGCCCGACCCTGAGATGTACCTGCTCGCCTGCGAGCGCGCGGGCTTTGCTCCCGAGGAGTGCGCTGTGGTCGAGGATTCCCGCAACGGCTGCGTCTCGGGCATTACGGCCGGCTGCCATGTCTTTGCCGTCCCCGATATCGTGCCGCTGCCGCAGGACGTGGTGGATGGCTGCGAGGCCGTGCTCGATACGTTGTTCGACCTGGCGGCGGCAGTCAAGGCCGTGCGCTAGCGTTTGCACGCGAGTCGCCATGTCCCGCGCCCGTTCTCGCAGGACGGTGGCGGCAACGGCGCCTGCGTGGAGGCGCTGACGCAGTCAGCCCCTCTTATCACGCCAAGATTGCTGTTTTGGCCGATAAGAGGGGCATTGTGCTTTAAGCGACTGGGGCTGCGGCCTTGGTAAGGAGCTGGCGGAGGGTTATGACGTTACAAGTTACTCCAGGAGCCAGTCGATCACGTTGCGCTTGCGGACTCCTTCGTAGTTCGCGTCCGCAAACAGCGTGTCGAGCGTAAGAAGCGTCTTGGGGTAGTTGTCTCGGACCTTCTTAAAGGGGGCCAACTCTCGATTGAGGGTAGTTTCGTCGAGCGTTGTGGCTGAAACCTGAAAATAGGCTGTCTCGTCTGACTTTAGGGCAACAAAATCGATTTCCCTGCCGTCGATATCGCCCACGTAGACGTCGTATCCACGGCGTAGGAGCTCGAGATAAACAACATTTTCGAGGATATGGCCGATATCGCTGCTTTGGGTTTTGACGAGAGCGCCTCTAAGTCCAAGGTCAACGGCGTAGTATTTGCCGTTTGTTGAAAGAAGCTGCCGACCGCGCACGTTATAGCGCGGAGCAAAGTACAGCACAAGGCTGTCTGTTAAGCCTTTGAGGTATTTGGCTACGGTTTTCTGGTCGGTTTTGTTGCCGTTGGACGAGAGCGTGTCGGAGATTTTTTTAATCGAGATCCGGTTTCCAATGCTATGGAGTAGGAACTTGGTGATATCGCGCAGGGTCGGGACGTCCGAGACCTTCAGGCGTTCGATAACGTCGCGTATGACGATGGTATCGTAGAGGCTCATAAGATAATCGCGCGCCTGGGGTCCCTGAATACCCGTCTCGGCGATAAAGGGAAAAGAGCCCCTGGTTATGTACTCGTCAAACAACTGCGCGGGAGCCTTTCCGTCATTGGTTTTTGCCGAGCAAAACTCTTTAAAGGATAGGGGCAGCATCTTGAGCTCTACGTAGCGGCCGGAGAGTAAAGTTGCCAGCTCGCTCGAGAGCAGATAAGCGTTGGAACCGGTTATGTAGAGGTCGACATTGTCCTTGATAAAAAGACTGTCGACGGCTTTTTCGAAATGCTCGACGTGCTGTATCTCGTCCAGAAAAACGTAGTTCATCTTATCGGGGACGAGTCTGGCGGAAATGTAGTCGTAGAGTGCTCTATACGACGTAAGCGACTCGAACTCCAGGTCTTCAAAGTTGAGGGATATAACCTGGCCGCCTGTGATTCCATGATCGCGCAGGTAGCTACGGTAGATTTCGAATAGCTTTGATTTGCCGGACCTTCGCACGCCCGAAACGACCTTGATGACGTGTGAGTCTTTCCACGAAATGAGCCAGTCGAGGTACTGTTTGCGATCAATCAGATTCATGAAACCCCTTTCTTGGCGAGAAAAAACTGGAGCAAAATCAATACTTATAGGAAATATCTAAAAATATGGAATTGAGTCTATTTTAACAAAAAAGCTAATGAAAAATGGATTACATTCCATAAATATCCGTAGCCGCAGGTCCGGCTAAATGGGGAAGGCCCGTGGGGCCAGCAAAAACGCCGCAGCGGGGCTGTTCCCGTTGCGGCGTTTTTTGTTACAGGTAGGCGCCCAGGTTGATGTCGGTTATTGGGGCCGCGGATGGGCCCGTCGGGTGCTGCTCGGCCTTTTGGGTGCTCATACGTTCGAGCAAGAAGGGGCGCACGAGCTCCTGACGGTTAATGTCCTCGGTGGCCGTGACCGTGGTGACGGTGCGCGCGGCGGAGCCGATGCGGACTCGTTTGGTCTTGGCGGCAGGTTTATCCTCGATTTGTTCCATGAGCAGCTGCACGCCCTTGCGGCCGATCTCGTAGCCCGGTGGTGCTACCGTGGTGAGGGGGACCGATCCGCTCCAGGCAAGCGGGTTGCCATCGCAGCCGGCAACAAGAATCTGGCCGGGGACGGAAATGCCCTTGTCGACTAGCGCCGAGATAACGCCCGAGGCCAATACGTCGGTCAGGCCGATGACAAAATCGGGGCGCTCGTCAGCAGGGCGCTCGGCAATCTGGGCACCGATACTGTAGCCGTCGGCTGCGGTATTCCATTCGCCGGCGTCGATGACCTCAATTTTGATATCGGGATGCAGGGCAAGTGCCTTGTGGATGCCAAGGACGCGCAGAGTGAGCTGCATGAATGCTGCTCGACCCACAACGACAATATGGCGTGCGCCGCGGGCGATGGCGAGCTCGGCGATAATGCGCCCCTGTGCCTCGTTGTCGGCGGCCACGTAGTAACCGGGCTCGGAACAGTGGATATCCAGGTGGACGATCGGCACGGGCATCTTGGCCATGGCGGGGTGCCAATCGGGGGATGCCATGGGCTGAACCATGACGCCGGACATCTGCGTGCCCATAAAGTAACGCAGGTAATGGTCCTCGAGAATATCGTCGTTATCGGCGTTGGCGATGAGCAGGTCGTAGCCGTGCTTACGGGCCTCGTTGTGGGCGCCGCTGGCGATTTGGAGCGAAAAGCCGTGATCGAGACGGGGGAGCACCAGGCCAAAAGACTTGGTGGCGCCGCCCGCGAGCTGACGAGCGCTTTGGTTGGGCAGGTAGCCAAGGCGATTGATGGTCTCGTTGATGAGCTTGAGGGTCTCGGGGCGCAGCTTTTCGGGGTGGTTGAGCGCGTTGGAAACCGTGCCCAGCGAAACCCCGGCCTCGCGCGCGACGTCGCTGATTTTTACCTTTGCCATAGCGGCCCCTTTGATGCGTTTCAAGTACAAGCCAGATTGTAGCATCCCGAGCCTACCAAAAAGGGATAGGTTTATTTTGGCAGGTTTTATCTGGGGAAACGCCGTTGCCAACGCGACCACCACGAAGGGGACAGGCACCTTTGTGGTGGTTTGGACCGGCTGGACGTGTGTGCATCGGGTGGTATCTAAGTTGAGATACCACTTCTGGTATATCAGCTTGCGTTTGCGTGAGTACAATACTCGAACGTTATACGTCTCAGCGCCCCTTGTGCGTGGACGTCTTGCAGTCACGCGAACGAAGGGATTTATCCTATGTGTGGAATTGTCGGCTACACCGGCTCTGATATTGCAAAGAACATCCTGGTTACGGGCCTCAAGCGTATGGAGTATCGCGGCTATGACTCCTCGGGCGTCGCGCTCGAGGTGGGCGAGGGCGCCGCGGCTCACCTCGACGTCATTCGCCGCGTGGGCAAGGTTGCGGGCCTGGAGAGCGAGCTTTCCAACATTGACAGCGACGCTACCTGCGGTATCGGCCACACCCGTTGGGCCACCCACGGCAAGCCCTCCGTCGTTAACGCTCACCCCCACACCAGCTGCGACGGTCGTATCGCCATCGTCCACAACGGCATCATCGAGAACTTCGCCGAGCTGCGCGAAGAGCTGGAGGACCGCGGCCACCACTTTAAGAGCGAGACCGATACCGAGGTCTTCGCGCATCTGATCGAAGAGGCTTATGCCGAGACGCACGACCTGATGGCCTCCGTGCGCGAGGCTTGCACCCACGTGGTCGGTGCCTATGGTCTGGCCGCCGTGTGCGCTGACGAGCCCGGCGTGATCGCCGTGGCTCGCAAGGATTCCCCGATCGTGGTCGGCGCGGGCGAGACCGGCGCCTATGTCGCCTCCGACGTCATCGCGCTCATCGACGCCACCCGCGATGTCGTGGTGCTCGAGGACGGTCAGTTTGCCAAACTCACGCCCGCAGGCGTCGAGTACACCGACGAGGCCGGCAACGTTGTCGAGCCCAAGGTCACCCACATCGACTGGGACCTGGACATGGCAGAAAAGGGCGGTTATCCCGACTTTATGCTCAAGGAAATCCACGAGCAGCCGCGCGTCGTGCGCGACACGCTGGTCGGTCGTATGACGCCGGCCGGCGAGCTCGACATCGACGAGCTTGGCCTTTCGCTCGAGGAGCTCAACGACATCGACCGCGTCTACGTGATCGCTTGCGGCACCAGCTATCACGCCGGCCTCATTGCTAAGAATCTCATTGAGGGCTGGGCTCGTATTCCTACCGAGGTCGAGGCGGCCAGCGAGTTCCGCTACCGCAACCCCATCATTACGCCGACGACGCTTGTCGTCGCCGTGTCCCAGTCGGGCGAGACAGCTGATACCCTTGCCGCCATTCGCGACGCGCGCATCAAGGGTGCCAAGGTCTTCGGCATCACCAACGTGGTGGGCAGCCCCGTGGCGCGTGAGAGCGACGGCGTCATCTACACCAAGGCCAACAAGGAGATCGCGGTCGCCTCGACCAAGAGCTTCATCGGCCAGGTCGTGAGCCTTACGCTTTTGGCCCTGCTGCTAGCGCAGGTCAAGTACCGCCTGACCACCAAGCAGGCGCGCATGCTGTTCCGCGAGCTTTCCGATACGGCCGAGCAGATCCAGTGGATTTTGGATACCCAGACCGAGACCGTGCATGAGGCCGCCCTGCTGTGCAAGGACGCGCAGTCCGCACTGTTCGTGGGTCGCGGCATGGGTGCCGCTATTTCCTACGAGGGCGCGCTCAAGCTCAAAGAGGTCAGCTACCTGCACGCCGAGGCCTACGCCGCCGGCGAGATGAAGCACGGTCCCATCGCACTGATCGATCCGGGCTTCCCTGTCATCGCCGTGGCCACCAAGAGTGCCACCTACGACAAGACCGTGTCGAACCTTATGGAGTGCAAGGCGCGCGGCGCCAAGGTCATCGTCGTTGCCACTGAGGGCGACGAGGAGATCAACAAGATCGCCGACTGCATCATCCGCGTGCCAGCAGTCCGCGACGTGTTCAGCCCCATCACGGCGAGCGTCCCGCTGCAGCTGCTCGCCCGCGAGGTCGCCATCCTGCGCGGCTGCGACGTCGACCAGCCTCGAAACCTCGCCAAGAGCGTGACCGTGGAATAACTAATATTCCGCCGTCCTAACGACCAAGGCCCGGCTCCGCATCAAGACGGAGCCGGGCCTTTTCTGCATTTGCCCAGATAAAACCTGCCAAAATAAACCTGTCCCTTTTTGGCAGGTTAGCGGAGCTTACTGGTCTCGAAGTACTCGGGGAACTGGTCCAGAACCTCGGTCTGGTTGCGGAACATCATATGCAGGTGCTTGCTGACCAAAAAGCTCGCTTCGATGGGGTCGCGACCGGCGATAGCGCGGCGAATCTGCTTGTGTTCGTTCACTATGTCCTGATTGTCGAGAACCTGCGTGGCAGCGCGCAGCCAGCGGAAGCGCTCCAGGTCGGCATTGGTCTCTTCGAGCCACGACCACACGGTGCTGCGACATGCGATGCTAAAAATCATGTGATGCATGAGGTTGTCGCTCAAAAAGAAGCCGATGCGATCCTCTTCGGCCATGGCCTTTTCCTGCAGCGCGATGGCGCAGTCGAGCTGCTCGATGCCGGCCGACGTGGCGCGCGCACAGCACTCCACAATCACCTGCTTTTCCAGATGCTCGCGGATGTAACAGGCACTCTCGGCAAGGGTGAGGTTGATGGGTGAGACGTAGGTACCGCTCTGGGGCACGGTGCGCACCAGGCCCTCTTGCGCCAGACGCACCAGTGCCTCGCGCACAGGGGTGCGCCCCATATCCAGGTCGTCGCAAAGTTGCTTGACGCCCAGCTTTTCGCCCGGCTTGTAGTCCAGGTAGACGATTTTGCGTCGAATGGTGTGGTAGGACTGGTCCTGTAGGCTCGTTTCCTGCTCGCCGACGTGCATCGATTCTTCCATAGCGCCTCGCAACTGTTCTATCAAACTCATATGTCAGTTGTTAATTATGCCGCGAATCAGCTCTCCGCGGTGGGTAATTCGGCTGTTGCCTGAGAACTATTGCGGCATCTTAGTCTGTGTTTGCGCAAGGCTGCGCTCAATGTTGCCGTATCATAAGCCGTCGCAAACGTGAAATAGAAAGAAGGAATCCCATATGCAACTGGCAAATTTCGTACGCGAGCGCTGGAAAGGCGTCTTGTTCTGCCTGATCATCGCCATTCCCGCGACGTTGCTCGGCAAACAAATTGAAGTGGTCGGCGGTCCGGTGTTTGCCATCCTCTTTGGCATGGTCCTGGCGCTCGTCTTTCCCAAGAATCGTCGCGAACAGCTCGCCGCCGGCGTTACCTATACGTCCAAAAAAGTCTTGCAGTACGCGGTTATCCTGCTTGGCTTTGGCATGAACCTCTCCCAGATTCTGTCCAAGGGCGCCCAGTCGTTGCCGATTATCGTGGCGACGATCTCGACCTCGCTTGTCATCGCCTTTGTGCTCTGCCGCGTTATGAACGTGCCGAGCAAGATCGCGACGCTTGTGGGTGTGGGTTCGTCGATTTGCGGCGGTTCTGCCATCGCCGCGACCGCGCCCGTCATCGATGCCGACGATCGCGAGATTGCCCAGGCTATTTCGGTCATCTTCCTGTTTAACGTTATCGCGGCGCTCGTGTTTCCAACGCTCGGCGGTATGCTCGGGCTGACCAACGAGGGCTTTGGCCTGTTTGCCGGCACCGCCATCAACGACACCTCGTCCGTAACGGCTGCGGCGAGCGCTTGGGACAGCATGCATTCCGGCGCCAATGTGCTCGAGAGCGCCACGGTGGTCAAGCTCACCAGGACACTGGCCATTATTCCCATCACGTTGGTCCTCGCATGCTGGCAGATGCATCTGGCGCGCAAGGCCGGCGGCGACGCCAAAAGCACGTTCTCGCTTAAACGCGCGTTTCCCATGTTCGTGCTGTTCTTTGTGCTGGCGAGTGTAATCACCACAGTGCTTCAGCTTCCTGCATCCGTTACGGCGCCCATCAAGGAGCTGTCGAAGTTCTTTATTGTGATGGCCATGGCGGCCATTGGCTTTAATACCGATATCGTCGAGCTGGTCAAAAAGGGCGGCAAGCCCATCGCGCTGGGCTTTTGCTGCTGGATTGGCATTGCGTGCATGAGTTTGGGAATGCAGCACGTGCTGGGAATCTGGTAGAGGAGTAGCTTATTTGCGTGCTGGTTGCTGGTGAGCGCATGCCTGCGGTGGAGCGATAGGAGCTCTTGCGGGTATGGCTTGTCCGCAGGTTTATAAGTCCCGAAGAGCTCTTATCGCCCCGCCAGGATGGCGATGCGGGGCAACACCTATACTCGCAGGACGGCGCTTTCTGCCCTATAGTGTTTGGTGAGCAATATCGTTCAATTTTGAAACACTCGGTCGTGCGACCGTCGGCGGTTGCACGTCGCCGCGGACAGGGGCAAATCATGGATAGCGATGCCAAGCTAAACATCTTGACCGAGGCCCTGGCTGCTGCCGGGGCCTCGGCATTGGCAATCGATGCGCGTGGGGACGTCGTGATCTCGACCATGAATGACGCGGCGCTTGAGCGGGATGTGGCGACTTTTGTCGCTGAGCGCCTCGACCGTATAGGAGACGGCGCGCGTCTGGTTATGGGGCGTGCGGGTACGCGCCTGAGCCTGACCGTTCGCCCCACCGACAAAGAGGGCGGGGGCCTTTGGGTCGTCGTGGTCCGCGAGGTGCGCGGCGCCGCGGCACATGCGGGCATCGAGTGGCTCAACGCCGACGAAGTTGAGGCCCGCTACGAATCGAGCGCGTACGGCATCGTTGAGGGGGCGGCCTCGGTAGCTGCGCCGGTCGCCGAGAGCTACGCGCGCGGCGTGCCCCTTATGCTCGAGGGCGAGCTGGGAGCGGGTCAGGTCGAGATCGCCAAGCGCCTCTATCTGGACGGTCCTTTTGCCGATCAACCCTTTGTTGCCGTTGCGCTCGATGAGCTTACCGATCGCGGTTGGCGCCACGTGCTCAAAAGCGCCGAATCGCCGTTGTTCCAAACGGGGCTGACACTTTGCATTGAGGGCTGGAACACGGTTGGCCCCCAGCGTCTCCGCGAGCTCGTTTCCACGATGGCCGACACCGCGTTGGCGACGCGCTGCCATGTGGTGCTGACGGCGAATGACATGCCGGGCGGCAGCGAAAGTGATCAAGCTGCCTTTGTGACTGAGCGCTTCGCCTGTGCGGTGAGCGTGGCGCCGGCAATCGCCGAGCAGGGAGCCGCGTCGACGAAGGTTGCGCGCTATTTGGAATATCTCGCTGATGCATTTGGGACGGCAGCGCCCACGCTGTCCGCCGCGGCGACGAAGACGCTCGATGCTTACCGCTGGCCGCGCAATTATCTGCAGCTCCGCGAGGTCTCGGAACGACTGTATATATTGGTGGGGGCGGGCGCGGTGGACCGCGCTGTGGCGGAGGAAGTGCTCGCCCAAGAGGACGTGATTAAGACCGCAACCTTTGGCGCCCCGACACTCGAAAGCGACCTGTATATCCTGCGACCGCTGGCCGATACCGAGCGAGATATCGCGCATCTGGTTGTAGATCATCTACACGGCAACCGAACCCGTGCGGCGGAGGTGCTGGGCATAAGCCGTACAACGCTGTGGCGCTTGCTGAAGGACGATGACCGTTGAGCGAGGCGCCCGTGACCGCGCGCGACGCGTGTGCTACAGTCCAAAGCGTTATTGTTTCGATTTGGTTACGGCGTGCGGGGGCGTATGGCTGAGACTACAAAACCGAGCCGCAGAAGGCGGAGTGCCGCGCCGGTTAACCGACGCACGACATCGGTGACGTGGGGCAAACACGCCTCGGGGTTTGATGGCTCGTTCAAGCGCACTAAATATGGCTATCCTTCGGCAAGCGCTCGCTTGGCCATGCAGGCCGAGTCCTCGTTGTGGGGCCGCAAGTGCGTGGTGGGCTCAAAGCTCAAGCACGACGGCACGCTCGGTTACATCAGCCGCGGGGCGGCTCGTCGCAGCGGACTCAATCCGGCTGGTTGGCATCGTTATGTGCCGATCGCGGTCGTCGTTGCAGTGATCGTCATCGCACTCGCTGCGCTTGGCTACGCCGGCGGCGGCGCCAACTTGGACGCGATGTTTAAATCGCCCGAGCTCGTGCATACAGGCACAGAAATTGTCGAGGGCGCTCAGACCCAGACGGGCGTCGCGCCCCAACGCGGCATCGTCGCGGCGGCCTCCACCATCGCCGACACTCAAAAGGACGAGGGCGAACAGGGCGACGGCGCCGAAACGACCCACACGAACGAAACGACGACAACTCCATCGGCAAGATAAGTTGCGAGTGGGGTGGCTAAAATAGCCCCGTCCCAAATTGGCTACCCCTATGACGCTCCTGGGTTACCTTACGTAGACGACGTTGTCGCGGCGGGGTTTGGGCTCGGGTAGCGTGTCTTCGGCATAGCCCAGAATGCAGTGACCGACGCCGCGCAGGCTGCCGTCGGCGGGCAGGCCCCAGCTGGCCAGCAGCTCCAGGCCCTCGGGCGAGTCAAAGACCTCATGCGCGCGGTGAATCCAGCATGAGTCGACACCCAGTGCATAGGCGGCGTTGAGCAGGTTGCCCATGGCGAGCGATCCGTCTTCCAGGTGCGTGGGCACGCTGCGGTCGACCAGTACCACCACAACGGTCTTGGCGCCATAGAAGGGGTCGCTGTTGCTGCCCATGACCTGTGCGTTGAGCTGTGAGAGGCGCTCAACGGTCGCGGGGTCGGTGACGGCGACAAACGTCACCGGCTGGCGTCCCATGCCACTGGGTGCATACTGGCCGGCCTCGATAATGCGTGCGAGCTTTTCGGTCTCGACGGGACGATCACTGTATTTGCGGCAGCTGCGGCGGTGGATGAGTGCTTCGATAGTCTCCATGGTGTCTCCTTGCGGTGGCGTTGCAGATGCCCCGTTCATACCCGTCGGGCTCAAACGATAGACGGTCAATTGCCCGGCCAAAAGGGTAGATCCCAATTGGGAAAGTAGGTTTGCATAAAAGTACCTTCAGAATGTGACAAACAAATGGGATGGTTAAACGTTTTATCCCGTCTACCCTGCGGTTTTTTACCACTTGCCTAAATGACGAACGCATAACCTCTGATAAAGGTTTTACTAAAGGAGTACCAACGTTTATCAATGCGCCGTGGTGGCGCCGGGCCAGGAGGTAACATCATGTTCCAGGCTGGAGATGTCGTCGAGACTGACTTCGAAGGATTTCTGAAGCTGCTGCGTTCCAAGACGCGCGCTTTTGTGACGATTGACGATCACGAGTACTACATCACGCACACCGATGGCTATTGGCGTGTTCAGGATTGCGAGGCCCTCAACGACAAGGGCCACTTTACTGACTGCTCCGAGCTGGTCAACACGGTCTGCGAGGTCGTCGAGCTGCCGTGGATTGCCGGCAAGAGCCTGCATGACAGCTTCTCGGGCGCCACGGTCTACGAGGCCGTCGCCGCCTAACAGGCAATAAAACCCGATTTTCACGTGACCGCTGGCGCCGCCCCCGCGCCGGCGGTCTTTTTCTGCCGATAGGCCATAAAAGTGCAAGCATTTGCGGAGAGCCTGTTGACGATAGTCAAAACTCGGACTAATCTAGAGATATAAAATTGGTCAAAAATCGGACAATCGAATGGTGGGATAGATGAATAGTGCGGTTACGCTGGTCGACTTCGACCGGTTGCTTAATGGACTCGACCATATCTATTCGGAGTTCTCGCGCGCCTGCGGTCTTTCGGACTGCGCTTACTGGATGCTCGTCGATACCAGCACGGCGGGCGGCAGCGTCGCCGTAAGCCGTCTGACAAGCGAATGGTTCTACAGCAAACAGACCATCAACTCGGCAATCAAGACGCTTAGGGCGCGAGGGCTTGCGACGTTGGAGTTTGCCGAGGGCAGTCGTAAGAACAAGGTTGTGCGACTGACCGCAGAAGGTATGCAGTTTGCCAAGCGCTACGCGTTGCCGGCGCAAAAAGCCGAGCAACAGGCATTCGAGGCGCTCGAGCCGTGGGAACAGCGCGAGATCATGCGCTTGGTCGGTAAGTTCTCCCATGTTCTTAACGAAGAGTGCGAGGCATTTAAACGGCAAGTTGCCGCCGAGAACGAGGCTGACGATAAGGGCGAGGGGGAGACATGCGACTCTTAATGAGGTTTATGAGGCCGTACCGCGGTCTGATCGCGGTGACGCTGCTGGTGCTGCTAATCGACAACGTCGGCACGCTGTTGGTGCCTACAATGTTGGCGAATATGGTCAATACCGGTATCACGACGGGTGATGTCGACTACATCTTGCGCAACGGTCTGTACATGCTCATCGCGACCGGCATGGCCAGCGGCGGCGCGGTGCTGGGCTGCTATCTTTCGGCCCGTCTGGCCGCCAACGTGGCCTGCGATATCCGCAATGCCGTGTACGACAAGTCGCTCGAGCTGTCCGCCAGCGACTTTGAGCGCTTTGGCACGGGTTCGATGATCACGCGCTCGCTCAACGACATCAACGTGATCCAGCAGGCCATTCTGCAGACGATTCAGTTGGTGCTGCCGGTGCCGTTCTTGGCCGTCGCGGGCATCATCTTTGCCTGGTTTATCGATCCTGCCATGGGCACGCTGCTGGGCGTGGTCGTTGCGATCGTGCTGGTGGCGGCGGTCTTTACGGTGGCTAACGCCGCGCCGATTTTTATGCGCCTTCAGAGTTTTATCGACCGCATGAACGTGGTGCTGCGCGAGAACATCGTGGGCGTGCGCGTCATCCGCGCATTTAACAAGGAGCGCCACGAGGAGCAGCGCCTGGACGAGGTGTTTAGCGATTACGCGGCCAATGCCATCAAGGTCAACCACCTGTTTGTGGGTCTCGACAGCTCCAGCTTCTTTTTGATGAACATCGCCGAGGTGGCGGTGCTGTGGGTGGGCGGCAACCGCGTGGGCGTCCATGCCATGCAAATCGGCAGCATCTCGGCCGTGCTGGAGTACGCGATCCTGATCCTGTTCTTTGTGATGATGGCGCAGATGGTGGTGCTGACGCTCCCGCGCGCCGCGGCGTGTCTCAACCGCGCGCAGCAGGTGCTCGAAATCGAGCCGAGCATCGTCGATGGCCAGCGTACGCTTGATGCGGCCGCGTCCGACTCAAAGGACGGGGCTGATGCGGTTGCCGTGTTCGATCATATGTCGTTTCGCTTTGACGACGCCGACGAGGACACGCTGTGCGATCTGAACTTTACCTGTCGTCGCGGTCAGACGACAGCGATTGTGGGCTCGACGGGCTCGGGCAAGTCGACGGTGGCAAAGCTTCTGTTGCGCTTCCACGATGCCACGAAGGGCGCCATTCGCCTGAACGGCGTCGATCTGCGCGACCTTTCGCAAGACGACATCCGCGGGCGTATCGCCTATGTGCCGCAGAAGGCATGGCTGTTCTCGGGTACCGTGGCAAGCAATCTGCGCTTTGGCAACGAAGACGCGACCGAGGCTGACATGCTCCATGCGCTCCAGGTTGCCCAGAGCACCTTTGTACTCGATCAACCGCAGGGGCTCGACACTCCGGTGGCGCAGGGCGGTACGAACTTTTCGGGCGGCCAGCGCCAGCGTTTGGCAATCGCCCGCGCACTCATGAAGCGCGCCGACCTGTATATCTTCGACGACAGTTTTTCGGCCCTGGACTTTAAGACCGATGCGGCGCTGCGCCATGCGCTGCAGGACGAGACGTGCGATGCCGCGGTGCTCATCATCGCCCAGCGCATCTCGACTATTTTGCATGCCGATCAGATCGTGGTGCTCAAGGACGGCGAGATCGTGGGCCTGGGCACGCACGCGGAGCTCATGAAAACCTGTGAGGTGTACCGCGCTATCGCGGAATCGCAGATGAAGGGAGGTGAGTAGCATGACCGAGGAGCTCAAGAAGCAGGGCATCGCCGATGACGCCGCGGTTGCAGAGACAGTCGAGGAGGCGGGCGCCACGCCCGGCCTGGACGAAGCCGCCAAGGCGGCGGAGCGCGAGGCTCGCCGCCAGGCGCTCTACGAGGAAAACGAGCGCGCCGAGGACGAGCGCGCCCGCGCCGAGGCAGAGCGCATGCGCGACGTTGACGACGAGGACGAGGACGAGACGCCCCGGGATACCTGGGCGACGGTGCGCCGCTTGTGGGGCGAGGCCGCCGGCGACCATTGGCGCTTTTACATCGTGTTTGCGAGCATCGTGTTCTACGTCATCTTTAACACCGCCGCGCCGGCGTACAGCGCTCACGTCATCGACGAGCTGTGGGGGCATATGCAGGTGGCGTTTGCCAACGGAACCACCTTCAACATCACCTGGGAGAACTGCGGCAAGACCATCTTCGTCTACTTTATGATCTGGACTGCCGCTGCCTCGTTCTATGCGCTCCAGAGCTTTTTGATGTCGAGCGTGGCCGAACGCCTCAACCTGCGTCTACGCAACCGCATCGCACAAAAGCTCAATCTTCTGCCGCTTGCCTTCTTTGACGCGCATCGTCCCGGTGAGGTCGTCAGCCGTGCGACCAACGACTTGGACAAGATGTCCGAGAGCATGCAGCGCGGATTGCTGCAGCTGCTTGTGTCGATCGGCACCGTGACGGGTGCCATCATCATGATGTTCGTCTATAGCGTTAAGCTCACGCTCGTCTTTTTGGGCTTCACGGCCCTGTCGCTGCTGGTGACCAAAGTGGTCTCGCGCCGCACACATGACGTGACCGGCGAGCGCCAGGAGTGGGTGTCCAAAATCACGAGCGCGGTCGAGGAGGGCTACTCGGGCCGTCTGGTGATTCGCGCATTCAACCGCGAGCACCAGAGCTCTGCCGAGGTGCACGAGGCCTCGGGCGAGCTGGCGCGCGTGAGCACCAAGGCCGACTTTATGATCAATGCCGTCGGCCCTGCGGTGCGCTTTATCGGCCGTTTGGCGCAGATCGTGATCGCGCTGGTGGGCTGCAGCATGCTGGTTGCCGGTCACATGACCGTCGGCGTGTTCCAGGCGTTCTTCCAGTTTATCTACGAGGCGTCCGAACCCATGACGCAGCTGTCGTTTACCTTTAACTCGCTGCAGAGCGCGCTGGCGAGTGCGGAACGCGTGTTCGACCTGCTCGATGAGCCCGAGATGGAGGCCGATCCGCTGCCGGACGAGGCCGCCAAGCTGCCGGGTCGCGTTGAGGGTCGCGTCTCTTTTGAGCACGTGCGCTTTGGTTATTCGCCCGACAAGCCGCTTATGCGCGACGTGTCGTTTACCGCCGAGCCGGGCCAGAAGATTGCCGTGGTGGGAACCACGGGCGCAGGCAAGACGACGCTCATCAACCTGCTCATGCGCTTTTACGAGATCGACGGTGGCCGCATTACGCTCGACGGTGTGGATACGAGCCGCATGGATCGCGGCGAGCTACGTCAGCAGTTTGGCATGGTGCTGCAAGACGCCTGGCTGTTCGACGGCACGATTGCCGAGAACATCGCCTACGGCTGCCCCGAGGCGACGCACGATGAGATCGTGGCGGCCGCACGCGCCGCGCAGGTCGACTTCTTTGTGCGTACCATGCCGCAGGGCTACGACACGCGCGTGGCCAACGATGCCGAAAGCATCAGCCAGGGCCAGCGTCAGCTGCTGACCATCGCACGCGTGCTGCTCAACAACCCGGCGATTCTCATCCTGGACGAGGCGACGTCGAGCGTGGACACGCGCACCGAGCTTGCCATCGGCCGTGCCATGGACGCGCTTATGCGCGGGCGCACGAGCTTTGTGATCGCGCATCGCCTGTCGACGATCGTGGACGCCGACCTGATCTTGGTCATGGACCACGGCAACATTATCGAGCAGGGCACGCATAAGGAGCTGCTCGCAGCCGAGGGCGCTTATGCCGACCTCTATCTGAGTCAGTTCGCATAATGTGACAAAGGGACAGTCCCGCATGTCACATCAAAAAGAAAGGCGCGCCGGGGATGAATTCCCTGGCGCGCCTTTTTGCGTTGATGCCGATGTCGTTTTGTGCCGCTTGCGTTCCTAGCGCTCGTCCACGAGCTTGGCGACGAGGGCTTTGAGCTCGGCCACCTCTCGCTCGAGTTCTTTGACGCGGCGGGCGTTCTCGGTGATGCCTTGGCGGTTGAGGGCACTCTGCTCGGCAGCGTCATCGGGCATGTACTCGCGATGCTGCTTGGCGTCGAAGCTCTCCTCGAACACGCGGCAGCCGTTGCGCTTGATGATGCGTCCCGGCACGCCCACGACGGTGCAGTTGTCGGGCACGTCCTTGACGACAACCGAGTTGCCGCCGATTTTGACGTTGTTGCCGATGCGAATGTTGCCGAGCACCTTGGCGCCCGTGCCCACGGTGACGTTGTTGCCCAGGGTGGGGTGGCGCTTGCCGGTCTCGTTGCCGGTGCCGCCGAGCGTAACGCCCTGGTAGAGCACGCAGTTGTCGCCCACGACGGTGGTTTCGCCGATGACGACGCCCATGGCGTGGTCGATAAAGAAGTGCTTGCCAATCTGCGCGGCAGGGTGAATCTCGACGCCGGTGATATGACGGGTGAGCTGCGAGAGCACACGGGCGAGCGATCGGTGGCCGTGCTCCCAGAGCCAATGCTCGGGTACGTGGTTCCACTTGGCGTGAAGACCGGGGTACGAAAGGAAAATGACCAGACCGTTTTGCGCGGCGGGGTCCTGTGCCTGGACGGTCTTGATGTCCTCGCGAATGGTATTGATAAAGCTCACCGGCCGCCCTCCCTTAGCGCCATGGCAATGCGACTCAATAAAGTATAGCGATTCGCTAGGGATTAGGAAGAGCAATCTTCCACGGCTTAGCGTGACAGATGTCAGTTATGCATACTTGCTGGTAATGGAGTCATGCTTTTGTGCGGTCGTGTGCATGGCCGCGCCGCAACCGTATACTGGTCAACTTGGACGTATCCGCGCCCACAACTGAGAGGTTTTACTTCATGGGTTTCATTAATTTTATCGCCGAGTTGCTCAAAGACCCGCGCACCGCGATCGCCAGCTGGATCGCCGCCGGCCCGCTTATGGCCTACGGCTGCGTGTTCCTGATCATCTTTATCGAGACGGGCGTGGTGTTCTTCCCGTTCCTTCCCGGCGATTCGCTGCTGTTCGCCTCGGGCTTCTTTGCCCACAACGGTGGCTTTAACATCGTGGCGCTTCTGGCCACCGCATGGGCCGCGGCCATCCTGGGCGATCAATGCAACTTTATGATCGGTCACTTCTTTGGCAAAAAGATCATCGCTTCGGGCAAGGTGAAGGCCATGACGCCCGAGCGCATTAAAAAGTCCGAGGATTTCTTGGACAAGTGGGGTCACCTGGCCATCTTCCTGGGTCGCTTCTTCCCGTTTATCCGCACCTTTGTGCCCTTCATCGCCGGTATGGGCGGCATGCATTGGCGCAATTTTGTCATCTATAACGTGCTGGGCGGCATTACCTGGTCGACGGTCTTTACGCTGCTGGGCTATTTCTTTGGCGGCATCCCCTTTGTGCAGGAGCACTTTGAGCTGCTGATTATCGGCATCGTCGCCGTGTCGATTATCCCGACCGTGGTCGGCCTGGTTAAGGCAAAGCTGGGCAAACAGAACGCGTAGCTCGAGATAGCGCGCAAACCGTGCCGTTGAGGCCCGTCACCGATTACGGTGGCGGGCCTCTCTAGCTTCGGTCAAATGAAAATACTTTAGTTAGTTAAAGAATAACGTTTTATCCGATGCGTGTGCGGAGTACAATCTCGTGCATGCGAATCGACGTGTCATCGGCTTCGATGTCGTCCGCGTGTCCCGTCCGGCTCTACGCTCCGGGCGTGTGACGTTGCGACGCGGTCGGCCCCGGTCCTTGCGTGCGGGTTCGCGAGTATGCAACCGCGTATGTAAGGAGCGACATATGACTGTCGAGAAGAAAGATATCGATTGGGGTAGCCTCGGCTTTGGCTACATGAAGACCGATTACAGCTACGAGGCTCATTGGAAGGATGGCGAGTGGGACGAGGGCGGCCTGACCACCGACCACACCCTGCACGTCTCCGAGTGCGGTGGTATCTTCCACTACTGCCAGGAGGTCTTTGAGGGCCTGAAGGCCTACACCGCCGAGGACGGCAGCATCGTCTGTTTCCGTCCCGACATGAACGCCGAGCGTATGTATAACTCTGCCCAGCGCCTCGAGATGCCCCCGTTCCCCAAGGACAAGTTTGTTGAGGCCGTCAAGCAGGTCGTTTCTGCCAACGCCGCCTGGGTTCCGCCCTTCGGCTCCGGTGCAACCCTGTACGTGCGTCCGTTTATGATCGGCTCCGGTGACGTGATCGGCGTGGCTCCCGCTCCTGAGTACACGTTCCGTATTCTCGTGACCCCGGTCGGTCCGTACTTTAAGGGTGGCCTCAAGCCCGTCAAGCTGCGCGTTTCCGAGTACGATCGCGCCGCACCGCATGGCACCGGCAACATCAAGGCCGGCCTCAACTACGCCATGTCCCTGAAGCCCACGATGGAGGCTCACCGCGAGGGCTATGCCGAGAACCTGTATCTCGACTCCGAGTCCCGCACCTATGTCGAGGAGACCGGTGGCGCGAACGTTCTGTTCGTGAAGGAGGATGGCACCCTCGTCGTTCCGCAGTCGCACACCGACTCCATCCTGCCCTCCATCACCCGCCGTTCGCTCGTTCAGGTTGCTCAGGACCTGGGCATGACCGTCGACCAGCGTCCCGTCGAGTGGGCCGAGGTCAAGGCCGGCACCTTTGTTGAGTGCGGCCTGTGCGGCACCGCTGCCGTTATCTCCCCGGTCGGCGAGATCGACAACAAGGTCTACGGTGCCGACGAGACTGTGACCTTCCCGGCTGGCTACACCGAAATCGGCCCCGTGATGAAGAAACTTCGCGAGACCCTGACTGGTATCCAGTCCGGTGCTGTCGAGGATAAGCACAACTGGGTTTACACCGTCGCGTAATTTGTCTTACCCGCCCTGCGGGCTCGGCGATGTCACAACGAACAATAATTAATCTGAATTAAAGATGGCGCGCGGCCTTTTGGGCCGCGCTTTTGTTTTGCTTCGCGCCATGTGGGGGTGGTGGCGACGTGCATTTTTGCGAGTATTCTGCAATCGAAGGCCCTTGCATACCGACCTCGGGCGAAAAATCGGGATTTATCGATGTTTTCTACGAATGATGGGCGGGGTTATGGGCTGACAGCATTTGATTTGCAGGGATATTCGCGGTCTTTGGCATTTATCGTGGCGCTCGAAGCTGTCGGGCATGCTGAATACTCCCAAAAATGCACGGCGCCTTGAGGGGGACCTTCGCGACAAAGGAAACCGCCCCGTCGAAGTATGCATTCGACGGGGCGGTTTATGCATATAGCGGATTAAGGATGCGCTGGCAACCTGTTAGAACTTGACGGTCGGTGCCTGGCGGGCTGCTTCGGCGGCCTCGAAGCCCTGGCGCTCCTTAAACTGGAAGATGCCGGCAAAGATGACGGCAGGGAACGTCTGGATGGCGTTGTTGTAGCTGAGCACGCAGTCGTTGTAGCTCTGGCGCGCGTAGCTCACCTTGTTCTCGGTGTCTTCGAGCGTGGCTTGGAGCTGCGTAAAGTTGGTGTTCGCCTTAAGATCGGGGTAAGCCTCGGCCACGGCGAAGAGCTGGCGCAGAGCGCCGGTCAGCACGTTGTCGGCTTCCATCTTGGCTTCGGGCGTGGTGGCGCTTACGGCGGCGTTGCGCGCGTTGACCACGGCGGCAAGCGTGTCCTGCTCGTGTTTGGCATAGCCCTTGACGGTCTCGACTAGGTTAGGGATCAGGTCGTTGCGGCGCTGCAGCTGCGTGTCGATATTCTGCCAGGCGTTATCAATGCGATTGCGCTTGGTGACCATGTTGTTGTAGATGCCGGCGATGGCGCAGACAATCACAACGACAACAACGATACCGATGATGACGGGAATCATGGTGTCTCCGTTTCGAATGGCCGCGGCGTCTTCCGCCGGCTGCCGTTGGTGTAACGCTACTAGTATACCCGCAACCCTTGGCGATACCGAACTTTCCGGTAAGCGTTATGTTTCCACCAAGGTGAGGCCGTTCGCCAGGGGGTGGGCGATACAGGTGTAAGATATGCGACAGATTAGTGAGCGATGTCTTTTCCTTGAGGATGGCGATACGGATGGACCTTCGCATCAAGAAAACCTATCGTGCCCTGTTCGATGCCTTTACCGAGCTTTTGGAAGAGCATCGGTTTGAGGACCTGACGGTCGCCATGCTGTGCGACCGTGCCATGATTCGCCGCACGACGTTCTATAAGCACTTTCGCGATAAAAACGATTACTTCGCCTTTTATATCGATGAGCTCATGTCGGGCTTGCCGCAAAAACAGCCCGATGAGGCCGGCGCAGTGTCTGCCGAGGACGTGCGCGCGCTTCGACACGCGATTTTGGACGATGCCATGGATTTGATTCTGGCGCACGAGCAGCTCATGGATAACATTTTGGCAAGCAGCATGTCGGGCATGCTGACCAACGTTATTTGCGACCGCATCGCCCGTTCCATCCGCGAGCGTGTGATGAACGTGCTAGCCGAGGATGCCCTGGCCCCCGTGTCACTCGAGACGACGTCTGAGTTTGTCGCCGGCGGTATTATTCGACTTTTCACGATATGGTGGGAGTCGGGTCACGACCTCGAGCGTCGACCCGAGATGGCCGACGTGGTCGATGCGCTGTTCGAGCGAACCATGACGCCGGTGCATCACTAGAAGTGGCGGAGAGAGGGGGATTCGAACCCCCGGAACGCTCTCGCGCTCAACGGTTTTCAAGACCGCCGCATTCAACCGCTCTGCCATCTCTCCGTGAGTCGTAATGATAGCATCGTTTTGAATTTGCAACAGGGAAGGCGAACGATGACGATCACCGAAATCGACGAGAAGTTCATGCGCGAGGCGCTGGCCGAGGCGCGCGCCGCCGCTGCGGTGGGCGAAGTGCCCATTGGCGCTGTGGTGGTGCGCGCGGGTGAGATCGTCGCGCGGGCACATAATCGTCGCGAGCTCGACCAGGATCCTTCGGCTCATGCCGAGTTTTCGGCCCTGTGTGCTGCCGCTCAGGCGCTTGGGCGCTGGCGCCTTTCCGATTGCACGGTCTACGTGACGCTCGAGCCCTGTTGTATGTGCGCGGGGCTTATGGTTAACGCGCGCGTGGGGCGTTGCGTGTATGGCGCGACCGATACCAAGGCGGGTGCGCTGGGCTCGTTGTATGACCTGAATGCCGATTCGCGCCTGAATCATCGGTTTAACGTACATGCCGGCGTACTGGCGGATGAGTGTCGTGAGGTGTTGAGCGGCTATTTTGGTGGGCTGCGTGGTACCGATGGTGCTGGCTGTGGCTGTGGATCTGATCTTGAGGCGCATACCGCTCATGCCGAGGCGCTCGCGTGTGCTGGAGATATTGCCGTTGAGGCGGTCGATTTTGGCGCCGCGTGCCGCCGGCCCCGCCGTGTGCTGCTGGCGATCGATTCCTTTAAGGGTAGCGTTTCGAGCGCGCAGGCGGAGGAGGCCGTTGCCGAAGGCGTGCACCACGTGTGGCCCGATGCCGAGCTGAACGCGTTGCCGCTGGCAGATGGTGGCGAGGGAACGCTCGACGCCATCGCCGCATGCGGTGGCGAGCTTGTGACCTACGAGGTTGTAGGCCCCTTGGGCAACCGCGTGTCTGCCCGGATACTGGTAGATGTCGAGCGCGAGTCCGCGGTCATTGAGATGGCCGAGGCGGCGGGCATTGGGTATTCACCTTGCACGGAATCGGCGGCGCTTGTGGCTTCGACCTTTGGCGTGGGCGAGCTGATGCTTCGCGCGGTCCGTGCCGGGGCAAAGGCTATCTATATTGGTCTGGGCGGCAGTGCCACCAACGATGGCGGTGCCGGTATGCTGCAGGCGCTGGGCGCGCGTGTGGTCGATGATCAGGGCTGCGATATCGCCCCCGGTCTCGCGGGGCTTGAGCAGGTGGCGAACGTTGATTTGACACCGGCGCTTGAGGTGCTGCGCGGCGCTCGTATCGTTGTGCTTTCGGATGTCGAGAATCCGCTCGTAGGGCGTCGCGGTGCGCTTGCGGTGTTCGGCGGACAGAAGGGTCTGCCGGCGGATGATACCGAGGCGCTGCGCAGGCACGACGGTTGGATGGTCGGCTACGGCCGCCTGCTTGATGCGGCAATTGCCGAGGCGCGAGCCCAGGAGCTGTTGCGTGTGCCCGAGGGTGCACGGACATTTGGCTCGGTGCTCGGCGTGCCCGGCGCTGGTGCCGCCGGTGGTCTGGGTGCCGCACTGTTGGCGCTCGGCGCCGAGTTGCGCTCAGGCGTAGAAACCGTGCTTGACCTCGTGGGGTTTGACGAGCGCGTGCGCGATGTCGACCTGGTCATTACAGGCGAGGGCAATATGGACGAGCAATCTGCCGCCGGTAAGGCACCGGTGGGCGTGGCGCGCCGTGCGAAGCGATATGGCAAGCCGGTAGCCGCCGTCGTGGGTGGTCGCGCCGCCAACCTGGATGCGGTGTATGAGCAGGGCATTGACTTGGTGCTTCCGATCTGCCGCAAGCCCATGGGCCTTGAGCTGGCGCTCAATCCCCAGGAAGCCACAACTAACCTCATCTGCGCCGGCGAAGCGGCCGCTCGATCCTACGACCTTGGCCGTATCTAAAACCCATCCCCTCGATAAGTTGCGGTGAAATACGGAGTGTTTTTGCCTTTAAGGGGCCAATTCAGTCCGTATTCCACCGCAACTTCGAGAATGGCCATTCGAGGTTGGCTGCCTTGGGTCTCGAGCCGGACCGCCTGCCACGAAAGGCGACCATCTACTACGTTTAACCGGGTGCCCTCGACCATCCCGGAATTTGGGAAATAAAAACAGCAGGTAGAGAGCTTGCCGCTTTTCGAAAAAGCACGCTATGGTTGACCCCTGCGACCAAAACGTAGTAGATAGGCCCTTTTCGTGGCGCAGCGTCAGACCAGTCTTTTTGGAACGGGGCTATTTTGGCCACTTGTCGATCTGATCGCCCGAGTAGTCAAAAAGCCCCGTTCCAAATTAGCTATCTTGCCCCATCGGGCGGGAGCAGGTAAGATATACCGAGCGCCTAGCGCGTTCGATGGGTTCGGATGACGACATGTTCCGAATCTGGTCAGGTCCGGAAGGAAGCAGCCATAAGGAGCCTCTGTCGGGCATCCGAATCCATCGAGTGCGCAGGCGTTTTTTGGTGCCGCGATGCGGTCCCGGTGCCGGCGGGCTGTTTGGTGCCTCGCTGGTCCTCGGCTTTGCCTGCGGGATCGCTCGACTACCAAACAGCCCGCCGGCACCGGGACCACTTCGTCCAAAAATCACCCGTAAAGGCGCGTTAGCCTAATTAAATCTATCCCTTAAGGAATGCTGCTCGTTGGCGTTGTTTGGAGCGCGGTGGCGATGTGCTTCAAGAGACAGTGGCATTACCATTTGTTTTTACAAGTAAAGAGGCCCGTTTCTCTGGGTTGGGGAAACGGGCCTCTTTTTGTCTCTGGGCTTGTGGATTGGCGAAGACAATAACCGCTGGCAACTATTTTGAGTTCTTGATGCGGCGTGTGGCTGTGGCGGTTATTCCGAGGCCTGCGGCGGCGATTCCTGCGAGTGCGATTGCGCTCGGTGCTGTGTCGCCCGTGTTTGCGAGCTTGCCGGCGGTCGTATCTGCTTGCTTGGTGGAGCTCGATGGAGCGTCTTTGCCGGTCGCGGGCGAGCTGGCGGGCTGCGCCGTCTCGGCCGGTTGCGCTGAGCTGGAGGGTTTTGTCGTCTCGGCGGGTTTCGTTATCTCGGGCGAGGTGGCCTTGTCTGCCGCGGCCTTTGCCTCTTCGTATGCCTTGCAGGCATCGTCATAGGCTATTTGCGCTCTTTTCAAATCGTCGAGGAGCGCATCCCGCTTGGCTGTTTCTCCGTCGAGATGGGTTTTATTAAACTCTACTTCGCTTTCAAAGAAATAAATCAGGCTTTTATGACTTTCGAGGCGCATTCGGCAGTGCTCAAGCTTATCTTCACAGAAATTTTCTTGCATTATTGCCTCTGTGATCGCCTCTTGCAACTGCCGAATAGTTTCGGCAGGAGTCGTGTAGTCGATTTTATTAAATTCTGCCTCAAGGGCTCTTGTCCGGTTGTGGGCCTTATCGCATTCGGCTTGAGCTGCATCGACGTTCGCTTGTATGGTAGGAAGGGATTCCTTATATATGGCGGCTTGCGCCAAATTAGTGTCGTAGTTCTCTTGAAAAATGGCAATTTTAGTATCGATTTCCACAAGTTTCTCGAGGCTTGCGGCGTCTTTTGCGGCCTCGAGGTTTTTGAGCGCTTCCTGCATGGCTGCATACGCTTTTTCTTTTGCGGCGGCCGCATCTTCCGTATGCAAGGCAACTGCATTGATGGGGGAACTGGTTTCCGCCGCTATCGCCGTTGCGGGGGCGATTCCCGCGGCGAGTGCCGCGGAAAGGGCGATGCCCAAGGTTGCTCGTCTTGCTCTTCTTGCGAGAATGTCGTTCATCTCGGCACCTCATTTCAAGGGTCGGCGACTAACTTGGTAGCACTAATGTAAGTATATCAGGCAGTTTGCCCGCCATTGATCGGGTGTGCGCGTATACCCCTCTGAAAACTGAATCCCGTTAGAAATGACGAGTTGTTTACGCTTCTTTTGGGGTGGCGGTACTATCATGGTTCGAATTGAATGTGGATGATGATAGGGAGCGCCTATACATGATTGAGCTGCTCAGGCGTTTTGGCGGTAAGTTTCGCCGCTATATGGTGATTGGTCCTGCGTGCAAGCTGATCGAAGTGATCTTTGACCTGCTGACGCCGCTGGTGATTGCCCAGATGATTGATAAGGGTATCGGCGCACACGACGTGAACGCCGTCGTCCACTACGGTATGGTGCTTGGCGCCATGGCCGTGATCGGCATCTCGTTTACGCTTGTCTGCCAAAAGATGGCCGCGCTCACCTCGCAGGGCATGGGTACCGATATCCGTGGTGCGCTCTACCAGCACATCAACAAGCTGAGCTATGCCGAACTCGACCGCTTCGGCACGCCGTCGCTCATCACGCGCATTACCAACGACGTCAACCAGGTTCAGCTCGCCGTGGCGCTGGGCGTGCGCATGCTCATCCGCTGGCCCTTCTTGGCGGTGGGCTCCATGTGCGCGGCCCTTGCCATCGACCTTAAGCTCGGCATCATCTTTTTGATCTGCACGCCCGCTATCGGCCTGGTGTTTTGGTTTGTCATGGCGCGCTGCATCCCGTACTACAAGCAGCTGCAGGCAAAGCTCGACCGCATCGCGCTTATCTGCCGCGAAGGCCTTTCAGGCGCTCGCGTGGTTCGCGCCTTCGTGCGCGAGGACCACGAGCGCGAGCGCTTTGCCCAAGCTGCCGATGACCAGGCCAATACTGCCATCGCGGTGGGTAAGCTCTCGTCGATCCTTAATCCCGTCACGTTTTTGGTGATGAACCTGGGCGTGTGCGCCATCCTGTGGGTGGGTGGCATCCAGGTCAACGTGGGTGAGCTCACGCAGGGTCAGGTCATGGCGTTTGTGAACTACATGACGCAGACCCTGACCTCCATCGTGTACGTCGCCAACCTGGTTGTGGTCTTTACCAAGGCGAGCGCCAGTGCGTCGCGTATCAACGAGGTGCTCAATTGCGTGCCGAGCATCACCGACGAGGGCAACCAGCCGGTCGCGCTGCCCAAGCCGGGCGTGACGGGCAATGCTGCTCCGGTCTCTGCGCTGAGCTTTGACCATGCGAGTTTTTCGTTTGGCGCGGGCGCGGCAAATGCCGTGAGCGATGTGACCCTGGAGCTGCCGCTGGGCAAAACGCTCGGCATTATCGGCGGCACGGGCAGCGGCAAGTCCACGCTCGTCTCGCTTATTCCGCGCCTATACGATGCGAGTACCGGCAGCGTGAGCGTGATGGGCGCCGACGTGCGCACCTGGCCGCTCGACCAGTTGCGCCGTGTGGTCGCGACTGTTCCGCAGCGCGCGTCGCTGGTGAGCGGCACCATCCGCAGCAACCTGACCTGGCGTGACGAGACGGCGACCGACGAGGAGCTCTGGGCAGCGCTTGATATGGCGCAGGCGAGCGAGTTCGTGCGCAACAAGCCGCAGGGGCTCGACGCCCCGGTCGAGGCGGGCGGCAAGAACTTTAGCGGTGGCCAGCGCCAGCGTCTGACCATCGCGCGCGCCCTAGTGGACTCGCCACAGGTCCTGATCATGGACGACTCCGCCTCGGCACTTGACTTTAAGACCGACGCGGCGCTTCGCCATGCCATTCGCGAGCGCAGCGGTCGCGGTGCCGCCGAGGGCGGTCTGTCGCTCACGACTGTCATCGTGAGCCAGCGCGTCTCGACCGTGCGCGATGCCGACATGATCTGCGTACTCGACCACGGCTCGGTTGCGGGTCTGGGCACGCATGACGAGCTGTACGCAAGCTGCCAGCTCTACCGCGAGATTTGCCAGTCGCAGCTGCGCCGCGAGGAGCTCGAGGGTCAGCAGGGGAGCGCGACGCCCGCGTCCACTCCAAGTCCTGCGCCCGCCCCAGGCGCCGCATCCGGCCCGACGGCCTCCGCATCCACTTGCGCAAAGGAGGGCTGCTAAATGAATCCGTATACTTCTTCCGGTTCGGTCGCCACGATGACGGCCAACGTGTCCGGCAACGATAACCTCAACGACTTGGGTGACGGCCCGCGTCAGCCCGGCGACCCCGAGCGCTACCCCGTGGGCGCGGTAACTCGCCGCCTGCTGGGCTACGTTCGCCCGCATCGCATTTCGTTTACGGCGTCGTTTGTGAGCGCTGCCATCTCGGTGATCTTACAACTCTATACGCCCATCCTCATCGGCGAGGGCATCGACCTCATCGTTGCCGCCGGGCAGGTGGACTTTGACGCGCTGCTGCCGCTCGTCACCAAGCTTGCGATTGTCGTGGTGGGCGCGGCGGCCTTCCAGTGGCTGCAGGGCTACTGCGTCAACCGCCTGTCCTACGAGACAGTGCGCGACATGCGCGTGGAGGCGAGCGACAAGCTCAGCCGCATGCCGCTCAGCTTTATCGACAGCCATGCCCATGGCGACCTTATGAGCCGCGTAGTCAACGACGTCGACCAGGTGGGCGATGGTCTGCTGCAGGGCTTCACGCAGCTCTTTACCGGCGTTATCACCATTGTGGGCACGCTCGCGTTTATGCTCTCCATCAACCTGACCATGACGCTCGTGGTGGTGCTCGTCACGCCGCTTTCCATCTTTGCGGCCGGCGCCATCGCAAAGCTCTCAAATAAGAGCTTTGCGGCCCAACAGCGCATCCAGGGCCAGCTCGGCGGCCATATCGAGGAGTATGTGGGCGAGCAAAAGCTCGTGGACGCGTTTGCCTACGGCCCGAGCGCTCAGCAGCGCTTCGACGCCCTCAACGCCGAGCTTTATGCGGCAGGCGAGCGCGCGCAGTTTATGGGCTCGCTTTCCAACCCCGGTACGCGCTTTATCAATAACATCATCTACGCCGTGGTTGCCGTCATCGGCTGCGTGGGCGTGATCACGGGCGTGCCCGCGGCGCTCACGGTGGGCGGCGTGCAGATCTTCCTGTCCTATGCCAACCAGTACACTAAGCCGTTCAACGAGGTCACCAACGTCATTACGCAAATCCAGACGGCGTATGCCTCGGCGCGTCGTATGTTTGCGCTGCTCGACGCCAGCGAGCAAGAGCCCGATGCGCCAGATGCCGTGGAGCTTGCCGCCCCGCAGGGCGAGGTGGCCTTTGAGCATGTGGACTTTAGCTATGTGCCCGACCGCAAGCTGCTGCAGGATATCTGCATCGAGGCCAAGCCCGGCATGCGCTTTGCCCTGGTCGGTCCCACGGGCTGCGGCAAGACGACGCTCATCAACCTGCTGCTGCGTTTTTACGATATCGATGCCGGCCGCATCTCGGTAGACGGGCGTTCGTCGCGCGACTACACGCGCTCGAGCCTGCGCCGCGCCTTTGGCATGGTGCTGCAGGACACTTGGCTGTTCGAGGGCACGGTGGCGGAAAACATCGCTTACGGTTGCCCAGATGCCACGCGCGAGCAGGTTATCGAGGCGGCCAAGCGCGCGCATGCGCATAAGTTTATCGTGCAGCTGCCAGGCGGCTACGATACGGTGATTGGCGAGGACGGCGGCACGTTTAGCCAGGGTCAAAAACAGCTGCTGTGCATCGCGCGCGTCATGCTCACCGATCCGGCGATTCTGCTGCTGGACGAGGCGACGTCGAGCATCGATACGCGTACCGAGCTGCAGGTGCAGGCGGCATTCGACGAGCTCATGGCCGGTCGCACAAGCTTTGTCGTGGCACACCGCCTGAGCACCATCCGCAACGCCGACTGCATTCTGGTGATGCGCGACGGCCAGATTATCGAGCGCGGCACACACGACGAGCTGCTGGAGGCAGACGGCTTCTATGCCGAACTCTACCGCAGCCAGTTTGCCCAGTAAGCAAGCCCGTGGGGCATGTAACGCAGCGCTAGGGCGCGAGTGCGTCAACGGGGGCAACGATAATGCCCTCGGGCGTTGTATGGGCCGGCATGCCGAACCCGATGACGATGAGCTTGGCCGCGGGTGGTCTCTCGCCGCGCTCGACAAGTTTGCGCTCGAGCCGAAGCAGGTTTGCAGATGCCTCGGGGATCTGCGGACTTCCGAGTTTTACTTCCACGGCAATCCAAGTTCCATCGCGCCTATGTATAACGGCATCGACCTCGAGATCGTCGGCGTCATGGTAGTGGGACACCGATGAGTCATTTGCGGCTGCATAGACCTTAAGGTCGTGCAGGACGAGGGATTCGAAGAGCAGTCCCAGCGTCTTCGGGTCGGATGCCAATGACTCCGGATTTGCTCCGAGCAGTGCGACGGCAAGCGAAGGGTCGGCGAGGTGCCTTTTCGCACTTTGCCGCAGCTTTACCGGAGACCTGAGCGCCGGATGCCAGGCCGGGATATCATCGATGATGTGTATTCTGCGCAAGGCATCCGTATAGCGCCGCAGCGTACTTCTCGATACATCACCGCCGAGGTCTTTCTCAAGAGACTTTTCGCCGGCAAGAGTGGATTCGTTGCGCGCAAGCGAAGACAGAAGAGCTCTGACTTTCTCCGGGTCACGCTTCACGCCGTCAACCCTCGAAACATCCGATTCGCAGACACCGTCGATGTAGGCAGCGGATATACGCATTGCATCGGCAGTCGTCTTGCCAACCGCCTGAGGCCAACCACCACGACATAGCAAATCGGCAATATCGGCGATGCCGTTGATGGATCCAAGTGCCGCTTTGATGGGGCATCCGTTAAGCAGCGATTCGAGCGAGACCGCCCCTGAGGAAACCCCGAGTTCGGCCAGAGTCATTGTTTCCATGCGCAAGCGTGATATGCGCCCGATGCCGCTGTGCATCGGTTGGTCGGCGTCGTTTGGTGTTGCTGACCCCGTAAGCAAAAACTGCCCTGGCTCACCGGTCCGACGATCGCATTCGAAACGTATCGCGTCCCACAGTTTTGGCTCTTCCTGCCACTCATCGATGAGTCTCGGCGTTGCGCCGACTATTGCTTGAGCTGGATCGATCCTGGCAAGCTGCAGTGCGGCAAAGTCTCCGGCAGGGTCGGAGAGAGACAGCGATGATTCAGCGAATCGCTGGGCCGTAGTCGTCTTTCCGCACCACTTCGGTCCCTGAATGAGCACGGCACCAAAAATGCCAAGATCGCGTTCGATTGAGCGATCGATACATCTACTCATATACCTAGTCATCGTACTTCCCGCCATTCAAAGAAACATCTCGTTTTATAGCATCTTACCAGCGCGTAAAACATTTTGACGAAAAACCATGACACAATTTGACGGTATTTCGTGAAACAAATTGACGATATTATATGAAACAATTTGACGGCGTTTTGTGAAACAGTTTTTCGGCCATTCGTGAAACGTTCTGCGGCGGTTTCAATCCGAAGTACATACTGTTCGAAATCTGTCCAAAGATGTCGTCTGCGTCGCCAATCGACAGACGGTGGTTTACATCTGTCACGTTAGTACTAAGATATTCATCTAATAAATTGCATTAGTGGCTTTAGTTTTGGGGGAAACGAGGCAACGTGACTATGACGTGCTCTTTGGTGGTTAACAGCAAGAGCGGTAATACCAGGATGGTTTCGGGTGCGATCAAGCGCGCTCTGCAGGCTGCGGGCGTTGAGTTTGTCCATGCCGCGGCGTTGAGCGACGATGCGGACGCAGATCAGGTTGCGCTCGAGGCGCAGGGCGCCTGCGCGGCCGACACGGTGCTCGTCGGTTTTTGGTGCGACAAGGGCGCGTGCACGCCTTCGGTCGCGGCGTTGCTCTCCGCCTTGCACGGTAAGCGCGTCTTCCTGTTTGGCACCTGCGGCTTTGGGGCCGACCAGAGCTATTATCAGCAGATTATCGACCGCGTAACTTCCAATTTGGCCGTGGATGCCGAGCTTGCGGGCTGGGCGATGTGTCAGGGTAAGATGGGCCCTGCGGTCAAACAGCGCTACGAGGCCATGCTCGAGCAAGATCCCGACAACGCCCGATTTAAGATGCTGCTCGACAACTGGGTTGCCGCGAAGGACCATCCCACCAAGGAAGATCTGGACAACATGGCTGCAGCCGCCAAAAAGGCCGTGCTGGGCGAGTAGGCCGCCGCTCGCGGTGCCGCGCGTTCAATCGTACAAACGTGAAAGCCTCGAAATTCTCGAGGCTTTTTTCTTGACACTTGTGGGCGCAACCGTGGCAAGCGTTTGGGGGTGACATTTTCCATCACCCCGATGACGAGACCGTCCTGGACGACACGCTCGCATGCGTTCGCTGGATGTATTCAGAGCGGGACGGACTTTCCGGATGGATGGGGATTCGGAAAGTGCGTCCCAGAATTTGCCTTTGGAGTGGGATGCAGTTTCCCAACGGAGCCACAAGCGGAAACTGCATCCCATTCCGGACGTGAATTCTGGGACACGGTTTCCGGATGCAAAAAAGGCCACAAGACGTGGCCTTCGACTTATATATGTTCAGCGGATACCCCTATGACAAGCCGCGCTCCAACAACATGGCGTCTGTCCGAGCAGGGAACCTTATATGCCTCCGCCCGGACAGGCGTTTCAGTTATGAACTCGCAGCTAGTCGCTACTTGATCTTGGTCGTGCCCGGCGCTAGGTTGGGGTCGGTCTCGTTGGCCTCGGTCTGGAAGTGCTCCGTATAGACGTTCTTGCCGTCGCGGAACATCTCGTAGTACTGCATCTTGGCGTAATCCTCGCGCGCCTTGGTGGCGGCTGCGGCAGCGGCGTCGTCACCGGTGACGTTGGAGGAAAGCGCCCAGCGCAGGCTGGCGTCCTCGTAGCCCACGGAGTTGATGGCGGGCAGCGACTCGCGCAGCGTCATATGCGCCTTCTGGTAGTCGGTCAGCGGTGCGCCGATCAGCTGCATGAGCTGGGTGGACAGGTAGTTGGTGGACAGGTCGTCTGTCTCACTCGTCTGGTCGCAACCGGCAACGTCGTAGTTGGCCCAGATGATGTAGTCGGTCTGCCACAAGCGCTCTTGGTGGGTGGCGTCGTCCTCGCCGGTAAACCACTTATCGTTGAACTTGGACGGGAAGAACGGCTGGTGGTCGCCCCAGAACACCACGACTACCTTACGGTCGAGCTTGCTCAGGGCGTTGAGGAAGTAGCGAAGCGCCTGGTCGGACTGCTCGATGCACGAGACGTACTCGTCGACATCGGACAGCGTGCCGTCCTCGACGGTCTTGGCGTCCAGATCGGTCGTGTCGATGTTGAGGTGCATCTGCTTATCTGCCGGCAGCAGGCCCGTGTCGTAGCCCGAGTGGTTCTGCATGGTCACATCGAAGATGAACTGGGGGTCGGCGTTCTGGTCGAGCAGCTCCAGAATCTTGTCGTAGGTAGCCTGGTCGGTCACCATGCCGCGCAGGGTATCGGCGCCCTGGAAATCGTTGATGGACAGGAACTGGTCAAAGCCAAAGTCCTTATAGACGTTCTCGCGGTTCCAGTTGGTGGCGTGGTTGGGGTGCATGGCCGTGGTGGAATAGCCGAGCGATTTGAACTGCTCTGCCAGGTTTCCAGTCGTTTCCATGTTGTAGATGGTGTAGGGGTACACGCCCGAGCCCAGGTTGGCCATGGAGTTGCCGGTCATAAACTCAAACTCGGTATTGGCGGTACCGCCGCCGTAGGCGCTCACATAGAGCTTGCCGCGGCTGAGGCAGTTGGACAGGTTCTTAAAGTACTGCGGGCCCTCGTAGCCGGCGCGCATGTTCTGGTAGATGGACAGGTCCGAGAAGGTCTCGTTCATGATGGCGATGACCGTGGGCTTCTCGCTGTCGAATTGCTCCTTTGCGGCGGCGCGCTCGTCGCTCTTGGCCGCGTCGGACTTGTCGTAGGCCTTGGCGTACTTTTTGAGCGTGGCCTTGGCATCGTCGACGGAGTAGTCGGCGGGTTTGGGCGGCTTGATGGACTGCGCCGCACTAATAAAGGCAGGCAGGTAGCCCTCGCGCCAGTAGCTCTCGAGCGGACGCCAGGTGTAGACGGTGATGCCGAGAGTGTTGTAGTAGTCGATGAGCGTGACATGCGCGGTCACACCGCCCAGGCATAGCACTGCCAAGAGCAGGTTGGTGAGCAGCATGCGCTTGGCGTTGGCGGCGCCCTTCTGACGGTGCGGTGCCACCAGGCCGGCGTACTCGCACAGCAGCATGGCGATGGCGGTAAAGCCCATGGACAGCACGCAGAACAGCGAGATCGAGAAGGTGTAGCCGTTGCCGGCGACCGCGGCGGCGGTGGAGATGGCCGAAAGGTCGCCCGGCTGGATGGGCATGGATTTAAACGTGATGACGAAGAACTCGGCAATGCCCAGGACAAAGAGGGCAAAGGCCAGGACCGCGGGAGCTGCGCCGTGGCGCTGGAATAGGAAGAACAGGCCGGTCATGAGCACGGTGATGATGGCCCACTCGAGCAGGATGCACAGGGGGTAGACCCAGGTAAAGTCGTGGTTGGACGAGACCTCCATGCCCAGCAGCGCAAAGACGCCGGCGAGCAGCAGGCACAGGACGGCGGCGACGAGCGGTTTGCCCACAAAGGCGCCGCGCAGGCGGGCGAGCTTGCCAGTGGGGGCGGGAGCGTCGGCCGAGGCGAACGCAAAGACGCGCGGGGCGATGCGGTCGCGGGCGATGCTGGCCCAAGCGCAGCCGGTGAGGATGGCGTTGGTCAGGATGAGCATCACAAAGGCGAGCGGCTCGTTTTGCGCGACGAGACCAATAGCGCCCCAGACAGTCAAAAAGAGCTGGAACAGGCCAAAGGCGACGCTCCACCCAAGAGCGCTTTTGGCAACGGTGCCCGACTTTGCGCAAACGGCCTTGGCCTCGCGCAAGACAAGGTAGACGGTCGCCGCAAGACCGACGAGCGAGATGGCGGCAGCGAACATGCTGAGACTCCTCACAAACTAAAACCTACGAAAGCGGGGATTTACCCGATTGTTACCAAGATATGCGCAGCAATTGGTGGCTGCGCACAACAACCAGCCATATTAACGCGCGCGTGTGGCGGTGTGGCGCAATGTAGTGGCGACCTGCGCGATAATGGACGGGAATTACACGGAAACGTAAAGGCTTCTTAAAGAAATGGCGAGGATGAGGCGATGAACGAGCGGGTTTGTATGACGAGTGCGGGCGACGTGGGTGCCGGCATGGACGCGGGCGGCTATCCGGTCGAGACTACGGGCAACACGGTGCTGGACATTTTGGAGCACCGTTCGTCTACGCGCGCCTTCGCGCGCGATGACAGTGACCGTCCCGTAGCGGTGACCGACGAGCAGCGGGCGGCGATTTTGCATGCGGCGAGTCGCGCGCCATCGGCAGGCGCCATGATGATGTATTCCATTGTGAGCATTCGCGAGCAGGCTACGCTGGACCGTCTGGCCGACCTGTGCGATCACCAGCCCATGATCGCCAAGGCGCCCTGGGCACTTATATTTGTGGTCGATTATGCCAAGTGGATCGATCTGTTTGAGCACGTGGGCTGCTTTGAGCCCGAGTTTGTCGAGCGCACGGGCAAGGCGCCCCGCCGCGCGCCGGGTTTGGGCGACTTTGCCATCGCGGCCCAGGACGCCGTGATCGCTGCACAAAACGCCGTGGTTGCCGCCGAGGCCCTGGGGCTGGGGAGCTGCTACATCGGTGATATCGTCGAGAATGCCGAGGAAGTTGCCGAGCTGCTCGATCTGCCGCCCTATACCATGCCGCTGTCGATGCTCATCATCGGCACGCCCCGTAAGGAGCGCCCGGCAATCGCGCACCCCGTGGTGAACCTGGTGCACGAGGAGCGCTACTGCCGCGCGGATGCCGCGGCCATGGACGCGCAGGTGGCCGAGATGGACGCGATGTTTCGCCCGCATGCCCGCGAGGTGGGGGAGCGCGTGGTGGATATCTACACCCGCAAACACACCAGTCCCTTTATGGCCGAGATGAGTCGCTCCATGGAGTGGTGGTTCAAAAACTGGCTCGGAAAATGACGAATGTGGCAAAGGGACAGTCCCTTTGCCACATTCCATATCGCGCGATGGCATAAAGGCCGTATAAATGTTTATCTAGCTGGGAAAACAGTGCATTAAAACATGGGCCGATTGCCTATAATCCCTTCGAACATTAAAGTTGGGAGGAAACCGGCTTATGGAACAAAAGGCCAAGGAGGCAGCCTCGCACGCTGCGATTCCTGTGAGCATCTCGGCGATGCTCGTCACGCTGGGCGTGGTGTACGGCGACATCGGCACCAGCCCTATGTATGTAACCAAGGCGCTCGTTGCCGGCAACGGCGGCATCGGAAGCGTGACGGAGGAGTTCGTGCTCGGCGCGCTCTCTCTTGTCGTGTGGACGGTCACGCTGCTGACGACCGTCAAGTACGTGCTGATCTCGCTGCGCGCCGACAACCACGGCGAGGGCGGTATCTTTGCCCTGTACAGCCTGGTCAAGCGTTGCGGCAAGTGGCTTATCATCCCCGCCATGCTGGGTGGCGCCGCGCTGCTCGCCGACGGCATCCTGACGCCGGCTGTTACCGTTACCACGGCCATCGAGGGCCTGCGCACCATCCCTGCGGTTCACGCCGTGCTCGGGGATGACCAGGGCCGCGTTGTCGCCATCACGCTCGCCATCATCATTGCGCTCTTCTTGGTGCAGCGCATCGGCACGGCCAAGATCGGTCACGCCTTTGGCCCCATCATGACGCTGTGGTTCCTGTTCCTGGGCGGCACGGGTCTGTTCTTTGTCTCCCAGCACCCCGCCGTGCTGCTGTGCCTCAACCCGGTGCGCGGCATCGCCTTTTTGCTGAGCCCCAACAACCACGCGGGCATCATGATTCTGGGCAGCTGCTTCCTCGCCACCACCGGTGCCGAGGCGCTCTACTCCGACATGGGCCATGTGGGTCGCGGCAACATTTACGCCACCTGGCCGTTCGTTAAGTGCTGCTTGCTGCTGTCCTATATGGGCCAGGGCGCTTGGCTTATGAACAACGCTGCCAACCCCGAGCTCATGGGCATTGCCGACCTTAACCCGTTCTACCAGATGCTCGCCCCGGGCCTGCGTCCGTTTGCCGTCGGCCTTTCAACCATCGCGGCCATCATTGCCTCGCAGGCGCTCATTACCGGCGCGTTCTCGCTGGTGTCCGAGGCCAGTCGCCTGGACCTCATGCCGCACATGCAGGTCTTCTACCCTGCCGAGACCAAAGGCCAGCTCTACATCCCCATGGTCAACAACGTCATGCTCGTGGGCTGCGTCATCGTGGTGCTGCTGTTCCAGAACTCGGCACACATGGAGGCCGCTTACGGCCTTGCCATTACGCTGACTATGATGTGCACCACGCTGCTGCTCTTCTTCTACCTGCACGAGGAGCGCAAGCTCAAGGTTGCTCCGTGGATCTTCGCGGCCTTCTTCCTTTTGCTCGAAGGCTTCTTCTTCGTGAGCTCGCTCACCAAGTTCTTCCACGGCGGCTACTTCACCATCCTCATGGCTGCACTCATCATGGGCATTATGGTGTGCTGGTACAACGGCACGGCGGTCGAACAGCGCCAGTTTACGCTGCTGCCGCTGCGCAGCTATCTGCCGCAGCTCAAGCGCCTGCGCGACGACGACCGTTACGAGCGCATGAGCGACAACATCGTGTACCTGACCAAGGACACCCATACCGACTACATCGACCGTGATATCGTCTACTCGATCTTGGACAAGCATCCCAAGCGCGCTCGCGCCTGGTGGTTCGTGAACGTCGAGACCATGGACGAGCCGCATACCTTTGCCTATTCGGTCGAGACGTTCGGCACCGACTATGTTTTCCGCGTGCATCTGTACCTGGGCTACAAGATTAACCAACGCGTCAACGCCTACCTGCGCCAAGTTGTTCAGGACCTGGCTGCTACCGGCGAGCTGCCGTCGCAGACGCACGACTACTCGGTCTATAAGGATCCGGGCAACATTGGCACGTTCAAGTTCGTCATGATCCGCAAGCTGCTGGCGCCCGAAAGCGACGTGGAGCCGAGCGAGCGCACGGCCATCACGCTCAAGTACATCATCCGCCGCGCCGCCGGCACGCCCGCGCGCTGGTACGGCCTGGAGAACTCCAACGTGAGCTTTGAGTACGTGCCGCTGTTCACCAAGTTTAAGGCCGTGAGCAAGATGCAGCGCCTTGCCCCCAACGAGCGCCCGTAGCCGACGGAGACTACACGGAGTTGGTTATCGATGAGCAAAACTAAAGCCGGGGAGGTAAACATGGATGCAAGGACACTTGACGTCCGTGAGGCGCGCGTCGACGCCGCCGAAGATCGGTTCTTTACGAATCGGGCCAACATGGACATGGTCGATCGCGTGATTTCGATCGTGGCATTGGTATTTGGAGCGGTGTGCGTGTGCGCCCTGCTCGCGCACGTGCTGTTTGTCTAACGACCGCAGGCTGCAAAGGCTATACACTTGAAACCACCACAAGGAGGCCATCACCGCAAAGGTGCCAGTCCCCTTTGTGGTGGTTTTTGTTTTTGAGAGAGGGGCGGGGCGCTGATGGACGTCCGTGCGGACGGCGATATTGCCGAGAACTTTTGGTGGCGGCGTACAACGCTGACGCGTCGCAGCCCTCTGTATGACGCCTGCGTATCGGCGGGGCTGCTAGCCGCGGCGACGATTGTGGGCGCGCTGCTCGACCATCCGGGGCTCGCGCCGAGCATCATGATCGTCTATGTGTTCGCCGTGCAGCTGTGCGCTTTCTTTACCTGGAGCCGCCTGTACTGCCTGCTGAGCTCGGCTGCCGCCGTGGCGCTCTACAACTTCTTGTTTGTCGACCCGCGCTACGCGCTGTCGTTTATCGACCGCGCCTATCCCGGCATGTTCTTCATTATGTTTGCGGTCTCGCTCGTATCGAGCTCGATCGCGTTGGCCCTGCGCCGCGCCTTGGCGCAGGCCGCCGCCAGCGACCGCCGCACGCAGATGGTGCTCGAGACCAACCGCATGCTGCAGCGCTGCGCCGATCAGCAGCAGATTGTCCATGCTATGGCAACGCAGCTGGCGCGTCTTTCGGGCTGTCCTGTCGTGTGGTACAGCGCCGACGTCGAGGGCGATGACCTGCTGCCGCGTGCGACATACACGGCCGTGGGCGATGTCGCGCCGGTGCATGAACTGGCGCCGCAGATGCCGCCGCGGCTCTCGGCGTCCGCCTATGTGGGAACGCCGCTCGATGCCACCTTCGGCGGCTCGGCGTTCTACGGTATATACCTGACGGTGCGCTCGGGCGACACCATGGTACGCGCGGGCGATCCCGTCTCGGTGGTGGGGGTACTCGCCATTGTCGCCGAGTCCGATGCTCTGACGCCCGAGGAGCGGACGCTGGCCGATGCCATCGTGAGCGAAGGTGAGTTGGCACTCGATCGTGCCCGCGCCATGGAGGCGCGCGAGGAGGCGGCGGTGCTTGCCAAAAATGAGCAGCTGCGCGCCAACCTGCTGCGCTCCATCTCGCACGACCTGCGCACGCCGCTCACCAGTATTTCGGGCAATGCCGATGTGCTGCTCGACCAGGGCTCGACCGGCACCGCCGTGCTCGACGCCCAGACGCGCCGCGGCCTGCTCCTGTCCATTCGCTCGGATGCGCAATGGCTCAACGCCACCGTCGAGAACCTGCTTGCCATCACCAAGCTCGAGGGCGGCGGCATGCGCCTGTCGACCACGCTTGAGCTCATGGACGATATCGTCGAGGAGGCGCTGCGCCACGTGAACCCGGCCGTGCGCGAGCACGACCTTAAGGTGGTGCCGTGCGATGAGCCGGCGCTCGTCAACGTCGATGCGCGCCTGATGGTGCAGCTGGTGGTGAACCTGGTGAACAATGCCATCACCTATACACCAGTAGGCTCGCATATCGTGATCTCGATTGGCGTCGACGGCGGGCGCGTGAGGTGTTCGGTCGCTGACGACGGGCCGGGCATCGCAGCTGAGGACCGTGAGCGCATCTTTGAGTCGTTCTACACCGCCAACCATGGCCTGGCCGACAGCCACCGCAGCGTGGGCCTGGGGCTTTCGCTCTGCCGCTCCATTGCGCTGGCACATGGCGGTAGCATAGAGGTTGCCGCGGCGGACCCGCACGGCTCGGTCTTTACGATTGAGCTTCCCGTCGCCGATGTTTCGTTTGATAAGGAGTAGCGCCGTGCCGAACTCTGCCGTAAAGCCGCTTATCTTGGTCGTTGAGGACGATCCCGCCGTTCGCAACTTAATCGTTGCCGCGCTCGAGGCGCACGGCTTGCGCCATATGGCCGTGGAGACCGCCCATGCCGCCATCGCCGCCGCCTCATCGCAGGCACCGAGCATTGTGCTGCTCGATCTGGGCCTGCCCGATATGGACGGCGTCAAGGTGGTCGAGTCGGTGCGCGCGTGGTCGGGTATGCCGATTATCGTGGTATCGGCGCGTAGCGAGGATGCGGATAAAATCCGCGCGCTCGATGCCGGTGCCGACGACTATCTGACCAAGCCGTTTTCGGTCGAGGAGCTGCTCGCGCGCATTCGCACCACGCTCAGGCGTCTCTCGTATGCACAGACGGGCGGCGTTGCCTCCGAGGGCTCGTTCGATACCGGTGAGCTGCATATCGATTTTGATGCCGGCATCGCCACGATGGATGGCGAGGAGCTGCACCTGACGCCGATCGAGTACAAGCTCTTGTGCCTGCTGGCGCACAACGCCGACAAGGTGCTGACGCACCAGTTTATTTTGCACGAGATCTGGGGTACGGCGACCAAGAGCGACCTGGCGAGCCTGCGCGTCTTTATGGGTACGCTGCGCAAAAAGATCGAGTCCGACCCCGCGCACCCGCGCTATATCCAAACGCACGTGGGTATCGGCTATCGCCTGGTTACCCAAGGCTAGATCACCAACCACCATCCCAATATGAGTTGCGGTGAAATACGATCTGAATTTGCTTAATTCCAGGCAAAACAGTCCGTATTCCACCGCAACTTTGTTATTTGCCCTTGGGCTTGCTGGCGTAGAACTTCTTCTTTTTGGGCTTGCCGGCGGGGGAGGGTTTGCCGGCAAAGTTGGACTCGCCGTTGCCGGCCTGCGCGTGCGCGGGTACTGCCGCACGGGGCTTGCGGGTCTCGGGGTTGCGCAGTTCCTCAATGCGCTCGGCAATTTCCTCGGCGCTAAAGCCGACTTCGGCCATGGCGTCCTCGATGGGCAGACGGCGCACGATGTAGCAGTGGTGCACCTTCTGGTTGCGCGCGAAGTCCTCGGGGATGGTTTGCGCCGTAATGTCCTCCAATACCACGCCCGCGCGTGCGAGCTTGCGCGTCTCGGGGCGGAAGCCGCGCAGGTTGCAGCTAAAGATGGCATGGCCGCCCTGCGCGAGCAGGCGCGACACGCCGGCCAACAGCTCAACATGGTCGCGCTGGACATCCCAGGTGCGGCGGCCCATCTTGGACGAGTTCGAGAACGTGGGCGGGTCGACAAAGATCAGGTCCCAGCGGTTGCGTGTCTGGCGCTGGTCGCGAATCCAGGCGAGCACGTCGTCGCGCACAAAATGATGCTGAGGCCCCACAAAGCCGTTCTGGCGCATGTTGCGCTCGGCCCAGTCCAGATAGGTGTTGGAGAGGTCGACCGTCACGGTCTCCTCGACGCCGCCATCGGCCGCATAGCAGGTGGCAGTGCCGGTGTAGGCAAACAGGTTGAGGAAGCGACGCGCCTGCTTGGCGTGCTCGCGCACCAGGTTGCGGGTGACGCGGTGGTCCAAGAAGATACCGACATCCAGGTAGTCGTCAAAGTTGACGGCAAAGGTAAGGCCGCCCTCTTCGATGAGCGGCAGGCGACGACGCGCGATGTTGGCGCGTTCGCCCGATGCGCCCTTGCCGGCGCCCTGCTTGCCGTACTGCGAGCCGCCGCGCGAACGCATGCGGGCCTTGGCGTGCACATGCTCGGCGGGAACATCTAGGATGCGCGGCGCGATGGCCAGAATGTCGAGCATACGGGCCTGGGCCAGTGCGGGGTCGATGGTCTTGGGCGCGGCGTATTCGGCGATGACGAGCCAGCGGCCCGGCGTCTGCGGGCAACCCTCGTACAGATCGATGGCGGCGGAGTAGTCGGGCAGGTCGGCATCGTAGACACGGTAGCAGCTCACGCCCTCGCGCTTGGCCCACTTGCGGCGCAGACGGGCATTCTTGCGCAGGCGGTTGGCGAACTGCTCGGACTCGGGGACGAGCACGGGCAGCGGCTTGCCGTCGCCCAGGTCGAGCATGGCGGCAGGCTCGGGCATGGCGGAAGCTGCAGCTTCGTCTTGGGCATCTGCGATCTGCTCTTCGGCATCCGCGCTGGTCGCAGCCTCAAACGCTGCGGCGGCGTGGTCGAGCGAAGGCCAGACTTCGACGGTCGCCTCCTCGTTGTTGGGCATGACGGCGATTGAGCGCTCGGGCTCGGCGTGGAGTGCGCGGGCCAGCAATCCGTCGCGGGTGAGCGCGGCGACCGGCGCCGCGGCAAGCTCGGGCGCGCGGCGCAGCTCGCCGATGAGCGTCATGGCGTCGCGCATGAGCGAAAGCGGTGTCTCGGTCGTATCCGCGACCACGGCGGCACCGGCAACGGCGCCCGCATGGTCCAGTACGGTGGCGGACTTAGCGGCGCAAAAATCGACAAAGCGCTTGTAGCCGGCACATTTAACCATGCGCTCGGCGGTCTTGCGGGCGGCGGGGTCAACATCCACGGCAACGATGCGCGCCTGGCGCTCGCGTGCCGCCGTCTCGCGCTCGCGCGCCTCGGCACGCAGCTGCTCCCACAGGGCGGCGTCGTGCAACTGCCAGCCCTCAAAGCCCCAGTGCTCGCGGGCGGCGCCCGGAGCGCGGTCGGTTAGGATATTCACTGCCTCCAGCAGCAGGCCGCCGCCGGCGCACGAGGCGTCGACCAGTGTGGGCAGAGCTTCATTCTCGTAATCGTCGGCCGTCAGATCGCGCTCGCACAGTGCGGTCCAGCCGACCTGCGCCAGCACCAGGGCGGCGTAGTCGGGGCGCAGTACGTGCGCGCCCTCGCCGGCGCGGGTCGCTGCGGGCGGCAGGCGTTTGAACAGTGGGTCGCCCGAAAGGTCCAGGCTTATGCTCGCGCGGCGCTGGCGCAGTGAAAGCAACAGGTGAACGTCGGGGTCGGCGGCGTCGACATCGGCGCGACGGCCCGTGGTCTCGGCCAGACGGTCGCACAGCGCGTCCTTGGCGCGCAGGGCCGAGAAGCGCGTGTTGCGCAGCTGCTCGGTCACGCCGCGGGCGGTAATGGCGATGGTGGCGCCGGGGCGGACGATGCTCTCCCAGGCGATGTCGTAAACGCTATCGTACAGCTCGTCGGCATCCTGCGCCTCAAAGCGTCCAAGCACCACAAACACGCGGCTGGCCAGGCGCGACCACAGACAGGCGCGGTAGCCTTCTTCGAGCTCGCCCTCAAACGTAGCGCGGCCCTTCAGGCGGCGGACATGCGAAAGCCCGAGCCACTTGAGCTCGTCGGCGAGTGCGGATTCAAAGCCCTCGGGGCAGCTTGCATAAAATTCCATGGGTGACCTCTCTGGTTGCGTCGCTCCATTATATGATGGATGCTTCGTTTGCCATCGCCCTCGAAAGGAACCCATATGATTGATGCGTGCCCCTTGATTCCCATTTTCATTGCAACGGCCTCAGGACTCGGGGCCTCGCACAGGCTCCCGCCGCCTTACAGAACTGAAAGCTGGGCGTAGGGCAAATCTATGGCACGTGACCTGCGATTGCTCGGCCATAGATGGCGTAATCGAGGCTAAGGGAGTGCATCATGCGCAAGGGAAACGAGAGCTGGTTCTGGCACGCGAACGACATGGTGGTGACGGGCGACATGAACCCCGTGGTCCGCGTCCTGTGGGCCGCGCTCATCGTAGGCATCGGCGTCGCGACGATGGCCACGCTCTGGATCGTCACGAGGTAGCGCGCCACGAACGGATGACGAGGCACGCGGCGCATGCCACGCTGGCGGAACCCTAGCCTCGCTGCTGGACAATCTGTTCGATGAGCTTCGCGACGGAGTCCTCGGCTGCGTTCCCGATCAGGTGATGGGCCGCGGCCTTCGCCTCTGGCATCGCGCCCGCGACTGCGTAGGAGTTCGGCACCTTTTCGAGGAGCGTCACGTCGTTTTCCGAGTCTCCGATAAAAGCGACCTCGTCCAGCGTGACCCCAAGGCTGCCGAGAAGCGCGTCGAGTCCGTTTACCTTGCTCCAGCCAGCCGGAACAACATCGAGGAAGAATGGGACGGGCGAGGGGAAATCAAGTTCTGGGCAGGCTTCCTTGCATCGACTCCGAACGACTTCCGTCGGGGCGGAGCTGACGTTGACGAAGATGCCGGCGGTTATGACGTCACGGTTCGTGGGCACGTCTCCGAGCGCCATGTCTCTTCCGGAGTCCTTAACGACTTCCAGGGCGAATTCGTCGCCAGGCTCGACGGCGCAGAGGAACTGCTCGCAGCGCTTGCCTGTCTCATCGACATCGGCGACTAGCCAGAGTGACGTCCCCGCGTAGGGGCGTACAGCGCTATCGAGCTTGACGAGGGCCTCCGTCGAGAGCGTCTTTTTGAACACGAGTTCGCCGCTGGAGAAGACCTTCTTTCCGTTGGCCATGATGCCGGTCGAGAAACAGCGCGCGTCGCCGTCAAAGGCATCGGCCAGGTCGGCGTAGTCGCGCCCGCTTGCGGGGCCGAACGCGATGCCCGCATCGAGCGCCGAAAGAATCGCGCTGTGCGTGCGCTCCGATACGACCCTTGAGCCAAACGGCAACAGGGTCCCATCCATGTCTGCGAGGATGAGCTTTATCAAGGGGTCCTCCCGTTTCGGTCTGGGCATCGGTGCGCCGGCGTGCGTCGTCCTAGCTGTATTGCTTGTCTCCCATGAGATTCTTCGAGATGATCCTGTTAAACTCTACCGGGTCATCCCAGCAAGAGGTCAGGAAGAGGAACAGCAGCTCGATGACGAAGTTGATCGAGCTGTGCGAGAAGGCGATCTCGGTTCCGGTGATGGCCTGATCTCGCGAGATGGCTCGGATGATATGCGTGGCACGCTTCGCGAGCGGCGTATCCGGGTTGTCTGTGATCATGATGATGGGGGTGTTCGAATCCTCGGCAGAGTCGAATATGTTGACGAGGCGCTTCGAGTATCCGGACGTCGAAATGACGAGCAGAACGTCATTCTCCTTGAGGCTGGTTGCGACGGAGACCATGGCTTCGGTGGTACTGGGGCAAAACGCTCTGACTCCAACCTGCGAGAGCTTGAACGCCGCGTTTACGCCCATGTTAATCGAGTTGCCGACGCCCGCGATCAGGACGAGGTTGGCGTTGTGGAGCAGATTGACGACTGCCGAAAAGTCATCGGAGTCAATGAGCGAGGCGGTTTGGGAGAGCTCCTTGACCTTGTGAGACAGGACGTACTTGATGGAGCCCTCGACGTCGTCCAGAGTAATCCTGCCGTCCGTGGCCTTTTCTTCGCCGGATGCCCTGCTGATGGATATGCCGAGCGCCAGACGCATGTCCGAATAGGTTCGGTAGTCAAGCGTCCTTGCGAATCTCGAAACAGACGCCGGTGACGTACCGGTTTCTGCGGCGAGTTCGCGGACGGTCATCGTTGCGACATCCGACGGGTGGTCGAGCACATACGTTGCGATTGCCTTCTCCGAGGGGGATAGGCTGCTCATGACCGCGCAGATGTGGCTGAGCACATCCCCTGTCTTATCCATGGTTACTCCTTGGTCCTAGCTTGCTTTGTATCTTAGGTCAAGAGAGGTGAAAAATAAGCAAAATGTTTCATCAGCGGTGAAATAGCGTTTCACCGCTGATTTCCTACCGTTCACGGTAAATCGGTACTTCCTCGGCGCAATCTCAGCTTGAGCTGCTATCTTATGAGCCGTGAAACAACGGCACGAAAACGATGAAACAACAGAACATTGTTTCAACGCCTCGCAACTCCGTTTCACGCTAGATGGTGAATCACTTCGAAGCCCAGACAGGCACCCGGCGAGCAAGAAGGGAGAAGCACGATGCACAACGCCAAGACAAACGCAAGCATGACTTCGCTGTTCTTCGCGAACGTACTCTACTGGGTCTGCGCGGGTGTGTACTCGCCGTTTCTCTCCGCTCACTACACGAGCCTCGGCCTCAGCGCGGCCCAGACCGGCATTCTCCTCGCGGCGACCCCGGTGTGTGCGCTCGCCATCCAGCCGCTCTGGTCGACGATCGCCGACAAGCTCGGGCGCCGCCGCGCGGTCATCGTGGCCCTCTGCCTTGCGGCGGCGGTACTCGCTCCGCTGTATTACCTGGCGTCGACGTTCGTCCCGGTCCTTCTCGTAACCTTTGCATTCTCGGCGTTTTTCTCGGGGCTCCTGCCCCTGAGCGACTCCCTCGTCATCGAGCTCGCGGATCGCTCTGGCCTGGACTTTTCTCGCATTCGCATGGGTGGCACTATCGGCTATGCCATCGTCGTCCTGATCGTCGGTCGGCTGCTCGACATGGCTCCTCAAATCCAGTTCACGGTGGTCTCCGCCGCGCTGGTGGTCTTCGCGGCTCACATGTGGCGCCTCCCCGAGGCGGGAATTCGCGCCAATGCCGCGGACGATCCCAAGGTCTCCCACGGAAAGGGCCTCCTCTCGCTCATATGACCCAATCCACTGTCAAGGGCCACAATGGCCCCGCCGACCGCT
>CABUDS010000009.1 GCA_902490405.1 uncultured Collinsella sp.
TGGCCCCTGCCGCGCGTGCCACAGTTTGCGCAAGCTCGTTCGCACCGCCCAAATGCCCCGACAAAAGCGGGACAGCAAAGCGCCCCGCCTCGTCCATCGCCACAACCGCGGAATCGTTTGCCTTCGAGGCGACATGCGGCGCGATCGCCCGCACGGCGATGCCCGCCGCGCCCACGAACAGAAGCGCGTCCGACGCTTCCCACGCGAGCGCCGTCCATGCGCGCAGGTCGGCCTTCCCCTCGCCGAACCCGCGCGAAACGGAAACGTCCCAGCCAGGGTCATCTTCACCTGTCTGCGCGCAATCGGAAAGCGCGCGTGCGGTGCGCTCCGCCAACGCATACCCCCTCTCAGTGAACGCTATGCAGGAAACCCTCATCTAGCGCACCACCATCGTCGAGAAGTAGCTGCCCCGATCGGGCACATCGTCGACCGAGCGGTACACGCGCTCGCCCGGAAGCCCACAGTCCTCTACGAGCTCGGCACCGTCGAAGGCGCCCTCCTCGCGAAGGATGCACTTCGTGTCCGCAAGCGAGCGGCGCGCCTTCATGACCACCTTCGTCCCCGGCCAGCTGATTGCGCGGCGCACGTCGTCGTAGCCGCCGGGCACGATGTGCAGAGGCGACGACATCTCGGGCGTGAGGTCGCGCTCGAGCGCCGCGGCGACCGCGCAGAAGCTCGGCACGCCGGGAATGGCGCGCGCCTCGAACCCGCGGGCGCGCACGTCGGGCGCTATGCGCTGGAAGGTGGCGTAGATGCTCGGGTCCCCCAGGTTCAGCAGCGCGACGTCGCGGACCGCATCCAGGTGCGCGACAAGCTCGCGAACAAGCGAGGCATGCTCGGCCGCGCGGCGCTCGACGTCGCGCGTCATCGAGAATCGCACGGGGATCACCGTCTTGCCTGTAAGGTCGACGGCGCCGCGCACGATGTCGAGCGCGACCATGGCCCCGTCCGCCGTCTGCGGTGCGGCGATGACCGGACACAATTCGATTGTGCGGACGGCCTTGATCGTGAGCAGCTCGGGGTCGCCAGGCCCCGTGCCCACCCCGTACAGCACGCCTTTACTCATACGTAGCCCCCAATTCCCCGATAACTGCATCGGCGCCCGACGTGCGGAAAAGCTCTCGGCGCTCGGCGTCGAACACGACCGCGGCGATGTCGCATGCGCCCGCCGCGCGGCGGCGCAACCTGTCATCGATTGCCGCAGCGAGCGAGGCGCGCGCAGCGTCCCCCACGCCGGCGGCCTCGATTACCTCGAGCGCCGCCGTGGTCGTGACCGACGACATGATCTCGCGCACGGTCTTCGCGCCAGCGCCGGCCAAGGCCGCGTGGGCGGCCAGAATCTCCGCGCGGCAGTCGGCGGTACGCGAATGGGTGTCCATGATGCCGCCCGCAACCTTCACCAGCTTGCCGATGTGTCCCACAAGAAGGACATTGGTAAATCCCTCGCGAACGCAGCAATCAATCGCATCGCCCACAAAGTTGGAGATGAAGACCACCGGCGCACCGTTTAGGTGGAAATGCCCCGAGATGAACTGCCCGCCGTAGTTGCCGGGCGTGAGCACGACGCCGCGCCGCCCCATAGCCGCATGCTGCCGGATCTCGAGCTCGATGCTGTCGCGCAAGGCAGCGAGGCTGCGCGGCTCGACGATGCCCGTCGTGCCCAGGATGGAGATGCCGCCTTCTATCCCCAGGTGTGGGTTGAAGGTCTTTTCGGCAAGGGCAACACCCTCGGGTACCGAAATCGTCACAGCAATATTTCCAGAAAAGCCGTGCGCGGCGCACACCTCGCGCACCGCCGAAGTGATCATCGCGCGCGGCGTCGCGTTGATGGCGGCCGCCCCCACCGGCTGCTCGAGCCCGGGCAACGTCACGCGCCCCACGCCCACGCCGCCATCGACGGAAACTTCCGATTCGCGCGTGGGCACGCCCTTGCTGCCCGCAGCGCCCATGCCCGACCCCGCATGTTCCACGCGCGCGTACACGAGCACGCCGTCGGTCACATCGGCATCGTCGCCTGCGTCCTTTCGCACGGCGCACTGGGCGCACCCCTCGCCGATGCATGCGTCGACCACGTTCGCCTCGACGGGCAGCCCGCCGGGGGTGACGATCGACACGCGGCCGACGGGCTTTCGTGACAAGAGCATCTCGCAGGCCGCCTTCGCCGCGAGCGCGGCGCAGCTCCCCGTGGTGTAGCCGCAGCGCAGGCGGGTCGTCCCGGTATATATGTAGTGCTCGAAGGCCACGCTAGCTGCTCGCCTTCCGATACCCCGTGGCAAACGAAGGGTCGTAAAGCTTGCTGCGCTCGTACGACTCCGCTTGCGCGCCGTCGTGCGCAAGCCCGCCGCGAGCTCCGAGCACGCGGCCCACCACCACGAGCGCCGTGCGGTCGATGCCCTCTCGCGCGCCCGCATCGGCGAGCGTACCCACCGTGCAGCGCACCACGCGCTCCTCAGGCCAGGTCGCCTTGTACACGAGCGCCGCCGGCTCGTCGGAGCTGCGGCCCGCGGCCAAAAGCTCGGCAGAAAGCTCGGCGAGCATACCCGAGCTCAGGAAGATGACCATAGTCGAGCCGCTTTCCGCCATGGTGCGCATGCCCTCGCCCGCGGGCATGGGGGTACGTCCGGAAAGCCGCGTGATCACGACCGACTGGCTGATTCCCGGCAGCGTGTATTCCTGGCGAAGCGCCGCCGCGGCACCGCAAAAGCTCGACACGCCGGGCACCACCTCGTAGTCCACGCCGCGCGCGTCGAGCGCGTCCATCTGCTCCTGGATGGCGCCGTACAGGCACGGGTCGCCCGTGTGCAGGCGCACCACTTCCTCGCCCCGCGCATCTGCCGCGCACATCACGTCGAGCACTTCCTCCAAGGTCATGTGCGCGCTGTCGTAGACGATGCAGGATTCCTTGCACTCAGCGAGCAGCTCGGGGTTCACAAGGCTTCCCGCCCAAACGACCACGTCGGCTGCGCGCAGAAGGCGCGCCCCGCGCAGCGTGATAAGGTCGGCGGCGCCCGAGCCTGCGCCAACGATATGAATCATCCGAGCCTTCCCTTCCCGTTTCTCATCGCAACCGTTTACGCCGCCATTCGCGCAGCGGGCAAAACACGGCGCCTGCGGCAGCAATCGGCGCAAATACGCAGGCAGGAGGCGCAATGCAGCCCGCCCTGGCTTTGACACGTTCACAAGTGCCCACTATCATAGTAAAAGTTTCGGCAACGAGCATATGACAATCGGATAAAAGGAAATGACCGGCGCGGCGCCCGTACAGCCCGCGCTGGCTTGCGGAGGGAACCAGGTGGGAATCCTGGGCAAGGGACATTACTGTATAGGACGCGCGGGCGAACCGCCTCGCGCCCCAAGCCAGACTGCTTCGCCTTTTCCTCACGGCATCGCGGCCGCATGCACCGGCATCGTAGCGTTGACCGATCCCGTCCTTAAGAAGATAACGGCGAGATGGGGCATGCCCCTATGCCTTATGTTGTTCGCAATCACCTTGAGCATCCCCAAAACGATCTACCCTGTCCCCTACCTGGCGTGGCTGGGATTTCCGAGCCCTTGGTTTATCTCAGGTGATTACTACCCCATCATCCCGTTTATCTTTATGTATCTTGCAGGATACTTCGCCGCACACATAGCGCAGGGAATCGATAAGACCGTCCCTAGCTGGGCCTACGCCAACCCCCTGCCGGCGCTCGCCAGCCTTGGACGTCACGCTCTCCCCTTTTATCTGCTGCATCAGCCCATCATTCTGGGCATTTTAGAGCTCGTCTACTCGGTGCGATAACGCTCGAGCCGCGGTGCAATACGAGCCGGCAACTTCGCCACAATGCGAACGCCGTCCTCGAGATATTCCTCATGCAGAAGGGTTCCCTGCTCATGCACCAGCGTGATGAGAGCGCCCTCACGATACGGGATATCAGCGGAGAGCAACACATCGGTGGCAGCTGCCTCGCGAGCAATCCGGTCGACGAGATCGTCGAGCCCCTCGCCCGTTTGGGCCGAGAACAGAACGGCCTCCGGATAGCGACGACGGAAACTCAACCGATCGACGCTATCGAGAAGATCGATTTTATTGAATACGGTCAGCGTTAAACGCTCTCCGGCGCCGATCTCATCAAGCACGCGGTCGACAGCCTCCAGCTGCCGCTCATAGTCCTCGTCAGACGCATCTACGACTTTGAGAATTAGATCGGCACCCAAAACCTCGGACAGCGTCGATTTAAAGGCATCGACCAGACCATGGGGCAGCTTTTGAATAAAGCCGACGGTATCGGTAATCGTCATGCCGCGACCGCCGGGCAGACGATACGAACGCGTCGTCGGGTCGAGCGTAGCAAACAGCTTGTCCTGCGAAAGTACCGTAGAGCCGGTCAGACGATTGAGTAACGTCGATTTACCGGCATTGGTATAACCGGCTAACGCGACGCGAAACGCCGGTGACTCAATGCGACTCTTGGATTGAACATCGCGACGCCGTTCAACCTGCTTGAGCTCACGACGAAGCGCAGCGATCTTATTACGAATGAGGCGACGGTCGACCTCGAGCTGACTTTCGCCCTGACCAAAACGTGAGCCGATGCCGCCGCGCGTCTGCTCCTTGGCGAGATGGCTCCACATGCCACGCAGGCGAGGCAACAAATATTGAAGCTGTGCCAGCTGTACCTGCAGGCGTCCCTCACGCGTCTGAGCATGCAGGCCAAAGATATCCAGGATCAGTGCTGTACGATCGATAATCTTTACCGGCTCGCCCACGGCTTTCTCCAAATAGGATTGCTGCGAGGGGGTCAGGTCGTCGTCAAAAATAACGACATCGGCATCCATGCGATGCACCAGGCCGCACAGCTCTTCAACCTTACCGGAACCGATAAACGATTTAGGATACGGCTTTACCAAACGCTGCGACAAGCGTGCCACGCACCGGGCACCAGCTGTGTGGGCAAGACGCTTCAGCTCATCAAGCGAGCGATCGAGCGGCCATGCATTGTCGCGCCACTCAACACCAACTAAAATGGCACGCTCGGGCTCGGGTGCCGTGGGAACAAGGGGGAAACGGGCCATTAGGCAGCCTCAATACGATGCAGGATATCCTCAACGACCTCATCGATCGTACATTCATCCATATCAAACCACACGATACGGTCATCGCGCTTAAACCACGAAAGCTGACGCTTGGCATAACGACGCGAACGCATCTTAATGAGTTCGCGGGCCTCATCCATGCTCATCACGCCATTGAAAGCATCAATGATCTCTTTATAGCCAATTGCCTGCATCGACGTCAGGGCATCTCCCAGACCCTGGGCCATAAGACCGCGGACCTCATCGACAAGACCCTGCTCAAACATCAGATCGACGCGCAGATTAATGCGCTCGTAGAGCACCTCGCGATTACGCGTCAGACCAAACCATAGGGCATGATAATGCTCGCGCGGAACACTAAACTGACTTTTTTGCTGTGCATAGGAGATACCATCATCATGCATCTCGAGCGCACGAATCACACGGCGCACGTTATGGGGATGAATAACAGCAGCCGATTCTTGATCGCGCTCGGCAAGCAGGGCATGCAGTTCTTCCTCGCCAATACGCTCGGCAAGCTCCTGATAGGCCGCACGGCGATCGTCCTCAAGTTCACCCGAGGGAAAGTCCATCTCATCAAGGGCAGCCTTGAGATACAGCCCCGTACCTCCGCAAAAAACCGGCAGGCAACCCGAACCAAGGAGACGTTCAACATGCGCGCGAGCGTCAGCCTGATAAAGCGCAGCAGAATATGCTACACCCGGCTCTACAATGTCGACGAGACGCAGCGGCGCCGTACACTCATCGGGCACCATCTTTGCGGTACCGATGTCCATGCCGCGATAGATTTGCATCGCATCGCACGACAGCACTTCGGACGAAAGACGAGCTGCCAAACGGTCGGCAACATCACTCTTACCAACCGCCGTCGGACCGACGATCGCAACGGCGGAAAGGCCTGCCCCGGGAGAAACCATTAGCGCGGCTCGCCCACAACGGAACCGGACAAATACCAGGTCTTGGCAACGTCAACGTTAACATCAACGATCTTGCCAACAAGCTGATCGATGCTGTAACCCTCGGGGATAGGCGCATGCACGGTCTGATTCTTGGGACTCTTGCCCAGCAGGACCGCATCGTTCTTTTTACTCGTTCCCTCAATGAGCGCGGGAACCACAGTATGAAGCTCACCCTGGTTATACTCGTGTGCCGTGGTCTCGATAACCTTAACCAGGCGATTGAAACGCTCGAGAATAACCTCATGCGGCGTAGGATCGTCAATATCGGCGGCCGGGGTACCGGCGCGCTTGGAATAGATGAAGGTATAGGCCTGAGCATAGCGGACCGTCTCGGCAAGTGAGAGCGTCTGCTCAAAGTCTTCTTCAGTCTCGCCCGGGAAGCCAACGATAATGTCGGTCGAGAGCGCGATATCGGGCATGCGGTTGCGAATGCGATCGACCAGGCCCAGATAGTCCTCGCGTGTATAACGGCGATTCATCTCTTTGAGGATCCGCGTCGAACCTGACTGGACGGCCAGGTGCAGTTGCGGCATTACGGCAGGTGTCTCGGCCATGGCGTCGATGGTCTCGGGCAGCAGGTCCTTAGGATGCGAAGACGTAAAGAAGATGCGCTCCACGCCCGTATCGCCCACGGCACGCAGCAAATCGGCAAAACGCGGCTTGCCAAACAGATCGCGACCATATGAGTTAACGTTTTGGCCCAGCAGCGTAATCTCACGCACGCCCTGGCGCACCAGACCGGTCACCTCGTCGACAATCTCCTCGAAGGGGCGGCTCTTTTCGCGACCGCGTACGTACGGCACGATGCAATAGGTGCAGAAATTATTGCAGCCTGTCATGATGGGCACCCAGGCGTGATACTGGGTCTCGCGATGCCACGGCATGCTCATGGCGTCCGTATCCTCATGCTCATTGGTGCGGATATGACGCTTACCATCAAGGAACGCCTCGGCAATGAGCTCGGCCACATGTGCAATGGAATGCGTGCCAAAGATGACATTGACGTTATCGACGTTGGTGAGCAGGCCCTCGCCATCGCGCTGCGCGATGCAACCGCCAACGGCAACCACGCGCTTGCCCGAAGGCGAAGGCGGCAGGCTTTTGCAGGAATTGCACTGACCGTACAGGCGAGTATCGGCGGCCTCGCGCACGCAGCACGTCATGAAGACAACGATATCGGCATGCGCGGGATCGAGCGCCATGAGGCAGCCATACGAATCAAGCAGACCGCTCACACGCTCGGAGTCGTGCTGATTCATCTGGCAGCCAAAGGTGCGGATAAAGTAGGTTTTACCGGCAAGAATATCGCGTACGGAACGCTGGTCCATGTGCATAAGTCCTAACGATGGGGAGCGAAACAAGGCAAGCAGAAGCTATGCCACAGGCTTAACATCATCCATGACGACGTTATCCATAGCAGCTCGATTGATCTGGTGAACGTAGATAGAAAGGCGGATGGCCGTGCGCGACTCCCCGTTAATGAGGATGTCGGAGAACACGGGCGCGCAGGAAATATCAAAACCGGTTGGAATCAAAAAACCGCGCGCGATAGCAACGGCCTTAATAGCCTGGTTGACGGCACCGGCGCCGACACACTGGATGTTGACGGGTACACCATCCTTGACCATGCCGGCGATGGCGCCGGCAACGGACGCGGGCGATGATTTGCTTGATACCTTCAGGCAATCCATGAAGAAACTCCTGCATTTAAAAGTACGTTTTAACTGCAATAACTGTATCGTACCGAGTGGACTCGGTAAAGGCACTATTCCTCTTTGGCAAGATCAAAGGTCACGGTGATTCGATCACGCGAAACACGGATCTTTGGGTCGCCGCAAAGGTTGAGATAGTACCGGGTGGCAAGGTCATTAAAGTCGCGTTCCACAGCGCGCGAAAACTGTGCCATGTCATCCTTGGCAATACGTAGCCCGCGACGATCCTTCGCGAGATCGACAGGAGCCGGCGCATGCGAGGACGAATCACGCTCGCGCAGCAGACGCGCGGTCACACCGCGAACGGGCTTAATCTGCCCTGCCAAAATGCGATGGCCCGTGCGCTCGGACATCTCAAGACCCAAACCCGAACAAATACGGATAAAGTCCTCGGCATCAGAAGCAAGGCCTAAACGATCGACAACCGGAAGCTCGCTCTCGTCATCAATGAACAGGAGACGAGACGTATCGAGCCGACTTGACGCTTGAGCATAAAGGGTCGCGGCAATCTCAGACGGAGAACCGAGATAGACATCGCAACCACGCAACTCCTCGAGCGCAAACTCACAAGCAGCGCGAATAATATTATGTGGACCGCGAGCGCAGACATAACGTCCGTCCTCATCCTTGACGGCCTGGGGCCAGCTGGACTGATCGGCACGCTCACTGAGGCGGTCGGCCGCAACGCTCACCTTGAAGGCTGAACCAAGATCGACGCCGGACGTGACCACACGGGCCTCGTCGGTGTTCTGCTTAATCGAAAACAATGCCATGCCACGACCGTGAACGCCCCAACGGTCCATCTTCATGCTCTCGAGCTTGGAGGTAACGCGGGCATCAAAGATTCGCTCTTGCATATCCTGCGGAACGCCAGAACCGTTATCCAGAAAGACAAGCGTGCGGACGCCATCTTCCTTGGTCGTGGCGAGATAGACCTTGTCGGCGCCGGCATCGCGAGCATTACGGAGCATTTCGATGACGATGTCCTCGACATGCTGAATGTCGTGCTTAGCCTGGCGCCGCTCGGCCTCCGAAACGCGGAGGCGGACATACCCCTCGCCAAGGTTCTCCTCGACGCGAAGGTTGCCCTCCCCCGACATCGACGCGATAAATGAGATGAGCTCGTTCGCGTCGCACATGTTATTTAGCGATATCGACAGCGCGGCTCTCGCGAATCACGACGACGCGCACCTGACCGGGATACTCCATCTCTTCCTCGATCTGATGGGCGATATCGTGAGCCAGGACCGTGGACTGGGCATCGGAGATCTTGTCCGGCTGGACCATGACGTGGACCTCGCGACCGGCCTGCATGGCATAGGTACGTTCGACGCCGTCATGGGAGTTGGCGATCTCCTCAAGCTTCTCAAGACGCTTGATGTAGTTCTCGGCAGACTCGCGACGGGCACCGGGGCGAGAGGCAGAGACAGCATCGGCGGCCTGCACCAGGACATCGAGCACCGTGTTGGGGTCGACATCGGCATGGTGAGCCTCAATAGCGTGGACGATAACGGGCTTCTCGCCATAACGGCGGGCAAGCTCGGCGCCGATGACGGCATGCGGGCCCTCGACGTCGTGGTCGATTGCCTTGCCCAGGTCATGAAGCAGGCCGGCGCGCTTGGCGGTCACAACGTCCAGGCCAAGCTCGGAAGCCATCACGCCGCACAGATCAGAGACCTCGAGGGAATGCTGAAGCACGTTCTGACCAAACGAGGTACGGTAGCGCAGGGCACCAAGGGTCTTGACGATCTCGGGGTGCAGATCGTGGATGCCGGTATCGAAGGCAGCCTGCTCGCCAGCCTCGCGCACGCGCTGCTGAACCAGGTCGGCGGCCTTGTGATACATCTCCTCGATACGGGCAGGGTGAATGCGGCCGTCGGCGATGAGGTTCTCGAGGGCGACACGGGCGGTCTCACGACGGACCGGGTCGAAGCTCGAAAGAACGACGGTCTCGGGCGTGTCGTCGATCACGAGGTTGACGCCGGAAACCTGCTCGAAGGTCCGGATGTTGCGACCCTCGCGACCGATGATACGGCCCTTGAGGTCATCAGAGGGAATGTGCACGGAGGTAACGGTGACCTCGGCAGTGTGATCGGCAGCGCAGCGCTGAATCGCCAGAGACAGAATCTCCTGGGCGGTCTTGTGGCACTCGGCGCGAACCTGCTGCTCGGACTCGCGAATGATCGTGGCGGCCTCGTGGGTGACCTCGCCGCGAACCTTATCGAGGAGCTCCTTGTGGGCGTCCTCGCGGGTAAGGTCGGCGATACGCTCGAGCTCGGAGGTCTGCTTTGCGCAGAGCTCCTCGAGCTCACGGGAGCGCTTCTCGACCTGACCGGCCTGGCTGGACAGCTGATGCTCGCGCTTGTCGAGAGCGTCGTTGCGGCGATCGAGGGATTCCTCGCGCTGCATCACGCGGTTCTCGAGCGTACGAATCTCGTTCTTACGCTGCTTGTCCTCGGCCTCAGCGGCCTGCTTGTTCTTGATGATCTCCTCTTTAGCCTCGAGCAGAGCCTCTTTTTTGAGGGTCTCGGCCTGACGCTTAGCATCACCGATCAGGGACTCAGCCTGTGCGTGTGCCGACTGGATTTTTTCGTCGGCCTCGTGAAGACTACCCTGCTTGGCGGTGCGCATGTAGGCAATGGCGGCGATGGCACCCAAAACGATGCCAACGAGCGCTGCGATGATAGGCATGCTCACTCCTTTTTATGGATTCGTTACACAACAAAGCGAACCGTCCTTACGAACGGCTCGCGACATTTGAGTAATATGGGCGCAGCTTATGCGGGTCGGATACAGATAAACATATAAACAAACTCATCACAGATGAGCACATATCACAAAGCAAATGACAGTGTTTATCGTACGTTGAACCACAACAACTGTCAAATAAATGGCCCCAGCACGGCGGCTAAAACGCGGTGAACGGCAGGGCCACAAAACGCATACGCCTAAACCGCACATTCCTCGCGTTCGGCATTAAGACGAGCCTTAACGGCATCGGCGGCGATGTGATACGAGAAGCCCTTGCCCATCAAAAACCGAACCAGTTTTTCGAATCCGCGCGTCTCTGGAACACGCCGCTTGGCGAGCAGGGCTGACGCACGCGCCAAATCGTCTTCGACGGCAAAATAATCCTCGGGATAACCGGGAATGTCATCGAGCACGACATGACGGCGCTTGAGCTCGGTCTCGATTTTACGCTGTCCCCAACCGCGCCGCTTGCGTTCCTCGATAAAGTACGAGCAAAAGCGGTTCTCGTCTAAAAAGCGATACTCGGTGGCACGCTCGACGGCGAAATCGATCGCGGACTGGTGAAAGCCGTAGCGAGCCAGCTTGTCACGGACCTCACCCGTCGCATGGTCGCGTCGCGATAGCATCTCGGTCACCATGGTAAGTGCACATTTACGCTCGATGAGCTGCACCGCTTCACGAAAGTTATCCCAATCACAGGGAAGATCGGGGCGATTTTTGACATACAGGCGCGCGACCCGCACGGGAATCCAAATGGACCGCTCAAAACCGCCCTCAAGCTCACAATCGATATGTGCGCAAGGCTTTTTGGACGCATACCCGCTCGAGAACGAGGAGGCCGCCTTCTTATCGGGAAAGACGACCGTGGCCTCGGTCACCGTATACGACATGAGCGTAACCGCTACTCGTCGTCATCATCGAGCATGGCGGAACCATCGATGGCGTAAAGCTCGTCAAACTCCTCAGGCGCAGGCTGATCGGTCAGCTCGACCTCGGACGGAGCATCGTCATCAAACTCAAGCCCGCAGGCAAGGCGGACCTTATGCTCAATCTCGTCGGCGCAATCGGGGTGTTCGCGCAGGAACGCCTTGGCGGCCTCGCGACCGTTGCCGAGCTTGTCCTCGCCATAGGCAAACCAGGAGCCCATCTTCTTGCAAATGCCGCACTCGACAGCCATGTCCAGAATCGAGCCCTCCTTAGAGATGCCCGTACCGTACATGATGTCGAACTCAGCAGAACGGAATGGAGCTGCCACCTTGTTCTTAACGACCTTGGCGCGCACGCGGTTACCGATAACCTCATCCTTAAGCTTAATGCTGTCGATGCGGCGAATGTCGATACGCACCGAAGAGAAGAACTTAAGGGCGCGGCCGCCCGTCGTGGTCTCGGGGTTGCCGAACATGACGCCGATCTTCTCTCGCAGCTGGTTAATGAAGATGCATGTCGTGTTGGACTTGGACAGCGAGCCGGCGAGCTTGCGGAGCGCCTGACTCATCAGGCGAGCTTGCAAACCGACCGTGGTATCGCCGATCTCTCCCTCGATCTCGGCACGCGGAGTCAGCGCGGCGACGGAGTCGACGACGATGGCATCGATGGCGCCGGAACGCACGAGCATGTCAACAATCTCGAGCGCCTGCTCACCCGTATCAGGCTGGGAAATCAGCACCTCGTCGATATCCACGCCAATGCGTGCGGCATACGTGGGATCGAGCGCGTGCTCGGCATCGATAAATGCCACCACGCCACCCATTGCCTGGGCCTCGGCCAGGATCTCGAGCGAAAGCGTCGTCTTACCGGAGGACTCAGGACCGTAAATCTCGACGATACGGCCGCGCGGCACACCGCCGATACCCAGAGCGGCATCGAGTGCCAGAGCGCCCGTGGGGATGGCCTCAACCTCAAGCTCGGGGCCGCCGTCACCATACCTCATGATGGAGCCTTGACCGAACTTCTTCTCGATCTCGGCCTTGGTGGTGGCGATCATCTCTTCGCGCTCTTTACCCGTCGTGGGTGCATGAACGGTACGTACGGGACCTGAATTCTTGGCCATGAATAGCCCTCCTCTTAACAACCTGTATCGATAATAAACGAACGGCTGTTCGTGGTCAACCGTTCAGGCCAATCATATGCAGGCAGTCTTTCCAAAACCCAACCAAACGCCGACCAAACACTGACCAAATGCTTGACCACAAAGGGCCGAATAAGAACAAGGAAGGCAAGAATACACCTATAACCAGCGCAAACGCTAAATTCGTCAGGGGTCCCTATCTCCACAATTAAGGGGCCCTAAGGCCCCTGAAAACACGTCTATTCCATAGAGTTGAGCACAAGGGCAATGCGTCCCAATGCCTCCGCGACCGCATGGGCACGAACACACGAACGGTCGCCCTCATAGTGGCAGCGCACAGAGTCCACGACCGGCACTTCCCCATCAGCCGCGCGATACGCCCAGCCAATATAGAAAGTGCCAGCCGGATCGTCCTCAGTGCCGCCGCCGGGGCCGGCATAACCCGTTGCGCTCACTGCAATATCGCTCTGGTACAGCTCCAGCGAACCCGCCGCCATCTCGCGCGCGGTCTGATGCGACACCGCGGTATAGCGGTCGAGCGTCTCCTGATCAACGCCCAAAACGCGATGCTTGATCTCATCGCAGTAGGTCACCGCACCGCCACGCAGCACCGCCGAGGCGCCCGGGATATCGGCAATCGTCGAGGAGATCATACCTGCCGTCAGCGACTCAGCCGTCGAAACCGTCACGCCCCGAGCGCTCGCGCGCTCGACAATATGACGCGCCAGCTCCTCGTTATGTGCGGAAATCTGCTCAAAAGAGTCCGTCATACCCACCAGGACCTAGACCGAAAAGACGATCTTGCGGCAGTTCCAGAAGTACTGGGCGCCCGAGATAACGGTCAGGACAACGGCAACGGCGTACAGGAAGCGCGACACCGAGTAGATGCCGAGCGTCAGCGCCAGCGGGCCAAGGTGCAAGCCGGCCATCGCAAAGACGCACAGGTAACCGCAGATGGAGACCATCGTGGTCGCCGTCTTGTACTTGCCAAGCTTATCGGCGGCAACGACCACGCCGGCGGCACTCGCGACCATGCGAAGGGCGCTCACCAGAAGCTCACGGAACAGGATAATGAACACGGACCACACGGTCACAGCGCCAAAATCCAAGAACAGCAGCAGAGCCGAGAACACCAGCAGCTTATCGGCGATGGGGTCCAAGAACTTACCGAAATCGGTAATCTCGTTGCGCGAGCGCGCCAGATAACCGTCGACCTTATCGGTGCACGACAGGATCACATACAGAATGAAGGCAGCGGCGGCGAGCGGGCCGTCGAAGGTACTCCAATCTGTACAGGCAACACTCGTGTGAGAAAGCGCCGACACGATCATGAACACCGGGATAAAGACGATGCGAACGCACGTCACGATGTTGGCGGGCGTCCAAACACTCGTCAGTTCCTTATTGCTCTCGTTTGCCACGATGCTCTCCTACTCCACAACATGGCCGATAAGCTCATAGCAGAAGCTATCGGTAAACTCGACCGTCAGAATATCGCCCACGGACGCCTCGCTGGCGTCCAAGTGCACCGCGCCATCGGAATCGGGCGCCTGGAACCAAGCATGGCCGATCAGCTCGGCGCCGTCCTCGGTCTCCTCGATGCCGTCGACGATCACCTGGGCGCGCTCGCCCACATGTGCGGCGGTGGCGGCAAAACCGAGCGACTCGGCCAGGTCCATGGCCTCCTGGGCGCGCTCGAGCTTGACCTCTTCGTCGACCTGGCCCTCCATCTTGGCGGCCAGGCTGCCCTCCTCCTGCGAGTAGGCAAAGACGCTCGTGTAGTCAAAGCCGACGGTATCCATAAAGTCGATAAGGTCGCGGAACTCGTCGTCGGTCTCGGTCGGGAAGCCAACCATGGCCGTGGAACGGATCACGATGTCGGGGATGCGCTCACGCAGATCGCGGAACAGGTCCTCGAGCTCCTGGCGCGAACCGGAGCGACGCATGGCCTTAAGGATGCGTGCGTCGCAGTGCTGCACGGGAATATCGATATAGGGTAGCACCTCGGGGGTATCGCGAATCGTCTCGATAAGCTCGTCGGTCATGCCCTCGGGCTGCAGGTAGAGCACGCGGACCCAGACGTTGTGCGGGCGCACGGCCTCGGCGACGGCATGCAGCAGCTGCGCCAGATTGCGCGGCGAGCCATCGGTGACGTCTTCGTCGGCAAAGTCGGTGCCCCAAATACCCGTGTCCTGGCCAATCAGCACGATCTCGCGCACACCGCCGGCAACCAGGTCGCGTACCTCGGAGATAATGCTCTCGGCATTGCGCGAATGATAGCGACCGCGAATATAGGGGATCATGCAGAAGCTGCAGAAGCGGTTGCAGCCATCGGAAATCTTGACGTAAGCAACAGCGCCCTCGACAGTGCGCTTTACTTGCGGAATATAGGCAGCGATCTCACGCTCGACACCCAGCACGCCATCGATGACCGCCACGATGCCGTCCTCCTCGTCGGCCTTCACAAAGGCAGCGACCTCGGGCAGCTCGTCAGGCAGGTCGTCGCCATAGCGCGACGGCACACAGCCGCACATGACGATGGGACAAGAACGAACGCCGTCCTGAACCTCGTTGGCGAGCTCGAGCGTGGTCTCGATGCTCTCGGACGTTGCGGAGGCGAGGAACGAGCATGTATTGACGATGGCGATATCGGCATCCTGTGGGTCGAATGCCTCCTCGTAGCCCGCGGCGGTCAAAAGAGAACGCATGCGGTCGGTGTCAACCTCGTTCTTAGCGCACCCGAGGGTGATGTAGAGCACGGAGCCCAACGGTGTATCCATGTTGGAGAGCAGTCCTTTCGAATGATATTAGCGGTAGTTGGTGAACTGCAGCGGCTGGCCGTAGTCCTGGTCGCGCAGGAACTGGATCACGGTCTGCAACGCGTCCTTCGAAGCAGAGGAAACACGCAGCTTGTCGGCCTCGATAGTCACCTTGACCTTGAGCTTTTGGTCCTTGATGTCCTTGTTGATCTTCTTGGCGGTCGTCTGGTCGATACCCTCGACGATATGGCCGAGCACGCGCACGGTGCCGCCCGATGCCGCCTGCGGAGCATCCCACGAGACAGCCTTGAGGTCGATGCCGCGCTTGATGAGCTTGGAGCTCAGCACGTCGATAATCTGCTTGGAGACAAAGTCGGCCGGGGCGTTGATCGTAAAGAGCTTGTCGCCCTTCGAAAGCTCGATCGTGGCGCCGGAATCCTTCAGGTCATAGCGCTGGGAAATCTCACGCGTGGTTTGCTGGAAGGCGTTGTCGACCTCTTGCATGTTGACCTCGGACACGACGTCGAAGCTGGAATCTTTAGCCATGATGTTTCCTTTCGCGTACGAGCGGCTTAGTAGCTATCGTACGAATAGTCGGTAGAATCGGTGGGCGTCTGGCCGTCAGTTGCGGTATCGGCGCCATCCGTGGACTGGGCATCGGTGCCGTCGGTGGTGTCGGTACCATCAGAACTTTCACCATTCTCGGAACCAGTCGTCTCCTTCTTGGGAACGGTGATCGTCACACGCGCCACGCCCGAGGTCTTGGTATCGTAACGGACCTTTTCGCCGTTCTTGGTAACGGTGACATCGGAAGGCTTGGACGTGGTGATCTCGATCGAGGACTCAGGCGTGTACTCCTGCTCAAAGGGGCCAGTCGCCTGGGCGCCATAGACCGACTTTCCGTCGACCTTGACCTCAATCCACGCGGTCTTTCCCTTGGCAACGGAGACCTTAACCTTTGTGACCTCGTTCTCTTCCTTCTTGGCCGTCGTCTTGGCGGCGTCCGAATCAGTCGACTCGTCAGTCGGCTCATCGGTGTCTTCGTCCTCGTCGACCGTTTCGGTCTTCTTAGAAGACTTCTTGGTCGTCGTCTTGGTAACAGCGGGCGTCTCGGGCGTGGTCTCGGGCGTCGAAGATGCGCAGCCGCGCAGAAGTACCACGATGAGCACGATCAGCAGCAACGCCACGGCACCGATGCCGGCGTAGACGATACGCGGATCGAGACCGTTGTTTTGAGGAGTACGGGAACCGCCGCGTCCACGACTGGAACTGCTGCGGCCGCCTCCCTGAGGCATACGACCACGATTGCTGTCGGAACGGCCGCGATAGCCACCCTGGCCCTGAAGGCTGCACTGACCCGAGCGGGGCGCAAGTTCACCGCGGCCTTGATAGCCACGCTGGCCCGCACGCGGAGCCGAAGAGCGCTGGCCATACGGCTGTGGTTGAGAGCGAAGACGCGGCGTCACCTGCGTGGTATCGGCGTCCGCATAGCCACTGCGAGAGCGTCCGGTGGAGATACCACGGTGACCGCGATCAGAATAGCCGCCGTCGCCGTAGCCGGCACGAGGGTCACGCGCCACGCCGCGGGCAGCGGGAAGCGCACGGTCCTCGGGCATCGGCGTACTGCGGAACCGGTCACGCTGCGAGCGAATCTCCTCGCCCGAACCCGTCTCGGTAATATAACCGGCCTGCTGAGGACGCTGTCCATAGCGGGTCGAACGACCGCCCTGAACCATCAGGAAGCGCCCGTTATCGACAGAGGAACGCGAATTGACATAGCCGGCGGCGTCCTGAAAACGACCGCCCCGCTGCGACGTCTCGCGCTCGTATGCCATCAGCTCGTCAAAGTAGGCATTGACGACCTCGCGTGGATTGAGGCCCAAAAAGCGAGCATAGCTCGAAATCATGCCCTGCGCATAGCCGCGCGGCGGCATCGAAGCAAAGTTACCGGTCTCGAAAAACTCGATGATCTGCGGCCTGATTTTGATGGTGTTGGCGACCTGCTGAATGGAAAGGCCCATTCGGCGACGCTGCTCGAGCAGCATGTCACCAAAGCGTGCAGCCATCAGAATCCTCCAAACTCACGATCTTCACGTGCCATCTCGGCGTCGACAGATTCCAGCGCGGCAAGCCCCTCCTCGTCCAACAGGACCTCGCGCGGCTTGGAACCGTCGGGCGGGCCGACGACACCCTTTTCTTCCAGCATGTCCATAATACGCCCGGCACGCGCATAGCCAACCTTCAGACGACGTTGCAGGCCAGATGTGGAGCCAAGCTGCGATTCCACCACAATATGGGCGGCTTCCCAAATGAGCGGATCATCGTCTTGCGGCTCGGCTACTCCGGTGCGGACAATGCCGCCGCCACCCGCCATGGACATGGAAGCGGGCGCCACGGCAGACAGGATCTCCTCGTGGTAGTCTGGCTCGCTCTGCGACTTGACGAACTCGACAATCTCGTTGATTTCGTCGTCCGAGACAAAGCAGCCCTGGATACGGCGGGGCTTGCCCCAGTCGACCTTGGAGAACAGCATGTCGCCCAAACCGGTGAGCTTCTCGGCACCCATCTGGTCGATGATGACGCGCGAGTCGATGCCCGTGGCGACGTTAAAGGCGATGCGGTTGGTGATGTTGGCCTTGATAAGGCCCGTCACCACGTTGGAGCTGGGGCGCTGCGTGGCAACGATAAGGTGAATACCGGCGGCACGGCCCAGCTGTGCAATACGCACGATCGAGGCCTCGACATCCTTACCGGCGACCATCATCAGGTCAGAGAGCTCGTCAATGATAATGACCAGGTAGGGCATCTTTTGCGGCGGGTTGTCGTAATGCTCAAACTCGCCAGCAGCCTGCTTTTCGTTGTAGGTCGAGATCTTACGCACGTTGAGACGCTCGAAGACCTTCAGGCGACGCTCCATCTCGGACACAGCCCATTGCAGAGCGCTCGCGGCCTGCTTAGGCTCGGTCACCACGGGCACATAGAGATGCGGAAGACCGTTATAGCCCGCAAGCTCAACGCGCTTGGGGTCGACCATAATCAGGCGAACGTCCTCGGGAAGGGCGCGCATGAGCAAGGTCGTGATGATGGAGTTGATCATCACCGACTTACCAGAACCGGTCGTACCGGCAATCAACAGGTGAGGCATCTTGGCGAGGTCGGCAACAACCGGCGTGCCCTCGGCGTCGCGGCCGATGGCGAGCTCGAGCGGACCGCCCTTCACATAGGGCAGCACGTCGCCCAGATTGACGTTCTGGCGCTTGCGGTTGGGAATCTCGATGCCCACGAGCGAGGTGCCGGGGATCGGGGCAAAGATACGCACCGACTGGGCAGCGAGCGAAAGCGCGATATCGTCCTCGAGGCTCGAGATTTTGCTCACACGCTCGCCCTCACCGGGCTGCAGCTTAAAGGTCGTCACCGTGGGGCCGGCGATCCAGCCGACCACGCGGGCACTGCGGCCAAACTCAAGCAAGGTGGATTGCAGTGACTCAGCGGTCTGCTCCAGCTCCTTGTCCGAAGACGCGGCGGAAGCCGACTGTGGGTTGGCATGCAGGATTTCGAGCGGCGGAAGCTTGAGGCCGTCCTCCTCTTCGCCCTCGTTATCTGCGGCGCCGTCGTCCACTCCCCCATCACGAGCCGCAGCCGATTCGATAGCACTCGTGGCAGGCGCATCGGCAACCTTGGGATGCTTCAGGAAGTCGGGAATCTGAGGTGCGGCCGAGACGGGATTCACGGCAAACGGCGGCTCGGACTCGTCGATCTTATCGGGGTCGTCTTCCATCGAAAGCTGGCCGGCTACCTGGCCGCGCTTTGCATGGCGACGCGGCAGCAAAGTTGTCTTTGCGGTCTCAATCGGAGCCTCGTCGTCCTCGTCATCGCCCTCGGTGAGCTCGATCTCGCTATCGGACCAAGACGGGTCGGGCTCACTCGTATTGAGCTTAGGCGCAGACTTGCCCTTCTTGGCATGGCGGCGCGGCAACAGCGTGGTCTTGGCTCGCTCGGCTTCAACCGACTCGGATACGTCGACAAACGGGTCATCGTCCTCGTCGTCATCCAAAACCGGGTCGACATCGCCACCCATGACCGTGGTCACCGCGGCGTCAGTCCCCTTCTGGCGCAGAATGCTCAGGTGCGGACGAGCAACGCCGGGAACAGACAGGGCCTCTTCATCGCCCCACGGGCTCGCATTGACATCGGCACGTCGACGCTCGGCAAAATCGGCAGCGCGATCGCGTGCGGAGCGCAAAACGCCACCCACCGAAAAGCCGATAATGACCAAACCAACGACGACAAGCCCCAGCAAGACAACCATGGCGATAGGTTTACCCAGGGCATTTTGCAAGGCACTTGCGATAAAGGCACCAATGTAGCCGCCCGACACGGAAAGGTTCTGCGGCGTAAACATAAGGTCGCACGAATCGCTCGTGCCCGGCACCATCAGCGAAAGAATGGAGACGACAGCGATAAAGACCAAGGCGCCGCCCGCAACAGAGCGCACGTTGAGCGGCGAGTCCTCACCCAAAAAGAGCGTGGCGGCAAACAGCAAGATGACGATCGGCAGCACGTAGGCGCCCAGACCAAAGCCCAGGTGGTAGAAACCGGCAACCGCAGCCGTCACGGGCGCTGTTGCCGGAGAGATCACGGCAATGAAGGACGCGATCGCCAAAACGGCGATGACCACACCAGCGATATCGCGATTGGCCGAAGGCTCGACCAAGGGCTCAAAATCGTCGAAGTCTGCCTCATGGCCCTTATTGGCACGAAGATGGGAACCGGCACCCTTAGCAGATGCCGGTTGGTTGTTGGCCTTATTGCCTTTGGCGTTTTGTGCAGATCCGCGCGCCAAACTAAACCTCCATGACGACCGGGATGATCATCGGGCGAGTGCGCGTACGGCTCCAGATAAAGTTGGAGAGCGAGTCGCGCACGGCCTTGCGAATGGCGTCGGAACCGCTGCTGGTAAAGCTGAACTTGCCCTTCTCGATCGTCTTCATGATGGACGCGGAGGCATCCTCGGAGAACTGGTCGTCGATGGCAAACGAAACGCCGCGGCCCGAGAACTCGATGGCCTCGATCTTCTTGTGCTTGAGCGAGACGATGGCGACAGCCGTAACCATACCGTCGTTGGCGAGCTTCTGGCGATCGCGCAGGACGATGGGGTCGGTATCGCCGATGCGCAGACCGTCGACGTAGACGACGCCGGACTCGACGGGCGTGCCGCGCTTGACGATGCCGCCACGCATCTCGAGCGTGTCACCGTTATCGAGGATAAAGATATGATCGTCCTTGAGACCCATCTTACGGGCCAGCTGGGCATGGGCGCGCAGATGCACGGCCTCACCGTGAACCGGCATAAAGTACGTGGGCTTAGCCATGGCAATCAGGAGCTTGAGCTCCTCCTGGCTACCGTGACCGGAGACGTGAACGAGAGCGCGGTTCTTATCCCACACGTCGCAGCCGAGCTTGGCAAGGCTGTTGACGACCTGCTGGACGGCTTTCTCATTGCCGGGAACAGGAGTTGCCGAGAGGATAACGGTATCGCCCTCATGGATGGAGAGCGTCTTGTGCTCGCCATTGGCCATGCGGGACAGGGCCGACAGCGGCTCGCCCTGCGAACCGGTGCACATGACGACAATCTTGTCGTCAGGAAGGTTATCAATATCGAAGGCATCGATGATATCGGCATCATCGATGTTGAGATAACCGAGCTCGCGCGCCACGCGGGTGTTCGTGAGCATTGAGCGACCGGTCACAACGACCTTACGGCCGCACTTGCGGGCGGCATCGCAGATCTGCTGCAAACGATGGATGTGGCTCGAGAACGATGCGACGAACACGCGACCCGGGGCGTTCTTGATGGCGTGCAGCAGGTTGGGACCAACCTCGGCCTCGGACTTGGTAAAGCCGGGAACCGTGGCATTGGTGGAGTCGGAAAGCAGCAGGTCGATGCCCTGCTTGGCAAAGCGGCTGATAGCGGCATAGTCGGGCGTGACGCCATCGATGGGCGTCTGGTCGAGCTTAAAGTCGCCGGTGTGCATAACGGTGCCCTGATTGGTGCGGATGAACACGCCCAGAGCGCCGGGGATGGAGTGCGTCATCGAGAAGAAGTCGAGCGAGATGCCGCCGAGGTTGACGTGGCTGCCGCCCTTGACCTCGCGGAACTTAGGCGCGCGGATGCGGAACTCAGAAAGCTTGCCCTCGATAAAGCCAAGCGTCAGCTTGCTCGAAAAGATGGGAACCTTGTTGTTGAGGTCCTGCAGCAGATACGGAAGCGAACCGGTGTGGTCCTCGTGGCCGTGAGTGACGACGATACCTCGGAGCTTCTCCTCGTTCTCCAGAACATAGGTGTAGTCGGGAAGCACCAGATCGATACCGGGCTGGGAGTCATCCGGGAACATGAGACCGGCGTCGACGAGCACCATGTCGTCGCCGCACTCGAAGACCGTCATGTTCTTGCCGATGCCGTCAAGGCCGCCAAGCGGGATGATCTTCAAGGGAGATGATTTTTTAGCTGCCATAAGTGAGTGTTGTTTCCTTTCTTCGAAACGGGTCTGGAACAACCGACGGGGCGCTTCTGGCAAACCGACCGCCGGGAACGTACAAACATGCATCGCAGAGTCGATGCAATAACCACAGTATGATACCCATTTGCCCACCAACAGACCACCCATGCATCAAAGCCCCATCCAAACCGGTCTATCCCGCCGGTTTCCCGTGGGGCGGGCACTGATGAAGTTTCCTGCTCTACAGTCCTGCTCACGACGGAGGCCACATTAAGTGGCCTCCTGTTCGTGCGGAACTCGCGATAAACTTCATCAGTGCCCGCCCCACGGGAAACCTGCCAAAAAGGGACAGGTTTATTTTGGTCGGTTTTATCTGGGAAGATGCTGCTGCGGCTATCTACAGATCTGAAATCTGACTACTGAATAGACTGTCTAACTAAATAGCGAGCGGCACTAACCAGTCCTTTTGCTTGCGCCCGGGAGGGCCGCATATGAAGTTTATCGCGAGTTCCGCACGCAAAGGAAAGCACTTAATGTGCTTTCCGTCTTGCGCAGGACTGTAGAGCAGGAAACTTCATATGCGGCCCTCCCGGGCGCAAGCAAAAGGGCGACCCCTGTCCGGAGTCGCCCTTGCGGTGCTGGTTATGTACGGCTGTTACTCGGCGTCGTGGTGACGGCGGGGCTTGCGGCCTCCGTTGTCACCGGGACGGCGCGGACGGTCGCTGCGCTCGGAACGCTCGCGACGCGGACGCTCACGGCGCTGGAAGTGCTCGCCGTCGCCCTCGGAGGAACCCTCGGCGCGAGCCGGGGCCTCGGGCTTGTCAAGACGATCGAGCGAGATCTTGCCACGATCGTCGACCTCGATGACGACGACCTTGACCTCGTCGCCCACGTTGAGGACGTCCTCGACCTTCTCCACACGACCCTTGGCGACGCGGGAGATGTGCAGCAGGCCGTCCTTACCGGGCAGCAGATTCACGAAGGCACCGAAGGGCTGAATGGAGACCACGCGACCGGTGTACTCCTCGCCCGGCTCGGGAACCTTGATGATGAGCTTGATGCGCTCGACGGCCTGATCGACGGACTCGCCGGTGCCGCCGACAAAGACGGTGCCGTCCTCCTGGATGTCGACCGAAGCACCGGTCTCGTCCTGGATGCCGCGGATGACCTTGCCGCCGGAACCGATGACGTCGCGGATCTTATCGGTCGGAACCTGGATGGAGACGATGCGCGGAGCGGTGCTGCGCGTGGTGTGGCGCGGCTCAGGGATCACATCGAGCATCTTCTGCAGGATGTACGCACGACCCTCCTTGGCCTGCTGCAGGGCGCGGGCCAGAATGTCAAAGGTGAGGCCGGTGGCCTTGTTGTCCATCTGCAGGGCGGTAATGCCCTCGGTGGTGCCGGTGACCTTAAAGTCCATGTCGCCCAGGAAGTCCTCGAGACCCTGGATGTCGGACAGGACCACGGTCTTGCCCTCCTCCTGGATCAGGCCCATGGCGATACCGGAGACCGGGCGCTTAATGGGCACGCCGCCGTCCATAAGGGCGAGCGTGGAGCCGCAGGTCGAAGCCATCGAAGAGGAGCCGTTGGACTCCATGACCTCGGAGACGACGCGGATGGCGTAGGGGAACTCGTTCTCGTCGGGGAGCACCGGAAGCAGAGCGCGCTCGGCCAGGTTGCCGTGGCCGATCTCGCGGCGCTTGGGGCTGCCCATGCGGCCGGTCTCGCCGGTGCAGAACGGCGGGAAGTTGTAGTGGTGCATGTAGCGCTTGCCCTCGGTGGGCTCGATGGTATCCAGACGCTGGCCCTCGTTGAGCATACCGAGCGACAGGACGGAAAGCACCTGGGTCTGGCCACGCTGGAACAGACCGGAGCCGTGAACGAGCGGCAGGTAGTTATCCTTCACCATGATGGGGCGAATCTCATCGGCGGCACGGCCGTCGACGCGCTCACCGGTCTCGACGACCATGGTGCGCATAGCCTTCTTCTCGAGCTTCTTGAGCGCCACGGGAATCTCGCGCTCCCAAGCGGCCTGCTCCTCCTCGGTGAACTCGGCGCGGATGGACTCCTTCAGAGCCTCGACCTTACCGATACGGGAGAGCTTGTCGGCGTCGCGAAGGGCGGCTGCCATCTCGTCGTAGTGGGCGAAGATGCGCTCCTGGACCTCCTCGACGGGCTGGTCGAGCGGGTACTCCTTCTTGACGATGGCGCCGTTGACCTGCTCCCACTCGGCGACAAACTCGTCCTGGGCCTGGCAGAAGGCAGCGAGGGCCTCCTGGCCAAACTTCATAGCGGCGAGCATGTCGTCCTCGGAGATCTCCTCGGCGCCGGCCTCGACCATCGAGATGAAGTCGGCAGAGCCGCCCAGCTCCAGGTCCAGATCGGAGTTCTCGCGCTCCTCATAGGTGGGGTTGACGATAAACTCGCCGGTCTCCACGTTACGGCCGATGCGCACGCAGGCAAGCGGGCCCTCAAAGGGCACGCCGCCGAGCGTCATGGCCAGGGAGGCACCCATGACGTTGATGACGTCGAAGGGGTTGACCTGGTCGGCGACGAGCGAGGTGGCGACAATGTGCACCTCGTTGCGGAAGCCGTCCGGGAAGCTCGGGCGAATCGGACGGTCAATCATGCGCGCGGTGAGCGTGGCCTTCTCGCTGGGACGGCCCTCACGCTTGAGGTAACCACCCGGGATGCGGCCGGCTGCGTACATCTTCTCGTTGAAGTCGACGGTCAGCGGGAAGAAGTCGTAGTTCTTGCGCTCCTTGGAGACAACCACGGTGTCGAGCATCGTGGTGTCGCCCTGCTTGACCAGGCAGGCGCCGGTGGCCTGCTTGGCAAGCTCGCCGGACTCAAAGGTGTAGGTCTTGCCGTACAGCTCAAAGGTCTTGGATACGAGTGTCATTGTTCTCCTTTACCCCACAGGCCCCTTGCCTGTGGGCTTCTCATGTGACGCGGGCCCCCTGCCCCCGCCACGCTTCAGAGCGTGATTGTTCGCGCCCTTACACAAAAAGAGCGCCCCGCTGCGCAGGACGCTCTTAGCATGTACAAATCCTTACTGGATGTTGTCGCGGATGCCCAGAGCCTTGATGAGCTCACGGTACTCGACGATGTCGTTCTTCTTGATGTAGGAGAGAAGACGACGACGACGGCCGACGAGCATGAGCAGGCCACGACGGGTGTGGAAGTCCTTCTGGTGGGACTTCATGTGCTCGGTCAGCTCCTTGATGCGCTCGGACAGGATGGCGACCTGAACCTTGGGGTTGCCGGTGTCGACCGGGGTGTTACCGAACTGGGCAGTCAGCTCAGCCTTGCGCTCTTTGGAAACAGTCATTGTTTCACCTTTCGTTTCTTGTCGCCCGCGGGCGACACTATTCGCCTCGGACTGGGAAGCCGTCGGTGGAGCGAGCATCCAAGGTCGAGGTACCAACAGGTCGGTATGTTACCACAAGCAGACCGCCCATGCGCATCATCACCGACCCAACATGAATTCCATCGCACGGAGGCGCTGGTCGGTGTGCGTCGCAGCCCACACATGCGAAAGCCCGAGCAAGAACGCCGCCGTATGCGGGTCGATTCGCTCGACCATGAGTGCATCGAAGGTCATGGACATGAGGGCGCGCAGCCACTCGACCTCACCGGTCGAAACCAGCTCGGCACCCGGAACGCTCGACGCGCACGAACCGCACATGAGCCCGCCCGCCTGGGGCGAAAAGTACGACAGCATGGGGTCTCCACACAGCACGCAGGCCGAAAAATCGGGTCGATAGCCCACGTGCGACAGAAGTTTAAAGACAAAGGCCGCCACGAGCAGGTCCATATGTGCCGAGTCGAGCCCACAGCCGACAAGCGTGAGCGCCCGCTGCGTGATGGCAAAAGTAAACGGGTCCTCGGCGTCCTCGAATGAGCACACGCGCGCGACCTCGGCAATCGCGCTTGCGGCGCAGGTCGTCTCGTAATCGGGCGCGGCGCCAACCGGCGCTTCCAAAAGCTCGGCCTGAGAAACAACGTCGAGCGAGCGTCCATGTGCGAGCAGCATATCGACGGTACAGAATAATTCGCAGCGCGCCGCCAAGCGCCCACCGGGTTTGCGGGCCCCCTTTGCCACGGCACGAACCTGACGACCCCGCTCGTCAAGCATCGTCAGAATCAGATCGGTCTCTTTGAGCTTGGTCTTGTCGAGCACGAGCACCTTCGTGCGATATGTCCGGGAGCCTGCCATGCGCGCTGCGCGTCCTTAGTCCTCGGCGTTGTAGCCAAAACGGCGAATCTGAGCCTCGTCGTCGCGCCAACCGGCCTTGACCTTCACGTCCAACTCCAAAAAGACCTGCGTGCCAAAGATGCGCTCAAGATCGCGACGGGCGTCGATACCGATATGCTTGATCATCTCGCCGCCCTTGCCGATGATGATGCCCTTTTGGCCCTCACGCTCGACATAAATGGTGGCGTGCACACGCAGCACCTTCTTGGTCTGCTCGAGCGCATCGCAAATAACGCCAACGGAGTGCGGAATCTCATCACGGGTGCGGCGCAAGACCTTTTCGCGCACAAACTCGGCAACGAGCGTCTCGTCGGAAGCGTCGGTACCCATGTCCTCGGGGAACCAACGCGGACCCTCGGGCAAAAAGTGCGCAACGGTCTCGATGAAGGCATCGACGTTAAAGTTCTTGACCGACGACGTCACGATCTCGTCGTCATATTCCATAAGCTCGTGGGCGGCCTTAAGCTGCTCCATGACCTGTGCGGGGTCGGCTTCATCGGCCTTGGTGAGCACCAGGACCTTCTTGGAACGGGCATTCTTGACACGCTCGGCAACCCAGGCGTCTCCCCTGCCGATCGGTTTGGTGGCATCAATCAAAAACGCGACAACATCGACATCGTTCAGCTCGAACAGCGCGCTCTTGTTCAGCTCGGACCCTAGACCGTCCTTGGGCTTGTGGATACCCGGGGTATCGACAAAGACCAGCTGGTAGCCGGGGCGGTTGACGACGGCGCGCATGCGGCGGCGGGTCGTCTGGGCCACCGGCGAGGTGATGGCGACCTTTTTGCCATAGCAGGCGTTGAGCAGCGTTGACTTACCGGCGTTGGGGCGGCCGACCAAGGCCACGAAGCCACTGCGGAAACCGGGCTCAACGTCGCCAAAGCCCGCGAGGCTGTCGTCCTCATCGCACAGGGCGTCGAGCTCCTCGTCGCTCATGCCCTCAAACGGGTCGAACTCCTCGACTTCCTCATAGGCCTCGGTCGCCTTAGCATCCGGGGACTCGTCGTCCAAAATCTCATCGGTAGACTGCATATTGTCGGACATGGGAATCCCTTTCTAAATAAAGCCGAGCGCGTGGGCAAATACCAGCACGCCCACAATCGCGGCGGTGATGGAAAGAACGTATACAGAGGCGGCGGCGATGTCCTTCGCACGCTTGGCCAGCGGATGGAGCTCCTGGGTCGCTAGGTCGACGATAGCCTCCATAGCGGTGTTGCACAGCTCGCCGTGAATCACCAGGCCACAACAGATGATAATCGTGGCCCACTCGGCAATGTCGAGCCCCACGATGCAGCCGGCAATGACGGTGCACACGCCCGCCACGAGCATGACCTTAATGTTGCGCTCGGTCTTGACGGCGGTGACGAAGCCCTCCATGGCGTAAGAAAACGACTTTAAAAAGGACGGATGGTCCTTGTTCGATCCGGGAATCATAGACGGCTCCTAGTCGTGGGCATGGTTGGTGATGGGGCCGACGTGGACTAGCTTGGGGTCCTCGCCGCGCTCGAGCGCCAGATCGCGCAGGATGGCGTCCTCGCGGGCCTCCATGACCTCGGCCTCGTCGTCCTCGATGTGGTCATAGCCCAGCAGGTGCAGCATTCCGTGTACGAGCATCAGACGGCACTCATCAGCGGGACTATTGCCAAAACCGGGGGCCTGACGGGCAATAACCTGCGGGGCCAAGATAATATCGCCGAGCTCGAGCGTCTCATCGGCGGGAATGTCATCGTCAAAGGCCGAATCGCACTCAAACGAGAGCACATCGGTGGTGCGGTCGATACCGCGCCACTCGTGGTTGAGCTCGTGCATCTCGTCCTCGTCGACATACGAAAGGGAAATCTCAACTTCACGCTCAACGCCCTCGGCGGCAAGCACGACCTCGCAGATGTGCTCCACCTCTTGCGCGTCGAGCAGCGTATCGAGCTCGGCATCGTTGCTGATCAATACACTCAACGGGACTCCTTTCGGTCGCGCGAACGCTGCTCACGCACGTCATCATAAGCATCATATGCCTCGACGATACGACCCACCAGGGCATGACGCACCACGTCGGCACGCTCGAGGTGAGAAAATGCCACATCGTCGACACGGCCCAAAATCTTCTCGACATCCGCCAAGCCGCCACGACGACCCACCAGGTCGCGCTGACTCAAGTCGCCGGTAATCACGAACTTGGAGTTGAAGCCCAGGCGCGTCAGGAACATCTTCATCTGCTCGGGCGTCGTGTTTTGTGCCTCATCGAGCACCACGAACGCATCGCTCAGCGTACGGCCGCGCATGTAGGCGAGCGGGGCGATCTCGATCACGCCACGTTCCATAAGCTCATCGGTGCGCTCGCGATCCATCATGTCAAAAAGGGCGTCGTAGAGCGGGCGCATGTACGGATCGATCTTTTCCTCGAGGGTACCGGGCAAAAAGCCCAGGTTCTCCCCCGCCTCGACAACCGGGCGCGTCAAGATTAGGCGACCCACCTCGTGACGCTTGAGCGCGGCAACGGCGAGCGCCATGGCCAGATAGGTCTTACCGGTACCGGCGGGACCGAGGCCAAACGTGATGGTATGCGAGCGGATGGCGTCAACATAGCGTTTTTGGCCGAGCGTCTTGGGACGAATAACGCGGCCGCGATACGACAGCAGCACGTCATCGCGCAGCGACGAGGCATCATGCTCTCCATCGCGCAGGACAGCCAAGCAACGCGAGACATCGTCGGCAGACAGCGTGCGTCCGGCAGCCGCCTCGCGAAAAGCATGCTCAAAAAAGCGCACCACGAGCTCGACCTCATCCGGGTCACCGCTCACGGCGATACTGTCGCCACGGGCGACCACGTGGGCGCGAACCAAGCTCTCGAGCGCACGAAGGACGCCGTCGCCGGCGCCCAAAACGCGCGAGGGATCAATCCCCTCGGGAACGGTAAGTCTAATCTTCGAGGCTTCCATGAACCTCCCTGCGCGCATGGACCAAGCCGGAATCATCGACTTCGATGATAGCAACATCGAGCAGGCACGGGGCTGTAAGTCCACAGGTATCGTCAAGACGGGCATGATGGAACGAGCCGAGCGTCAGGTTGTCACCATACTCGAGCACGGCGCGCTCAACGGTTCCCACGCGACGACGAGCATCGGCGATGGCGAGTTCCTGCGCCGCGGCCCGCATACGGCGGCTGCGCTCAGCCATAACCTCTGGCGGTACCTGGTCGGGCATATCGGCGGCAAGTGTGCCGGGACGCTTACTGTAGCGGAACACATGCATGCGCGAGAACCCCACGCGGCGGCATAGCGCCAGCGACTCCTCGAACTCCTCATCCGTCTCACCGGGAAAACCGACGATGACGTCGCACGAAAGGGACGCCTGAGGCAAGTTGGCGCGAATCATGCGCACCGTATCCTCAAACGCCTCGGCGCTATAGGGACGGCCCATGCGATGCAAGGTCGCCGTGCAGCCGGACTGCACGGGCAGGTGCAAAAACGGGGCGATACGCTGCGGATAGCGCGCCATAACCTTAAGCAGGCGCTCAGAGATATCCATGGGCTCGACCGAGGAAATGCGCACATGCGGAATAGACGTGCGCTCCATGATGGCCTCGAGCAGCTCATCGATTTCGACATGCTCGTCGGTCGCGCTCTTGCCATCGTAGGCACCCAGGTTCACACCGGTCAGCACCACCTCGGGCACGCCGGCCTCCTGGGCCTCGCGAACTTGCTCGAGCACGGACTCGACGGGCACGGAGCGCTCGGGGCCGCGTGCCTTCCACACAATGCAATAGGTGCAGCGATGGTTGCAGCCGTCCTGGATCTTCACGCCCAGGCGAGAGCGACCGAGCGCATCGACCACCTCGCCATCGCTGCAGGCGGGAACGCTATCGGACTCAACGCCCAGCACCTCGCAGACACGTTCGGCGACATCAATCTTGGACGGCTCGGCGATCACGCGATCCGAGAGCTCCAACAGCTCCTCGGGATGCAAATTGACCACGCAACCGGTCACGAGCACATAAGGCTCGTTTGGATGGGCCAGCGCATGACGGACGGCCTTGCGGGTCTTAGCCTCGGCCTCGCCCGTCACGGCACAGGTATTGATTACGATCAGATCGGCATCCTGGGGCTCCACAATAGCAAAGCCCAGGCGCATAAGATCGGCAGTGATACGGTCAGACTCAACCCGGTTGACGCGGCAGCCGAGGTTGACAACAGAGATATGGGGTGCGAGCACGCGGGCTCCTTAATCGAGGATGTCGTCGAGGGCACTCTTGATGCGATCGGTAACCGATTTCTTGCCGGGAGCGACGTCGTCGCCGGACTCGGCGGCGAAGGCCTCGAGCAGGTCGCGCTGCTTGGCCGAAAGGCTCGTGGGAACGAGCACGCGCAGCTGAACGACCAGGCGGCCACGCGAGCCGCCACCGCCAATGCGGGGCATGCCGAAGTTACCGACGCTCACGGTGTCGCCATACTGCGTGCCGGCGGGGACGCACACCTTGACGACCTCGTCGGGCATAATGCCCTCGACCTCGATCTCGCAGCCGAGCGCGGCCTGCGCGATGGAGATATCGCTCACCAGGTACAGGTCGTCGCCATTGCGCTTAAAGCGCTCGTGATCGGCGACACGCACGTTGACGATCAGGTCGCCCGAGGGCTCACCACGAAGGCCAGCCTCGCCAAAGCCGTTCACGCGCAGTTGGCGACCGGTCGAGACACCAGCGGGAATATCGATGTCGATCTTTTCGTGCGAAGGCGTGCGGCCCTGACCGTCGCAAGTCTCGCAGGGATGATCGATGACCGTGCCCTCGCCGTGGCAGTCGGGGCAAGGCGAAGAGGACTGGACCTGACCCAAAAACGAGCGCTGGACCGTGGTGACATAGCCCGTGCCGTGGCAGCGGCTGCACTGCTTTTCGGTCGCACCGTCAGCCTTGCCCGTACCGTTGCAGTCCTCGCAGGGAGCAAGGCGGTCGTAGCTGATCGTCTTTTTGCAGCCAAGCGCGGCTTCCTCGAGCGTCACCGAAAGCGAGATGGCCATATCGCGACCGCGACGGCGCTCGCGCCGGCTGCGGGCGCCACCGCCGGCGCCGCCGCCAAAGAACGACGAGAACAGGTCGTCCATGCCCATACCGCCAAAGATATCGTTGATATCGACATAACCGGAGCCACCAGGGCCATCGGCAGTACCAAAGCGATCGTAGTTGGCACGCTTCTGCTCATCGGAAAGGACAGAATAGGCCTCGTTAAGCTCTTTGAACTTGGCCTCGGCCTCGGGGTCGTCCGAAACATCCGGGTGTACCGTACGGGCTTTCTTTAGAAACGCGCGCTTAATGGTCCGCGCGTCGGCATCCTTATCGACACCAAGTACCTCGTAGTAATCCCTATTTTCCGACACGACCGAATCCTTCCGACTTTCAATATTGTCACAGTGCGTCCTATACCCATGCAGGGCCGGCCGCAAACAGAGGGTTTGATGTTATTGCATCCCGTAGGGCGCAAGCATCGCGCGCTGCGAGCAGCTCGCAAACCATACCGACACGAGCGCGAACATGAAGCCGTTGGCAAAACCGTTGGCAAACTGCATCGCGCCACGTTTCCACCACAGCAGGCTACGGTGAAGCACCCCATCCGAGAGCACCATGAACAGGCCCATGGCAAACGGAATAAAACACATCACGGCAAAGGCCGAGAACACGCCCGAGATGGCCGACAGCACCAAAAACGGCGCCACGATGCCCATCAGGTAAAACCCGGTACGGGCTTTGCCCTCCAGACGCTCGGCCTCCACATGGGCGCGACCGACCAGATCACCACCTGTGGCGCCATTGGTACCAGCGTGGCCCATGCCGCTAATGCGAACCTCGTCGCCGTCATGCGTGCCGGCAGGAAACTCAATCGTTTGCTCGGAGGTCACGCGCGTACGACCGCTGCCGCCGCAATCGGGGCACGGATCGGCTACGACCTTGCCCGAGCCGCCGCACTCGGGGCAAACCGACTGAAACGTGCCGGCGCCAAACAGGAAGGAGAGGTCCACATCGATATGGCCGCGCCCGCTACAGCTTGGGCAGGTATGGGCATGCTCGGAGGAAACAGAGCCCGAGCCGCCGCAGTGTCCGCACGTATCGAATCGCGTATAGCGAACGGTTTTGCGGGCACCGCCCTTGGCCTCCTTGGCATCGAGCTTGATGTCGACGACCACGTTGGCACCGCTTTCGGGATTGTAGGCTGCCCGACCGCGCCGCGGCTGGCCCCAAGCGCCGCCAAAGGGAAAACCGCCCTCAAAGGGATTGCCGTACCCGGCGCCGCCGGCATAGCCGCCACCGTAGGGCGAGGCCGAAGGTGCACCCGCAAAGGGATTGCCCGAGCGCATGGCATCATAGCGCGCACGCTTCTGCTCGTCCGAAAGCACGGCGTAGGCCTCGGAAACCTCTTTGAACTTTTCCTCGGCATCCGGCTCTTTGTTGACGTCCGGATGGAGCTTGCGGGCCTTCTGCTGGAAGGCCTTTTGAATATCACGCGAGGTGGCGTCCTTAGAGACACCGAGAATCTCGTAGTAATCTTTTTCGTTCATCGTCGCCATGCGCGGCAACCTCCTGCTCACAGCAGCGTATATCTTGCGGTAATTCTACCCGAGCGGCCTATGCTAGACCCCAAAACAGCTCGAACAGAACATTTCCATCGAGCCAACCCAGGTGTGTCGGCGCTAAACGAGCTCGGACATGGCCCGCGACGACATCGGCCGAAGTGAAGGGGCCCTCATGGACCCCGGGCGCCTCGAGCACCCACGTGGCAAGGCCCAATTCGAGCGCGCGATCGCAGGCAGCTGCCAGCTCACCCGTTGGGATGACGCAAGCTGCGCGAACCAACAGGTCGGGCCCAACACCGCGCGTCATGCGACAAGCGAGCATCAGGTCTTCGGCCGCAGCCTCACGCTGCGACAGGTATTCGGCCTCGAACGCCGTCGCGGCATCGTCGCGTTGCAGCAGACGTACGCGGTGCGCATCACCTCGAGAAGACACGCCAGGAAACAGCCCGGCCAAGCGGTCGAAATCCCCAGTATCAAGCATACCGGCGGCAGAGCGACCCAGGCCCAGATAGCCCTGTCCGGTCCAATAGGCAATGTTATGGGCGCATTCATGGCCGTCGAGCGCGTAACTCGCCACTTCATACGGGTGATAACCGGCCGCACCCAGGAGCTCGCGCGCCACGTCCATGCAGGCGGCCTGAAAATCCTCATCAGGCTCGAGCGACTCGTCCCGGCACGCCATGCGATAGAGGGGCGTCCCCTCCTCGAGCGTGAGCGGGTAAACCGAAACATGATGCGGAGCCGCCGCCAGCACGCCATCGAGCGTACGCTTCCAACTCGCTGCGGTCTGCCCGGGAAGTCCGCACATAAGGTCGCACGAAACGTCAAGCCCAGCATTCTTGACCGTCGCGATGGCAGCAAGCGCCCGATCGGCATCGTGAATACGGCCGATGGCGGAAAGTTCGGTGTTATCGAGCGTTTGCACGCCCAGAGAGACGCGTGTGACACCAACCTTGGCAAGCGCGGTGGCTAGATCGGCGGTCAGCGACTCGGGATTGGCCTCGCAGGTAAACTCAACGGGGGCGCACCACGCACGAATACGCCGCGCCAGCTCCACCAGGCGCTCCCCCGCCAGCGACGGCGTGCCGCCGCCAACATAGACGGTGCGGATCTGGTCGAGGGCCCCAGCCTTGCCAAAAGCATCGAGGCGCGCGTACATCTGCTCAAAATAGGCATCGAGCGCATCACCCAGCTCGCACGGAGCGAAACTGCGCGAATCAAAATCGCAGTAGCGGCACTTTTGGGCACAGAACGGCACGTGCGCATACAGCGCGGTAACGGCCACCCTTAAGCCTCCAGCGGATGAGGGGGCACCGATTCGCCGGCGGCAAGGGCAGCCTCGCAGGCAACCACATCGCGCTCGATCTCATCGACCAGCGCCATGAACTCCTCATACGTGGAGCAGCGCACCACCTGGGCACGCCAAGCGGCGGCATGGGGCATGCCTTTTAAGTACCAGCTTGCGTACGTGCGGGCACGCGACATAAGCGGCAAGAGCTCATGCGTCAGCGTGAGGTGCTCACGCAGGGCGTCCAGGCGCTCGACGGAGCTGCGCTGCGGCACCGGTATGCCATCGAGCGCAAGAGCGCGAGCATCACCAAAGACCCAGGGATTACCGTAGATGCCGCGCGCGATAAACACCGCGTTGGCATGCGAGTTGCGCAGATGCTCCGCGGCATCCTCGGCGCAGAACACGTCGCCCGAACCGATCACGGGAATCTCGACGGCATCTGCGACCTCATCGACAACCGACCAATCGGCCTGGCCCGTGTAGAGCTGTGTGGCGCAACGACCGTGCACGGCGACCGCTGCAGCCCCTGCGCCCTCAAGCATCTGGGCAAATGTCGCGGCATTGCGGTCCTCGGCATAAAAACCCTTGCGAATCTTGACGGTCACGGGCACATGCGCCGCACCCACCGTGGCCTCGACGATCTTCTCCGCCAGGTCAGGGGTGCGCATGAGCGCCGAGCCCTCACCCTTGGTAACGACCTTGCGGGCGGGACATGCCATATTGATATCGATGAGCGACAGGCGATCGCCAACGCGCTCCTCGACGGCGGCGACGGCGCTCGCAAACTGATCGGGCTTGGAGCCAAAGAGCTGCACGCAAATCTGCTGTTCCTCGTCGGCCGGTAGCACCAGGCGCCAGGTCTTATTACTGGCATAGGCAAGGCCCGCCACGCTCACCATCTCGCTGTAGGCAAGGTTGGCACCGCGGCGGCGGCACATGATGCGGTAGGCGGGGTCGGTCACGCCCGCCATGGGAGCCATAAGGAACGGCTGCTCGGCATAGGCGCCCAGCAGCCGCTGACTATATTCGGAAAGCGCCATAGACCTACTCGTCCACCTTGAGGATCGCCATAAACGCCTCCTGAGGGACCTCGACCGAGCCGATGGCCTTCATGCGCTTCTTGCCCTCTTTCTGCTTCTCGAGCAGTTTGCGCTTACGCGAAATATCGCCGCCGTAGCACTTGGCAAGCACGTCCTTGCGACGCGCCTTGACGGTGGAGCGGGCGATGATCTTGTTGCCGATAGCACCCTGGATGGGCACCTCAAACAGCTGACGCGGAATAATCTCCTTGAGCTTGTCGCACAGGCCGCGGGCAAGACCGTAGGCCTTGTCCTTGTGGACGATAAACGACAGTGCGTCCACCTCGTCGCCCGAAAGCAGGATATCGAGCTTCACAAGCTCGGATGGACGGTACTCGTTGAACTCGTAGTCCAACGAGGCGTAACCCTTGGTGCGGCTCTTAAGCTGGTCAAAGAAGTCCAAGATAAGCTCAGCGAGCGGCATATCGAAGCGCATCTCGACCGATTTGCTCGTAAGATGGATCATGTCGGTCGTCACGCCGCGGTGCTCGATGGCGAGCTGCATGACGGCACCCGTATACTCGGGCGGACAGATAATCTTGGCCTTGAGATACGGCTCCTCAATACGCTCGATACGCGTGGCCTCGGGCAGGTCCTGCGGGCTGCGAACATCGACCATCTCGCCATCGGTCTTGTACACGTGATAGTCGACCGAAGGACTCGTGGCAATGAGGTCCAGGTTGAACTCGCGCTCCAGGCGCTCCTTGACGACCTCCATGTGCAGCAGGCCCAAGAAGCCGACGCGGAAGCCAAAGCCGAGTGCCACGGACGTCTCGGGCTCCCACACCAACGACGGATCGTTCACGTGGAGCTTATCGAGTGCGTCGCGCAGGTTCTCGTAATCCTTGTTATCGATAGGAAACAGGCCCGTATAAACCATGGGCTTGGCCTCGCGGTAGCCCGGAAGCGGCTCGGGGCAGGGGTTCGACGCCCAGGTAAGGGTGTCGCCCACGCGAACGGCCTCGGGGTCCTTCAGGCCCGTGACCACATAGCCGACCTCGCCAACCGTCAGCGCGTCAACCGGGGTCTCGGCAGGACGCTTGACGCCCACGCCGTCGACCAAAAAGTCACCTTCTGCCTGCATCATGCGCAGCGTATCGCCCTTTTTGATGGAACCATCGAAGACGCGCACCGTGGCCACCACGCCGCGATACTCGTCAAAGTACGAATCCAGGATGAGCGCTTTGAGCGGAGCGTTTGCATCGCCCTTAGGCGGAGAGATCAAAAAGACGATGGACTCCAGCAGATCGTGAATACCCTCGCCGGTCTTGCCCGATACGCACACGGCATCATCGGCGGGAATCGCCAGGTCGTCCTCGATCTCGGTCTTGACCTCGTCAGGGTGTGCCGACGGCAGGTCGATCTTGTTGATGGCAGGCACAATGTCCAGATTGGCGTTCATAGCGAGCGTCGCGTTGGAGACCGTTTGCGCCTCGACACCCTGGGTGGCGTCGACGACGAGCACCGCGCCCTCGCAAGCGGCCAACGAACGCGAGACCTCGTAGGTAAAGTCTACATGGCCCGGCGTATCGATGAGGTTGAACTGGTACGTCTCGCCGTCGTCGGCGTCATAGGAAACGCGGACGGCATTGGACTTGATCGTAATGCCGCGCTCGCGCTCGATATCCATGGTGTCGAGCAGCTGCGACTCCATGTCGCGTTCGTCGACGGTATGGGTGAGCTCGAGGATGCGGTCGCTGATCGTGGACTTGCCATGGTCGATATGCGCAACGATCGAGAAGTTGCGGATGTGGGAAATGTCAATTGAAGTATTCATGCGGACTATCTTACCCGAGCGGTACAAAAAATGGAGCCTGTTCCATAAAACAGGCTCCATTTATGCGCGTAATCTGTGTGGTGTGAAATTTACAACTTAGGCGTTGATGCTGTTCACGAGCTTGGCAAGACCGGACTTGCGGTTGGAAGCCTGGTTCTTGTGGATAACATGCTTGGCGGCAGCCATGTCGAGACGCTTGGTGACGGTCTTGAGGGCAGCCTGGGCCTTCTCGGCGTCGCCCTCGGCGACGGCGGACTGGACGTGCTTGGTCAGCGTCTTGAGCTCGGACTTGACAGCCTTGTTACGCATGCGAGCTGCCTCATTGGTGCGGATACGCTTCTTCTGAGACTTGATGTTTGCCACTTCTGGAGTTCCTTTCGAGTTCCTTGCAAAAAATGTATGACACCTCTGAGACACGGTGAGGTCATGCAAGCGCCTACTATAGCACGCTCCCTCTCAAAGGGATAGAACGAATTTGTCAAATAGGCAGGTATCATCACGATTTTCTCAAGATGTTCGTAATCCAGAGCAAAAGCGCCGTCTGAGAATCGGCCGAACCCTTGAGCGCGAGCTCCACATCAACGGCACCCTCGAGCGCTGCGATGAGCTCTGCCATCGAAAAGCGACGTGCCCAGGTCAGGTGATTCTTGACCTGCCAGGACTGGAGCTTGAGCGTTGCGGCCAGCTCGCGACCCTGCCCACGCGCGTCGAGCGCCTTGGCGACGATAAGCTCGCGAATGCGACCGCACAGCAATGTGTAAGTCCACACGTAGCTCTTGGAGGGCAGGAGCTTAAAGAGCTCGAGCGAACGCCGCATATCGCGAGCCGAGACGGCGTTGAGGAAGTCCCAGGGTTGAACCTCGGCCGTACGAACAATCCAGCGCTCAACATCGGCAAGTTCAATCTGAGGCGACTCGACCATCTGGGCAAGCTTAGCCAAGTCGTTATCGAGCATGCGCGTGTTTTCGCCCGAACGCGAGACGAGCTCCTCGGCGGCCGCCGTCGAAATCGACTTACCGCGCTGCGTCGCCATCTGCTGAACACGGCGCGGCAGTTCCCAGCGCTTGGTACCCGAGCAATCGACGATAGCCTTCTTGTCGATCTTGGCGATTGCCTTATACAGGCGCGTATTCTTGGAAAGTGAGTCGGCGATGATGAGGCAGACCGTTGTGGGGCTGGGACTCGCCAGATACCCAACGAGCGGCTCCGAGACCGCCTTAGCGAGCTTTGAGCAGCCATCGAGGATTACCAGACGAAACTCACTGCCCATCGGAAAGGTGTTAAGCGATCCGATAATGGACTCGATATCGGGGTCCTTGGTCATGTCTCGCTCGTCGAGGTTGAACTCGACCATACCCGACTTTTCCAGACGCGCTTTCATACGCGAGACGGCGTGGTCGCGCTTAACTCCGTCGGTACCGACGATCAGATATGCCGGCAGCAAACCGGTTTCGGACATTGCGCCCCCTCCCGCAGGCCTTCGTATTCGTTCCGTGCCATTCTAGCCCAGGGGCCCACCACACGCCAACGACGTCGTCACGGTCGCTGGCATCGCATCGCAAAGCCATTCGCAGTCGGTGTGACGGTAATATCGCCGTGTTCGATGGTACACGCGAACACACCACCCGCTTCCTTAACGGCATCGATGCAGGCATCGGACGGATGGCCGTATCGATTCCCCTCACCGGCACTTGCGAGGGAAAGCTCGGGCTTCAGGACGTCCAGCAACTCGCCATCGACTGAAACCTTGGAGCCGTGATGCCCAAGTTTAAGGACATCGATATCCCCCACCTCCTGCACGAATTCCCGCTCTTGGTCGAGCTCGGCATCACCGGTGAGGAGCATACGCAGGCCCTTGCCTTCCTGAACATAAGAGAGCAGAAGGACAAGCGAGTCCTCATTTCCCTCGCCATCCACGGACTCGAATGGCCACATCACGCGGGCGCAAAATGAGCCGATGTCGACCGTATCCCCACGGCGCACCTGCCGATACTCCACGCCAGGTCGGTTCAATACCTCGGCAGGAGCATCCTCCAGCGCATCCGCCGCCACGGCAATCGTTCCGACCGAAAACTGTTCGAGCACGGCAGGCAAACCACCCCAGTGGTCCTCATCCCAATGCGTCACAAAAACGGCATCGATATGGTGCACGTTATTGCGAACCAACGCCGCAACCACACGCTCGTCGAGCCCGCAGTCGACGAGAGCTACTGCGCCGCCTTGGCGGATAAGAATCGCATCGGCCTGGCCCACATCGAGAACCGTCACCGAAGGCGGAGCGAATCGATCCCAATAGACGTACGGAATCGCAGCCAAGAGCATCAGGCTTGCAAGCCCCACCGCCATAGGACGTGCACGGGGACGCGGCCACCAGACCAGCAGAACCGCCAGAAAACACGGTACTAGGTAAATCCACATGCTATCGGGCGGCACGCTCACGTATGCACCCGGCACGGCGGCAAACAGCTGCTCGAAGAACAGCGCGCAACGGGCGGCAATCATGGGCACAACGAGCGCCCAAGTCCGCAACGGTCCCACGAGCGAAAAGGGAGCCAGCACGATCGACACAGCGAGCAGTACGCTCACCACCGGACCGATGACCGCATTTGCCAACGGAGCAATGAGCGAGAATGTACCGAAGGCAGGAATGGTAATGGGAAGTGTCGCCAGTTGTGAGCACAGCGTGACGGAAAGCACGCTGGCAACGCCTGATGGCACACTTAGCTCACCCAAAGCGTAGGTCGCATAGGGACAAAAGCACAGAATGGCTAAGACGCTGGCACACGAGAGTTGAAAGCCCATCTCGAACAGCACCGTCGGCCGCAGTAGCACAAAGATGGACATGGTTACGAAGAGTGCCGAAAGGCCGTGCCGACGACGCCCCGCGCCGTTTACGACAAGCGTCACGAACACCATGCAGCACGCACGCACGGCCGAGGGAGACGCGCCCGTAAAGGCAGCATAGCCCACAAGCGTTATCGCCAATATCGCCCGCTGAAGACCACGTGAGCACCGAGTCTTTTGCAATACACCCTCGATTACAAACCCCACGATAGCCAAATGGCTGCCCGAGACGGCGATAAGATGCGCCGTTCCCGTCACCGAAAACCAGTCGCCCGCCGGCTGGGCGCGCAGCTCGGCCGAACGACCGCAGACGACACCGGCTATGAGCGCACGCGCCGGGTCGGTCGCAGGCACGATGGACGCAAGCAGCCCATTTCTCAGCCGAAGCAGCGGCCTCGGAGAACCCTCATCGACCGACACAATCCGAACGGCTTTAACCTTGCGTACCTCGCCTCGGAGCACGCGCGATCGTCCATACGCATCGTTCTCAAAACGTGACACGCGACCGATAACACGCACGTGCGCCCCGACCTTGAACTCACGGTCACACGATAGGCGAACCGTTGCCAAGTTCTTACCGTCCGAGCGCGCCTCGCAGGTATAGGAATACACGTCGTCATTTATGGATGGGTCACCCTGCACGACAAACTCGAGAATGCTTGCCGCTCGACCGTCGAGCGTCTTCGAGGCGTTGAGCGCACCCACGGCCCACCACGCCGAAACGACCGCACCCGCTATGAGACCGACGGACGCGGCATACAGCCACCACTTCAAAGGGGCAAGCCGCGCACAAGATTGAGCCAGCACAACGAATACCGCAGCCGCAATGGGAATGGCTATAAGCAATGTGACGGGCGCTGGCTGCTCTCCCAGCAGCAAATCGGCTGCCATGTTAAGCACCAATCCGCAGCTCGCACACAAGCCGGCACAAATGGCCATCGTCCACGGAATCAGGGGCCGCGGAGGCATCACGTGCTCTCGCTCGGTCGCACTCATACGCAGATGCAATCTTTGATTTTGGCAAGCTTCTTCTCGCCGATTCCCGACACGCGCATCAGATCGTCAACCGAAGCAAAAGCACCGTTCTTTGTCCGCTCATCGATAATCGACTGTGCCATTGAGGGACCGATTCCCGAGAGCGTCTGCAGCTCTGCCGAGCTTGCCGTATTAATGTTTACTAGGCCTGTTGCGCCACCGACGCCTGATGATGCGGAAGTCCCACCATCAACACCGGCTTCCGCAATGGACACCTGCTGCTCCCCTACCGTTGGAACGTGAATTTTTTGTCCATCAGTGACCTTGGATGCACGATTAAGCCCCGTAACGTCTGCTTCGGGCGCCAGCCCGCCGGCGGCATCAATCGCCTGAGCCACCCGCGCCCCGTCTTTGAGGCGATATACACCGGGTGACACCACGGCGCCATCAACATCGACATAGACCTCTGCCGCGGCAGACGCCTTAGGCGAAGAGCCTTCAGATGTCTTTCCACTCGAAGCATCGCCGGATCCCGGCTCCACTAACGTGCCCGAACCATCAGTGCGCTCAAACGACACACCGCCGGCACCGCCGCCAAAGTTCGCCATTGCCAGTCCACTCGCCATCGCAATGACGACCAGTATCGCCATCACCACTGCCTTATGACCGAGCAGTTTGCCCGCCCAGCGGTCCATCTTTTTGACTCGTTCGTGTTGTTCGCGCTGCGCCATAGCAAAACCTCCCAACACCATCGTGTCAGGAAAGGAGCTCCACAACAGCCACGCCCCAAAACCGGTTTTTGCGGTCAAACCAAAAACCGACCAAAACCTTGCACAAATCTGTCCATTTATTCAGGCACACGTCAGCAAATGAACGCTTAGCCGCAAAATGCCCAGATAGCAAAAGACCGACGATGCAGGCGCATCGTCGGTCTATGCACAAATTTACTCGTAATCTTGGTAAATCTCACGCGGAGCAAGCTCCGAATGTTTGCGTTTTAAGGTCTTAGGGGCCTTATACGTGTTGCTCTCGAAGTCGATGTACTCGGTCTGCTTGAGCAGGCGCTCGATCATCTCCTCATGATCGAACAACTCCCAGGCCTCATGCACGGCATCGAGTTTAGCGTGCGTCTCGGGTCGGCGCGGCATAAACAGCGTGCAGCAGTCGGGAGCGGCCTCAGTCGAGATATCGAACGTACCGATCTCCTCAGCACGCGCGATGATCTCCTGCTTGTCCGAACCGATGAGAGGACGGAACACGGGGATCTTCACGGCCTCGTTGACGGCCATGATGTTCTCAAGCGTTTGGGAGGCAACCTGCCCAAGCGATTCGCCCGTAACGATGGCCTTGGCGCCCTCGATGTGCGCAATGCGCTCGGCAACCGAATACATAATGCGACGATACATGATCACACGCAGGTTGCTGGGGCAGGTGACCGAAATCTCACGCTGGCAGTCGCCAAACGGCACCACGTACAGGCGGCCGATCTGGACACCCGGCTCAAGCGCACGGATGATATCCTGCACCAAATACTCACTCGTATCGGGCGTCTGCGGACGACCGGAGAAATGTACCGGCACGCAAACCGCGCCGCGGCGCGCGAGCATCCAGGTCGCCACCGGAGAATCGATACCCGAGGACAGCAGCGTCACGACCTTGCCGGCAGAACCCACCGGCAGACCGCCCACGCCGCGCTCGGAGCGTGCGTACACGTAAACGCTACCCTGGACCACCAGTACGTGCACCATTGCATCGGGGTCGTGCATTTGAACCTTTTTATCGGGGAAGGCCTCACACAGTACCTCGCCCACCTGACGATTGATATCGATCGAGGTGAGCTCATAGTCAGTATTGGAGCGCTTGGCGTGCACCTTAAACGAATCGAAGGAACCAAACTCGCGCAGCGCCTTCACGGCGGCGGCGCAGTACTCCTGCGGGTCGCGGTTGGTGTGATACGCCAAAGACACACGGGCAACGCCGGGAACGGTGCGAATGACACGCGCCGCCTCGTCGGCCTGATGTTCGTTAAAGGTCACGAGGATATAACCGGAAATTCGAGACACGGCATTCACGGAAAAGGCGGCCAAGGCCGCCTTGATGTTATCCATGAGGATATGCTCAAAATGTGCGCGGTTCTTGCCCTTCAGTCCAACCTCGTGATAGTGGACCAGGCAGACGCGAGCCGCCATTTAGGCTTCAGCAACCTTGTGGCCGAGCGCCTTCTCGTAACGGGCCTCGTCGTAAGAGATGTCACCGTCGACAATCTCGTCCATAGCCATCGAGATGGTATCGGCACCGGAAAGCCCGATGGTGATGTCATCGACATCCTGGACGGCAAGCACGCGGTTGTGCTGGCCACGCAGCATGCTATTGATGTCGCAGGCGCGCTTAGAGGCAAGCGAAGCGAGCAGGAAGCGGTTGTGATCGGTCTTCTCCAGAAGATCGTCAATGCAAGGCTTTACAACGGACACGGACCTCAGATCCTTTCATGCATATCGAGAACGCGAACGAGCTCATCGGTCGCGCGGTCGAGATCGTCATTAACCACGACGTCGTCGTAGCGGTCGGCAAGGGCAAGCTCATCGGCGGCGTTTGCCATACGCAGCTCAATCGTCTCGGGCGTCTCGGTACCGCGACCGACTAGACGCTCGCGGAGTACCTCAAGCGAAGGCGGCTTGATAAAGATCAGCACGGCCTCGGGGAAGCGCTCCTTCACCTGCAGGGCGCCCTGGACATCGATCTCCAAAATCAGAGATGCGCCAGAGGCGAGCTTGGATGTGACCTCGCTCACCAACGTGCCGTAGCAGTTACCGTGGACCTCGGCCCACTCAACAAACTCACCGTTTGCCACGCGGCGGTCGAACTCCTCGCGCGTCAGAAAAAAGTAGTTGACGCCGTCGACCTCACCTTTGCGTGGTGCTCGCGTGGTAGCCGAAACCGTCAGGCCCAGGTTCGAGCGGCGCTCGCGCACACGAGTGACGAGCGTACCCTTGCCTGCGCCTGACGGTCCAGAAATCACAAAGAGCTTGGAATCCTGAGCGCTCACTTATTTGGTCAGCTGCTCGAGGAGCTGCTCGCGCTGACGGACGCCGAGGCCCTGGACGCGACGGGTAGCGGAGATACCGAGCTCCTCCATGATCTTGGCGGCCTTGGCCTTGCCATAACCAGGGAGAGACTCGATGAGAGTGGAAACCTTCATGCGGGAAGCGATGGGGTCATCGGAGTTGAGCACGGACTCGAGGGACTTCTCGCCCTTCTTGATCTGCTCGCGAAGCTCAGCGCGGGCGTGACGTGCGGCAGCAGCCTTCTCAAGAGCCTGCTTGCGCTGCTCGTCGGTAAGCTGAGGGAGTGCCATTCGTACCTCCAAATAGTTGGGTTATATCTGATTCAATAATTAGCATTTTAGCACGTAGAACGTACAAAATGCCCAATCGCGGCTCCATAGGTTAGACGATACCCGCAAAAAGTGCAATATACTGCGCCCAAAGTTAAGCCCCTGACCTGCGATTCCACACAAAGGATGGGAAAGTTTACGCAGGCACAGGGGCTATTTTGTGCTAATGAGACCCAAAAGTGGTGACTTAGGGGAATCTTTTACGCGACGTTTTCGACCAGCTCGGCGACGATGGCGTCAAAGGCGGCAACCGGATCGTCGGCACCGGTGATGGGACGGCCCACCACAATGTGGCTTGCGCCACGCTCGATAGCCTGGGAAGGCGTCGCCACGCGGGACTGGTCACCAAGGGCGGCACCCACCGGACGCACACCCGGAGTCACGATCAGCGCGTCGGGGCCGAGCAGCTCACGCATGTCGTGAGCCTCCATCGGCGAGCACACGATGCCATCGATGCCGTTGGCCTGAGCAAGCTTTGCCAAGCGGGCGGCCTCCTCGGCCACGGGCGACTCGACGCCGATCTCGCTCAAGGCATCCTGATTCATGCTCGTGAGCACGGTGATGGCGACGAGCTTGGCGCGGTCCTCGCGCGCCTCCTCGGCACCCTCGCGGCAGGCAGCGAGCATAGTACCCGAGCCCAGGCCGTGGACCGAAAGCAGGTCGGCACCGGCAAGCGAGGCCGAGCGGGCAGCGCCGCGCACCTGATGCGGAATGTCATGGAACTTAAGGTCGAGGAAGACCTTAAAGCCAAGGTCCTTAAAGGTCTTGACGATCTGGGGGCCCTCAGCGTAATAGAGCGTCATGCCGACCTTGAGCCAAGCGGCATGGCCCGAAAGCTCGTGGGCGAGCTCGAGCGCACGCTCACGGTCGCAGTCGAGGGCGACAATAACACGGTCGCGGGCATCATTCTCTAGCATTCGAAAGCACCCACCAGCTCGTTGATGTCCTTCACGCCCTGGGACTCTGCCCAGGCCTCGAGCTCGTGCGCAATCTTAATCGAGGCACACGGATCGACGAAGTTGGCCATGCCGACCGACACACAGGTGGCGCCGGCCAGGATAAACTCAGCCGCATCCTCGCCGGTCATGACACCGCCGACACCGTTGATGGGGATATCGACGGCCTGGGCAACCTCCCAGACCATACGCACGGCGATGTGGTGGCACAGCGGGCCCGAAAGGCCGCCCTTGGGCTTGGCCACGCGGGACTTGCGGGTATGGACGTCGATGGCCATGCCCTGGATGGAGTTGATGACCGAAAGACCGTCGGCACCGGCAGCCTCGAGGGCCTTAGCGATCTCGGCGACGTTAACCGGCGCCATCTTTACGAACAGCGGCTTATCAGTCACCTTGCGGCAGGCAGCCATAACGGAAGAGGCGCCCTCGGGCGTGGAGCCCATGGCGGCACCGCCGGCGGCGATATTAGGGCAGCTCACGTTGATCTCGTAGCCGGCAGCCCAGGGGCACAGCTCGACATACATCTCGAGTGCGCGGACAAACTCGTCAACGGAGTGACCGGCAACCTGACAGATGACCTGGCAGCCGTCCTTGGACAGCTGTTCGAGCCACGGACCGGACTCGCGGGCAAAGGCGGCCACGCCGGGGTTCTGAAGACCCACGGAGTTGATCATACCGCCGGGAATTTCGGCCATGCGGGGCGCGGGATTGCCGGGCCAGGGCTCGGCAGCGCAACCCTTGGTGGTGATGGCGCCCAGCTGGGAAACATCAAAGAAGTTCTGGAACTGCCAACCGTAGCCAAAGGTACCGGCTGCGGTGTTAATGGGGTTCTGCATCTTGACGCCGCCGAAATCGACGGCCATGTTCACGGTACCCACTAGAAGACCACCACCTTGGAAGCATCGAACACGGGGCCGCACATACAAGCACCCTTCATACCGTCAACCGTCTCGACATTGCAGGTGTTGCAGGCGCCAAAGCCACAGCTCATCATGCGCTCGAGCGACACCTCGCAGTACACACCGGCCTCGGCGGCAGCGGCGGCGACCTTCTTCATCATGACGGCGGGGCCGCAGCTGGCGACGTAGTCGTAGCCGCCCTCTCCAAGCAGCTCGGCTGCCGGATCGGTGCAAAAACCGTGCGTGCCGAGCGAACCGTCGTCGGTGCACACGTTAACCGTGGCGCCCAGCGCACGGAACTCATCGACACCCACGACTTTGGAAGCGGTGCCAAAGCCCAGGCACACGTCCACATCAACACCCTGCTCGGCAAGCACGCCGGCAAGACACAGCACAGGCGGAACGCCGACGCCACCGGCGACGAGCAGTGCCTTCCTGGTGCCCTCGGGTACCATCCAGCCACGGCCACCGGGGCCCAACAGGTTAGAGGTGGAGCCAGGGCCCATCTGGGACAAACGGCGGGTATCGTCGCCCACGACGGCGTACCACAGCTCGACGGTGCCGGCCTCGGCGTCGGCGCGATAGAAGCTCAGGGGCACGCGAAGCAGCGAGGAGGCATCGCCGGGCACGGCAATGTTCACAAACTGACCGGGCTTGAGCGCACTTGCAAGCTTGGGGGCCGAGATTACGAGCGAGAAGATGCCGTCGGCGATCTCCTGGTTCGAGACGACCTCGAAGTCGTGCATGCGTGCAGTGGAAGGTGTGGGCATAGACGCTCCAATCCCCCATGCGGTTGCATGGTTCAGGCGAACAGAAAGCGCGGCACCGCAAGGGCGCCGCGCACAAAAGCGATAAGGCTATGCTAGCAGATGCAGCCGTCGGCAAGCGTCTGCTTGCCACCGACAAATACATCGGTGGCACGACCGGTGAGCGTGCGGCCGGCAAAACCGGAGTTCTCGGCGCGCGACTCGTAACCGTCCTCGCCAACCGTCCAGGTTGCGGAGGGGTCGAACACGGTCAGGTCGGCGACAGAGCCCGCCTTGACCTGAACCTGATCGAGGCCCAGAATCTCACGCGGCTTGATGGCCATGAGCTCGACCATGCGGCTCACGCTCATCTTGCCCGTGTTGACCAGCTCAGTGAGCACGAGCGACAGCGAAGTCTCGAGGCCAATCATTCCAAAGGGCGCGAGCTCGAACTCGCGGGCCTTCTCCCACGGGGTGTGGGGAGCGTGGTCGGTAACGATAGCGTCGACGGTACCGTCGATGACACCCTGACGGATGGCCTCGGCATCCTCGTCGGTGCGCAGCGGCGGATTGACCTTGAGCGAGGTGTTGTAGGTCTCGTCCAGGTCGTTCTCGGTCAAGAACATGTGGTGCGGGGTGGCCTCGCAGGTCACCTGGACACCGGCAGCCTTACCGGCACGCACGAGCTCCAGGCCATGAGCGGTGGAGATGTGCTGGATGTGCAGCTTGGCACCGGTCAGCTTGGCAATCTCGATGTCGCGGGCAATCTGAAGCTCCTCGCCGGCGGCCGGCCAACCCTCGAGGGCCAGACGGGTCGAGACCTTGCCCTCGTTGATCTGGCCGTGGCCGACCAGATCCTCGTCCTGGCAGTGGCTCATAAAGACCTTGCCGAACATCTTGCCGTAGTCCATGCAGCGACGGAGCATGCCCGCACCCTGCACGCCGCGACCGTCATCGGTGAAGGCGACGGCGCCGTGGGCGACCATATCGCCCATCTCGGACATAGCCTCGCCCTTAAGGCCGCGAGTCATAGCACCAGAAGGATAGACGCGGCAGTGGCCGACCTCGGCAGCGCGGGACTTGACGAACTCCACGACGGTGCCGTTATCGGTGACGGGATCGGTGTTGGGCATGGCGCACACGCCGGTGAAGCCGCCCTTGGCAGCAGCGCGAGTGCCACTCTCGATGTCCTCTTTGACCTCGTAGCCAGGCTCGCGCAGATGCACGTGCATATCCACCAGGCCGGGGACGAGATACTTGCCGGAAAGGTCGCGGACCTCGGCTCCCTCGACGGCGAGATTCTCGCCGACCTCGGCGATCTTATCGCCGTCAATCAGGACGTCAACGACACCGTCAAGCTCGACGGACGGGTCGACGACGTGGGCATTCTTAAGAAGCAAGGCCATTATCGGCACCTCCAAGCAGCAGATACAGGATAGCCATACGCACGCAGATACCGGCGTAGACCTGCTCCAGGATGACGGAGCGTTGCGGGTGGTCGGCCATATAGGAGTCGAACTCGACGCCGCGGTTGATGGGGCCCGGGTGACAGATGATCGCGTCGGGCTTCATGAGCTTCTCGCGGTCCTTGGTCAGGCCGAAGAGCTTGTGGTACTCACGAATGGTCGGGAACGGGGCACCCTCGAGGCGCTCCTGCTGCACGCGCAGCATGTAGACGACGTCCAGCTCGGGCAGGACGGAATCGAGGTCGCTCGTCACGTGGTCGCAGCCCAGGACCTCGGGCGCCGGCGGCAGCAGCGTGCCGGGGGCGACGGCGTAGGTCTCGCAGCCCATGATCTTAAGGGCGGGGATCAGCGAGCCGCAGACACGGGAGTGCGCGATATCGCCGACGACGGCGACCTTCAGACCGTGGAAGTCGCCCTTGTGCTCCCAGATGGTGTACAGGTCGAGCAGGGCCTGCGTGGGGTGGTTGTGCTTGCCGTCGCCGGCGCAGATGACGCTCGCGGGCGAGTTCTGCGTGACGATGTAGGGCGCGCCGGCGTGCTTGTCGCGCACGACGATGCAGTCGATCTTATAGGCGTTGAGGGTCTCGACGGTATCGACGAGGCTCTCGCCCTTGACCGTGGAGGTCGAAGAGCCGCCAAAGTTGAGGCTGTCGGCCGAAAGACGCTTCTCGGCGAGCTCGAAGGAGCTGCGCGTGCGCGTCGAGGGCTCGTTAAACATGTTGACGATGGTCTTGCCCTTGAGCGTGGGGACCTTCTTGATCGCACGCTCGTTGACCTCGGAGAACGCCTTGGCGGTCTCGAGGATGAGCTTGATGTCCTCTTCGGAGTACTCGGTAATGTCGATCAGGTGCTTATGGTTGAACGCCACGGTACTACTCACCTCCCAGCGGCGCGGAGCCCACGTGGGAACCCGGCGCGACGTCGTTAATCTCGACGGCGGTGTGGCCGTCGACTTCCTTCATATATAGGTGCACGTTCTCCTCATGCGACGAGGGAACGTTCTTGCCGACAAAGTCCGGCGAGATGGGGAGCTCACGGTGGCCACGGTCAACGAGAACTGCCAGCTCAACACGGCTCGGACGGCCCAGGTCCATAACGGCGTCCAGAGCGGCGCGGATGGTACGGCCCGTATACAGGATGTCGTCCACCAGCACGACGCGCTTGCCGTCGACGCTGAAGGGAATGTTGGTAGCGTGGATCGCGGGAGCGAAATTGGTCGCATAGTCATCGCGGTAGAAGCTGATATCGAGGCTGCCGAGCGGAACGTCGACGCCCTCGATCTCCTTGATCTCCTCGGCGAGCTTCTTTGCCAGAAGGTCGCCGCGCGTGACGATGCCGACCAGAGCGAGGTCTTCACAGCCCTCGTTGCGCTCGAGAATCTCGTGCGCGATGCGGGTCATCGCTCGATTGACGGCGGTCTCGTCCATGATGACCGCCTTGGGGGAAGTCGTGCCCATCGATCTCCTTCCTCACATGTCTTGACTGCTGACACAGTCAAAAAAATAGATGCCCGACCGCTCAAAGCGGACCAGACACCCACAGGAAGGGCTGCTCTTTGGCAGCTATGTAATTCCATGTGGGTATCTCGTACCCCTTTAATGGTCAAGGGATAGTGTAGCCAACGTTGAGCTTAATTGCGAGCATAAATACAGAGCAATCCGTAAACGGAGCCCTACGCTCAATAAACCTATATATATTTGTGGGACGAGCTTGAAAACCTTGTTGCGAGCTGGCATAATCCCCCCTGCTGCACGCAAATCGGATCTACGTCCAGGGCCGTAGCGTGGGCACTATCGCCAAAAGAGGAATATCTCTGTGTAGATTGCGCACAGGGAGTGACTTCTGTGCTATAGTTCAGGCTTGTTTGTTAACGCGACATGTTCGTTTGTCGCCCAAGGAGGGTCAGTTATGTCCAAAGTTTGCGAAGTTTGCGGTAAGCACCCCGTTGCCGGTCGCTCCATCAGCCACTCTCACCGCGTCACCAACCGTAAGTTCCGCCCCAACATCCAGCGCGTCTACGTCGTCGTCGATGGTCACCGTCGCAAGATGAACGTTTGCTCCACCTGCCTCAAGTCCGGCAAGGTTGCGCGCTCCTAAATAAGGTCTTACCAACAAGTACCTCGGACTCTCCGGGTCAAAGACCTCGCGTTCACATAGAACTTACCAAAGGCGTCCTCCCCCACGGAGGGCGCCTTTTTGCACTCATTGGGGACAGACTTACATGAGTGTTTGCAGATGTCAAAGGAATCATAGCCCCACTCATTGGGGACACACTTAGATGAGTGTTTTCACGCATTGGGGACAGACATGACGCACGCATGCGGCGTCCCGATCGGCTCCGGCCCCTATCTCACGCTGCATCCTTCCAGCCTGCAGTAGCCTTGGTCACGCTTGTGGCGCCGATACCGGTGATACGGGCAATTTGCTTGACCGTGAGATGTGCCCGCCTGAGCCTCAGCAGGCAGGCATCGCGTTCGGGGCGTGGCAGGGCCTTGAGCAACGCAGGATCTATGCTCGTCAGGACTTCGCGCGCAACGAAAAGGGCCTCCTCATCGGGGATCCGCCGGCGCGGAAGAACCTCCACTGACCAGATGCGCCCGGCAACTTTCTTGAGATGCTCGCAATAGCGACGGGAGCCTCCGACAACATCAAGCATAGGGGCCGCATCACAGATGTCAAAGGGATCATAGCCCAGCTGATACGCCTTATAGCTTGACCAGCGGTACGCCTCGAGCGAGTCAAGCGCACCCTTCACAGGATTGAGATGAATATAGTCGAGCAGCTGCACTGCCTGCGTGTCCGACTCAACCGCGACCCGCGAATAGCGATTGTCAAACAGATGGCCCGTTCTTCCCGTTTTCCCATTGAAATACTTGGCATACGCCGTCAGCGCGCACTGCATTGCCTTTGAAAGGTTGTCATATGGGTCATCAACCATCAAATGGAAGTGGTTGTCCATAAGACACCAGGCCAACACCGCCACGTCATGGCACGCAAACCTGTCCGATATGTCCGATAGGAAACGATAGCGGTCGGAATCATCTTCAAAAATGATCTGTTTGGAGTTACCGCGGTCAAAGACGTGGTAATAGCCGGTGAGCGAAATTTCGCGGGCGCATCGGGGCATGGTCTCTCCTTTCAAAGCCGTACAGGCAACACCTAAAAGGAGAGAAGAAACGCGAAATGCTGAGCCTGTGACCTATTTATATCCAATCAGCGACAAAAACAGGCCCAAAACGACAAAATCGCAAATCGATGTCTGTCCCAAATGAGTGAAACCACTCATGTAAGTCTGTCCCCAATGAGCGGGGCGATGCACTGGCAGATAGTTTTAGTTAAAACGCTTCAGTTTATTGAAGCGTTTTAGTGTGCCTTTTAGAGGAATCTGACCGTTTACCGAATTATTTCTTGCTATCATGCAAGACGTAGGGTAAATCTCCGATCGCAAGGAGACACAAATGGTGAAAAAGTCACCGGAAAACACTACTCCCGCAATTGTGGACAACGTAGAGGCGCTTGAGGCTAAGCTCGCTCAGATGCGAGAGGCCCAGGCGCTTTTTGCTACGTACACGCAGGAGCAGGTCGACAAGATCTTCTATGAGGCCGCCATGGCCGCCAACAAGGCACGTATCCCGTTGGCGAAGATGGCCATCGAGGAGACCGGCCGCGGCGTTCTTGAGGACAAGGTTATCAAGAACCACTACGCCGCAGAGTACATCTACAACGCTTACAAGAACACCAAGACCTGTGGTGTCCTGGAGCGCGACGAGGCTTACGGCATCACCAAGATCGCCGAGCCCATTGGCATCGTGGGCGCCGTCATCCCGACGACCAACCCCACCTCCACCGCGATCTTCAAGACGCTGATCAGCCTGAAGACCCGCAACGCCATCATCATCTCCCCGCACCCGGCAGCCGCCAAGTGCACCATCGCCGCCGCCAAGCTCGTGCTTGACGCCGCCGTCAAGGCCGGCGCCCCCGAGGGCATCATCGGCTGGGTCGATGTCCCCTCCATCGAGCTGACCAACATGGTCATGCGCGACGTCGACATCATCCTCGCCACCGGTGGCCCGGGCATGGTCAAGGCCGCTTACTCCTCGGGCAAGCCCGCCCTGGGCGTTGGCGCCGGTAACACCCCGGTCGTCATCGACGACACCGCCGACGTGCTGCTCGCCGTCAACTCCATCATCCACTCCAAGACCTTCGACAACGGCATGATCTGCGCTTCCGAGCAGTCCGTGACCGTCATCGACACCATCTATGACCAGGTTAAGGCCGAGTTCCAGAAGCGCGGCTGCTACTTCGTCAAGCAGGGTGCCGAGATGGAGGCCCTGCGTGCCGCCATGTTCAAGAACGGAGCTCTCGACCACCGCATCCCCGGCATGGCTGCCGCCAAGATCGCCGAGCTCGCAGGCATCGAGGTTCCCGCCAAGACCAAGATCCTGATCGCCGAGGTCACCTCCACCGACCCCGCCAAGGAGGAGTTCTCCCACGAGAAGCTCTCCCCGGTCCTGGCCATGTACCACGCCAAGGACTTCCAGGAGGCCGTCGACAAGGCCGAGCACCTGGTGCTCGCCGGTGGCCCGGGCCACACCGCCTCTCTGTACGTGCACCCCGCCCAGGCCGAGAAGATCAGCCTGTTCGAGCACGTCATGAAGGCCTGCCGTATCGTCATCAACACCCCGTCCTCGCACGGCGGCATCGGTGACCTGTACAACTTTGGCATGAAGCCGTCTCTGACCCTGGGCTGCGGCTCCTGGGGCGGCAACTCCGTCTCCGAGAACGTTGGGGTGAAGCACTTGATCAACGTTAAGACTGTGGCCGAGCGCCGTGAGAACATGCTGTGGTTCCGCGCTCCCGAGAAGGTCTACTTCAAGAAGGGTTCCACGCCCGTCGCCCTCGACGAGCTTGGCAACGTCATGGGCAAGAAGCGCGCCTTCATCGTCACCGACCAGTTCCTCTTCAAGAATGGCAACACCCGCGCCATCGAGGCCAAGCTCGACGAGATGGGCATCGCCCACGACTGCTTCTACGACGTCGAGCCCGATCCGTCGCTGCAGTGCGCACGTCGCGGCGCCAAGCAGATGGCTCTCTTTGAGCCGGACGTCATCATCGCCGTCGGCGGTGGCTCCGCTATGGACGCCGGCAAGATCATGTGGATGATGTACGAGCACCCCGAGTGCAAGTTTGAGGACATGGCCATGGACTTCATGGACATCCGCAAGCGCATCTTCACCTTCCCCGAGATGGGCAAGAAGGCCTACTTCGTCGCCGTCCCGACCTCTTCGGGTACCGGCTCCGAGTGCACGCCGTTCGCCATCATCACCGACAAGGAGACCGGCATCAAGTGGCCGCTCGCCGACTACGCGCTGCTCCCCAACATGGCTATCGTCGACGCCGACAACTGCATGACCGCCCCGCGCGGCCTGACCGCTGCCTCCGGCATCGACGTCATGACCCACGCCATCGAGTCCTACGTCTCCATCATGGCTTCCGACTACACCAAGGGCCTCTCCGAGCGCGCTGCCAAGCTCGTCTTCGAGAACCTGCCCTCCAGCTTCACGAACGGCGCCAAGGACCCGCACGCCCGCGAGGAGATGCACAACGCCTCCTGCATGGCCGGTATGGCCTTCGCCAACGCCTTCCTGGGCCTCAACCACTCCATGGCCCACAAGCTCGGCGCTTTCCATCACCTGCCCCACGGCCTCGCAAACGCTGTCATCCTGACCCGCGTTATGCGCTACAACGCCGCCGAGGCTCCCGTCAAGATGGGTACCTTCTCCCAGTATCCTTACCCCAACGCGCTGCACAACTACGCCGAGATGGCCAAGTACTGCGGCATCGAGGGCAAGGACGACAAGGAGGTTTTCGAGAACTTCATCACGAAGCTCGAGGAACTCAAGGACTTCATCGGCGTCAAGAAGACCATCGCCGACTACGGTGTTGACGAGCAGTACTTCCTCGACACCCTCGACGAGATGACCGAGCAGGCATTCAACGACCAGTGCACCGGCGCAAACCCGCGCTACCCGCTCATGAGCGAGATCAAGGAGCTCTACCTGGACGCCTACTACGGCCGCGAGCCTCAGGACTACGCCGTCTGCTAGTTTTAGCACGGTTTTTAACGGCGGGGGTGCACGGGTGTTTCACACACCCCCGCCGTCGCTTCTATCGCATCGTTGAAAGGATGCAACCATGCTGCTACCCGATTCCAAGACCGAGCTCGTCCGCCGTGGCAACAAGGTCGTTTACGACCTGGGCGACAAGATTGTCAAGGTCTTTAACGAGACCAAGCCTGTCTCCGACGTGTTCAACGAGGCTTTGAATCTTGCCCGCATCAATGAGTGCGGCATCCGCAGCCCCAAGGCTCTCGAGGTTTCCCAGCTCGAGAACGCCAACGGCTGGGCGCTCGTGACCGAGAAGGTTCCGGGCACCACCCTTGCCGAGAAGATGACTGCCGAGCCCCAGCGCTTTGGTGAGTATCTCGAGATGTTCGTCGACCTCCAAATCGAGATCCACGGCTACACCTCCCCGCTGCTCAACCGTCAGCGCGACAAGTTCGCCCGCATGATCGACAGCCTTGATCAGCTCAATGCCACCACGCGCTACAACCTTCAGGAGCGTCTGGACGGCATGACCAAGGAGTTCAAGGTCTGCCACGGCGACTTCAACCCCTCCAACGTCATCGTCGGCGACGACGGCCAGCTCTATGTGTGCGACTGGGCACACGCCACCCAGGGCTCCCCTGCTGCCGACGTTGCCACCACCTACCTGCTCTTCGCCCTCAACAGCAAGGATCAGGCCGAGGCCTACCTGGAGCTCTACTGCGACCGCGCCGACATGCCCATGCAGGTCGTGCGTCAGTGGACGAGCATCGTCGCCGCTTCCGAGCTCGCTCGTAAGCGCAACGTGAACGATGAGTTCCTGAAGAACTGGATCGACGTCGTCGATTATCAGTAATATCTGAGCGATTTATTTCGCATCGGAGGCACAAGAAAACCCCGCAGCTCATATGGGCTGTGGGGTTTTCCTTTACCCATCGAGTTTATTCACGCAACAAAATAGACTGCTCCGCATCTCTTCCTAAGAGAGATACGGAGCAGTCCCGCAATTACATCTAATAGCAGAAACGTCGATTAACGGCGGGCCGCCTTAACAAGCTCGGCAACCTTGGCGACGACCTCGTCAATCGCCACGTCCTCGCGCTCGCCCGTGGCACGGTCCTTGAGCTCAACGGTGCCATTCTTAAGGCCACGCTTGCCAAGCACCACCTGATACGGGAATCCCATAAGGTCGTTATCGGCAAACTTAAAGCCGGGACGCTCGTCACGGTCGTCGACGACGACCTCGATACCCTCGGCGCACAAGCCCTCGACGATTTGGTCGCAGACGGTTGCGCACTCCTCCTTCTTGGGATCGAGCGGAATCACAGCGACCTCGTACGGGGCAACGGAAACCGGCCAGACGATACCGTGCTCGTCGTTGTGCTGCTCCACGACGGCAGCAAGCGAGCGGGACACGCCCACGCCGTAGCAACCCATGATAAGCGGCTTCTCCTTGCCGTCCTCGTCCATAAAGGTGGCGCCCATGGCCTCGGAATACTTGGTACCCAGCTGGAAGACCTGCGAGACCTCGATGCCGCGAGCAGCAGAGAGCGGCTTGCCGCAGTGCGGGCAGGGATCGCCGGCAACGACGGTGACCAGATCCGCCCACTCATCGACGGTAAAGTCGCGCTCGGGGCAGGCACCGGTAAAGTGATAATCGACCTCGTTGGCACCGCAGGCCCACTGCTTGGACTCGCGCAGGCTCTCGTCGCACACCAGACGGATGCCCTCGGGCAAGTTAACCGGTCCGATAAAGCCCTTGTGCAGACCGTAGGTCTGAAGCTCCTCGTCCGTCATCATGCGATAACCCTTGCCAAAGACATGCTCGGCCTTGCAGTCGTTGAGCTCATGATCGCCCGGGACGATGGCCACGACGGGCTTGCCCTCGGCATCGATGAGCGCCAGGGACTTGCGCGTGCCGTTCTCGGGGAACCCAAAGAACTTAGCAACGGCCTCAATGGTGCCCATGCCCGGAGTCTCGACCTTGGTAAGCGTACCGTCACCGGGACCCTCAGTCACGACGACCTTGGTGCTTGCAGCCTCATCATCGGCGGCAAAACCGCAGTCATCGCAATAGACGAGAGAAGCCTCGCCGGCGTCGGCCAAAGCCATGTACTCGACGGAGGTATCGCCACCGATCTCGCCGGAGTCGGCAACGACGGGCAAGGCCTTGATGTAGCAGCGCTCGCAAATGTTAGCGTAGGCCTGCTTCATCTTGTCATACTCCTCCTGCAAGCTCTCCTGCGTGGCGGAGAAGCTGTAGGCATCCTTCATGATGAACTCGCGACCGCGCATCAGGCCAAAACGGGGACGGAACTCGTCGCGGAACTTATCCTGGATGTGATAGAGGTTCACTGGCAGCTGCTTATAGGAGCGCAGCTCGTTGCGCACCAGGGCCGTGACGGTCTCCTCGTGCGTGGGGCCCAGCACGAACTCGCGACCATGACGGTCGTCAAAGCGCACAAGCTCCTTGCCATAGGCATCGATACGGCCGGACTCACGCCACAACTCGGCGTCGACCATAATGGGCATCATAAGCTCCTGGGCGCCGGCGGCGTCCATCTCGTCGCGCACGATGTTCTCAATCTTGCGAATCGAGCGCCATGCGAGCGGCAGGTAGGAATACAGACCGGCGGCCTCCTTGCGGATCATGCCGGCACGGAGCAGCAGGCGGTGGCTGGCGAGCTCAGCGTCCGCCGGATCCTCTTTAAGCGTCGGCGCATAGAGCTTAGACATATACATTGCTCGGGTCATTTATTTCTCCTCAATAAGCTTGTCGACCTCTGCCATAAGCGCGTCGACAATTTGGTCCTCAGCTACTTTACCAATGATCTGGCCATGCGAAAAGAGCAAGGCCTGACCACGTCCGCAAGCAACGCCCAGGTCGGCATCAGAAGCCTCGCCGGGGCCATTAACGGCACATCCCATGACGGCAATCGAAAGCGGCGCGGAATAGTTCTTAAGCCGCTCGGTGACCTCCTCGGCGATGGGAATGAGGTTAACCTGGCAGCGGGCGCACGTGGGGCACGAGACAATCTCGGGACCACGGCGACGCAGGCCCAGCGACTGTAGAATTCCCCAGGCGACCGGCGGCTCCTCAACCGGATCGGCCGTGAGCGACACACGCATGGTGTCGCCGATGCCTTCGGAAAGCAAGATACCCAAGCCTACAGAGCTCTTGATGGTGCCCTGAAGCTTGGTCCCCGCCTCCGTCACGCCCAGGTGAAGCGGAACGTGGGGAATCTCACGTGACAGGGCTCGATAGGTATCGAGCGTCGTTTGCACGCTATGGGCCTTGGCCGAAAGCACAATGTTCGTAAAGCCGCGATCCTCAAAGTGCTTGACGAAGCGCTCGCTCGACATCACGAGCTTTTCGGGCTGCGTGAGGTCGTCGCGCTCGGCAATATCTTGCTCAAGCGAGCCCGCGTTCACGCCAATGCGAATCGCACAGCCCGCGGCACCCGCAGCATCGATCACCGCGTCAACCTTGGCCCAATCGCCGATATTGCCGGGATTGATGCGCAGCTTAGAGGCACCAGCCTCGACAGCGCCAATGGCAAGCTTATGGTTAAAGTGGATATCGGCGACAATGGGCACCGGAGACTCGGCACAGATGGTGCGGAAGCCCTCAAGCGCGGCCTCGGAGGGCACGCTCACGCGCACGATATCGCAGCCAGCCTGCGCCAACGCGCACACTTGCGCAAGCGTTGCCTGGGCATCAGCGGTATCGGTGCAGGTCATAGATTGGACCACCACCGGCGCGCCGCCACCGATCTGCACGCCGCCCACATGCACGGGGCGCGTCAGCTCGCGAGGCAAAGGATGGGATAAAGACAATCCAAACACTCCCCTACAAAATAAATCGAAGGATGTCGGAACGAAGCATATAGACAAACAGCAGCGCAAAGAGCGCGATGCCCACATAGCTCACAATCGTCTGGACCTTGAGCGGAAGCTCGCGGCCCGCAATCTTCTGAATGATCTCGATGACTAGCTTGCCGCCATCGAGTGGCGGGATGGGCAGCAGGTTCATAAAGCCAAGCGAGAATGAAATGAGGGCGGCAAACGAAAGGAACGTGGCAGGGCCGGCAGCAGCAGCCTGTGAGGACATAACGCTAATACCCACGATCGAAGAGGACTGATCGAGAATCTCCATCGTATGCTGCGGCTGGAGCAGGCGCATCACGCCCTCCGCTGTCTGCACAACATAGGAGAACGACAGGCGAGCCGACGTGATGGGGTCTAAACGGACCACCTGCGTAGAGGCATACACACCTAGGCGATCGTCCTCTTTGAGCGCAACCGTGGTCGAATGCTGCTTGCCGTCACGCTCGTACTCAATGGCGATATCGTCCTTACCGGCAGCCTTGCCGATGGCATCGTAAACGTCCATCCAGGTAGAGCACGATACTCCGTCGACCGAAAGAATCGCGTCGCCGCCCTCGATTCCCGCCGAGGCGGCAATCGAGCCTTCGTCAACCTGGCCAATCACATTGGTATCCACCGGCACGGTGATACCTGCGATGGAATAGATGCTCATAAGGAGCAAAAAACCCGTCAGGATATTGACGATAATGCCCGCAAGCAGCATAAAGGCACGCTTGACAAAGCCCTGGCCCAAATAGGTGTGCGAGCGCTCGCGCGCAAGGAATTCGGCCTCGTCGCACGGCAGTTCCCATACATCGCCCTCGGCAGTCGCATGCCCGCGATCGAACCGACGGCCGTCAAAGGTGGTATAACCCGCCGCGTCACGCGGCAGAGTCTGGTACTTGGTGGGATAGTAGCTGGGCGAAGGCTTTTCCCCTTCTTCATACCAGGGAGCGATAGAGCCCCAGCCCAACAGCAAAGCACAGGCCTCGAGCACATCCTCCTCGGACAGCTCGAGCTCGACGGCAAGATCGGCCACCGTCACCCGGCCGTGGCGATAGATGGCCGCGAGCACGCGATCGGCACACGAGACGTCGGTCGGATCCATACCGCAGATGGCAGCGTAGCCACCCAGCAGCAGCGGGGTCACGCCAAACTTGGTTCCAATGCGACGCGACGTGTAATGGATGTCAAAGCGGCACGGCAGACCCAAAAAGAACTCGGTCACACGGACGCCGCAGGCACGCGCCGCCAAAAAGTGGCCGCCCTCGTGCAAAAACACGAGGACGGAAAGCATCAGCAGGCCCCAAAAGACCGATGAGAGAACGCTCAGAACAGTATCCATAAAACGAAAAAGCAATCCTTATGGGTTAGGAACGGGTTGCGGCGAGCACCTGCGCAGCCTTTTCACGCGCCCACGCATCGGTGTCGCGAAGCTGCTCAAACGAATCGACCAACTGCATATCGTGGGCGTCCATGCAGGATTCCACAATGCGATCGATATCGGTAAAACTGCAGCCATCGTGCAGGAAGGCATCGACGGCGACCTCGTTGGCGGCATTAAGCACGCACGGCATGGTGCCACCCGTCTTGCCGGCACGCTCGGCCAGTGCCAGACAGCGGAAGGTATCCATGTCGGCAGCATCAAACGTGAGCTGCCCCAGCTCGCGGAAATCGATACGAGGCGCCGGAGTATCCCAACGCTCGGGATACGAGAACGCGAACTGGATGGGAATACGCATGTCGGATGCACCGAGATGCGCCATCACGGAGCCGTCGGCGAACTCGACCATAGAGTGAATCTTGGACTGACGCTGCACGACCACGTTAATGAAATCGAGGTCGCAGTTAAACAGATGCATGGCCTCAATGCGCTCCAGGCCCTTGTTCATGAGGGTGGCGGAGTCAATGGTAATCTTGGCACCCATGGCCCACGTGGGATGCGCGAGGGCATCGGCACGCGTCACGCGATCGAGCTCGTCGCGCGTGCGGCCAAAGAACGGACCGCCCGAGCAGGTGAGCCAAATGCAGTGGGCCTCGCGCGGGTTCTCCCCCAGATAGCACTGGTAGATGGCGGAATGCTCAGAGTCGACCGGAATAAGCTGGCCCGGTTGTGCCAACGGCATAAGCAAGTCGCCACCGACGACGAGGGACTCCTTGTTGGCAAGGGCAAGGCGCTTATTCGAGGTCAAGGCCGCATGGCTCGCCTCGAGACCGGCGGCGCCCACAATAGCGACAAGCACGCAGTCGACATCGTCGCGATGCGCGAGCTCGCAAACCGCCTGCGCGCCAACGCCGAGCTTCGTTCCCTCGGGCAACTCCTGCAGCACGGCGTCATCGCCATGATCGACATCGGCCACGGCAACCGCCGGAACCGAGAACTCGCGGGCAGCGGCAACGAGCTCGGAGGTACTGGAGTTAACGGACAGCGCCGTCACCTGCAGGCGATCGGCATGCTGGCGGCACACATCGAGCGCCTGGGTGCCAATAGAGCCTGTACAGCCCAGGATGGCAACGCGAAGGCGTCCATCGGGGCCATACGTCGTCTGGAAGGACATTACAGCACGCCTCCGATCATCAGCAACAGCTGCGCGGTGATGCAGCCGAAGATAAGCGAATCGCTACGATCGAGCATTCCGCCGTGGCCCGGGATAAGGTTGCCGGAATCTTTGACGCCCACACCGCGCTTGATGCGCGACTCGATAAGGTCGCCGATAACGCCCAGAATGGACACGACCACGCCGCACAGCAGCGCATAGGGCAGGCTGAGCTTGTAGAAGTGCGTCGCCCACAGGATGAGCCAAATCAAAACCGAGCCCAAGATGCCGCCGGCAAACCCCTCCCAGCTCTTTTTGGGAGAGATCTTGGGAACCATCTTGTGCTTGCCGATACGGCTGCCCACGATGTAGGCAAACGAATCGGAGACCCAAAGGGACGCGCAAACGCCCACTGAAAGGAGGGCGCCGGCAAAACCGGGCACGGCATCGCGCAGCAGCACGATAGCCGACAGCATAAAGCCAGTGTAGATGGGACCCATGAGCGTCACGGCCACATCAGAGATGCGGGTACGCGGCGACCAGACATACCAAATGCCCACAGCGAGCATCAAGGCAAAAAGCAGGGCATTCAGCAACATCGAATCGCCCAACGCCGACAGCGGAAAGAGTACGGCGGCAGCGATACCCATGCGCTCGTTAGCCATCTTGCCATCGAGCCTTGTCATACGGAAAAACTCATAGCAGCACAGACCGCTCATGACGGAAACAAAGATGGCCGTGGGCACGATACCCAAAACCAGGCACAGGATAAAGACAACGGCGTAGACGATACCGGCGGCGGCACGGGTAATAAAGCCCGCCAGCCACGAACCGGTGCCGCTCTTCGCTGCAGGCGCTCCCGCAGTGGCAGCTTTGCGCGCAGGCGTCTTGGGAGCAGATGCCTTGGGACGATCGGACACGATTAAGCCTCCTCGGTCTTGCTCAGTCCACCAAACCTACGGTCACGGCCCTGATAGGCCAAAATGGCGTCGACAAGGCCCCAACGATCAAAGTCGGGCCAATAGGTATCGGTGACGTAGAATTCAGAATAAGCCACCTGCCACAGCAGATAGTTCGAAAGGCGCAGCTCACCAGAGGTGCGAATCACAAGCTCAGGATCGGGAAGGCCGGCAGTATAGAGGTGGGAAGCCACCATGTCGTCATCAATTGCGGCAGGATCGATCTTACCGGCGGCAGCGTCGAGTGCAATCTGACGGACAGCGCGGGTAATCTCGGCACGCGCGCCGTAGTTGACGGCAAGCGCCAGCGTCATACCGGTGTGATCGGCGCACTCGGCAAGACCGCGTTCAAAAACGTCGCGGGTCTTCTTGGGCAGCGCGGAAATATCGCCCAAAAAGACAACGCGCACGTTTTCGCGCTTAAGCAGCGGCAGCTCATCGATAAACGTCTTGGCAAACAGATGCATCAAAACATTGACCTCATGCTGCGGACGATTCCAGTTTTCGGTGGAAAACGCATAGGCCGAAAGGACGTCGACGCCCAAGCGCACGCATGCGGTAATGATCTCGCGCAGGGAGACGATACCGGCCTTGTGGCCCTCGGTGCGAGCAAGACCGCGCGCCGTGGCCCAGCGACCGTTACCGTCCATAATGCACGAAATATGATGCGGGATCTTATTGAGGTCAAGGTCGGAAAAACCGACGCCCGCAGGGGCGTCGGCAAAGTACTCGACCAGTTTGTTCTCGTCGTATTGCACCTTAGATCTCCATGACCTCGGCTTCTTTTTCCTTCAGAAGCTCCTCGACCTTGGCAACATACTCATCGGTATGCTTCTGGACCTTGGCCTGCTCGCGACGAACATCGTCCTCGGTGAGCTCTTCGTCGCGCTCGAGCTTGTTGTTAAAGTCACGACGGATGTTGCGAATGGAAACCTTGGCCTGCTCGGCATACTCGCGGCACTCCTTGACGAGCTCGCGACGACGCTCCTCGGTGGGAGCCGGGAACGGCAGGCGTACGACGGTACCGTCAGAGTTGGGAGTAATGCCCAGATCGGAAGCACTGATGGCCTTCACGATGGCGTTGACGAGCGCCTTGTCCCAGGGCTCGATGAGCAGCATGTGAGCCTCGGGGGTCTTAACGGCAGCAACCTGGGTAACCGGCGTGGGAACACCGTAGTAATCGACCGAAATGTCGGACAGAATGTTAGCGTTGGCGCGGCCCGTGCGAACCTTGGAGAAGTTGTGCTTGAGGGACTCGAGCGACTTGTCCATGTGGACGGTGATGTTCTCTGCCATGCTTAATCCTCCTGATAGACGAGCGTGCCGACGGGTTCACCCGAAAGCGCGCGCTTGACGGTGTCCTCGCCATCGATGTTGAGGACCAAAATCGGCATACGGTTATCCTGGCACAGTGCCGTAGCCGTGGAATCCATAACCTGCAGGCCGCGGACGAGAACCTCGTGATAGGTAATCTTGTCAAAGCGGACGGCATCGGCGCACTTGACGGGATCTTTGTCGTAGATGCCGTCAACCTTGGTGGCCTTAATCAGAATCTCGGCACCGATCTCGCAGGCACGAAGGGCCGCGGCGGTGTCGGTCGTAAAGTAAGGATTGCCCGAACCGGCGGCAAAAATAACGACGTTACCCTTGGAAAGGTGGTTGATGGCGCGACGGCGAATATAGGGCTCGCAGATCTCGTTCATCTGGATAGCGCTCATCACGCGGCAGGGAACATCGTTGTGCTCGAAGGCATCCTGCAGGGCAAGCGCATTCATAACGGTTGCCAGCATGCCCATGTAATCGGCCTGGGCGCGCTCCATGCCACCGGCAGCGCCGGCCATGCCGCGGAAAATGTTGCCGCCGCCGACAACAACGCCGACCTCGTGACCAACGGCGAGCAGCTCCTTGACCTGCTTGGCAAGATGATCGGTAATCTTGGGGTCGATGCCAAATTGGCCGTCGCCCATCAGTGCTTCGCCGGAAAGCTTAAGAAGCACGCGTTTATATCGGATGTCGGACAAAGCGATCCTCCTTTAATTAGACTCTCAATATGATAGCAAAGGCTCTGATAAGAGCCATGAAAAAGCAGGCTGTGAGTAAAACCCACAGCCTGCTCATTACCAGCTACAAGAGCTTATTTACTCGCCACGGACCAGACGGTCGAAGGCAACGACGGTAATGGTATCGCCGAGCTCCTTGGAAACCTGCTCAGCGTACTTCTTGATGGTGAGGGAGCTGTCCTTGATGAACTCCTGCTCGGTGAGCACGGACTGCTTGTAGAACTTCTCCAGACGGCCAACAGCCATCTTCTCCTGGATAGCCTCGGGCTTACCGGACTCGGCAGCCTGAGCCATGTAGATCTCCTTCTCGTGCTCAACGGTCTCGGCCGGAACCTGATCGCGGGTAGCGCAAATCGGGGCGACGGCGGCAACCTGAAGGGCAACGTCGTGAGCGAAGGTCTTGAAGGAGTCAGCCTGAGCGGTCTCGGCCTTCTCGAAAGCGAACTCGACGAGGACGCCGATCTTACCACCCATGTGGATGTAAGAAGCGAGAGCGCCATTCTCGGCCTTGCGGGCGGAGAAACGAGCGATCTTCATGTTCTCGCCCATGATGTGAATCATCTCGGTGAGCTCGGAGGAAACGGTCTCCTCGCCCATCGGCTTCTCGAGCAGAGCGTCGACGTCAGCCGGCTCGGTGGTAGCGACAACCTCGGCGACCTTGGAAGCAAAGCCGGTGAACTTGGCGTTGGAGCCGACGAAGTCGGTCTCGCAGGAGAGCTCGAGCAGAGCGCCGGACTTGCCGTCCTCGGAGACAAACGCGGCGACAGCGCCCTCGTTGGTCTCACGGCCAGCCTTCTTGGCAGCCTTGGCGAGGCCGTTCTTGCGCAGAACGTCAACAGCGACGTCCATGTCGCCGTCAGCCTCGACGAGAGCCTTCTTGCACTCCATCATCGGGGAGTCGGTCATCTCGCGGAGCTGCTTGACCATAGCGGCAGTAATCTGGGCCATTGTGGTTCCTTTCAAAGAGATGAAAAAGACTTAAATAGGACTGATTTACTCGGCCTTGGGCTCGGCGGCCATCTCGGCCTCGGAGACCTGCTCCTTGCCGGAGCCGGCGAGGCAGGCGTCGGCCATGAGCTCGCACATAAGGGTGACAGCGGAGATGGCGTCATCGTTGCAGGGGATGCCATACTCGACCTCGTCGGGATCGGAGTTGGTGTCGATCAGGGCGACGACGGGGATGTTCAGGCGCTGGGCCTCCTTGATAGCGTTCTCCTCGCGCTTGGTGTCGATGACGAAGAGAGCCTGGGGCAGACCCTTCATGTCGCGGGCGCCACCGAGGTTGGTCTGGAGCTTAGCGAGCTCCTTACCCAGAACAGCCTGCTCCTTCTTGGGCAGCACAGCCATGCGACCGTCCTCGACCATGGCCTCAAGCTCCTCCATGCGGTTGATGCGGGAGCGGATGGTGACGAAGTTGGTCAGCATGCCGCCGAGCCAACGCTGGTTGATGTAAGGCATGTTGGCGCGCTCAGCGGCGTTCTTAACGGCCTCCTGAGCCTGCTTCTTGGTGCCGACGAACAGCACGTTGCCGCCCTTGGCGACGTTCTTGACGAAGGTGTAGGCCTGGTCGGCGTCAAGGATGGTCTGCTTGAGGTCGAGGATGTAGATGCCGTTGCGCTCACCGAAGATGAACGGCTTCATCTTAGGGTTCCAGCGACGGGTCTGATGACCGAAGTGGCAGCCGGCCTCGAGCAGGGTGCGGATATTAATCTTGGTAGCCATGTTAAACCTCCTGTGGTTTGCCTCCGCG
>CABUDS010000010.1 GCA_902490405.1 uncultured Collinsella sp.
AGCGCGGGGTCGGAATCAAACCGGCCCCGCGCTTTTTTGTCTATTTGACTCTTATGATCCTCACGGCGTTTTAGCCATGTCGATTGTCCTGACTTCCAGGTCAACAAACCTTGTCTGACACCTCGCCTAACGCGGTGTAGAGTAAAGACGACAGACGCAAGAAGCGGCTCAGAAGCTAAACGAGGTAAGCATGGAACTCGACAAACAACAGATCAAGCGGCTGCGCGAGCGTCATCATCGTCGTCACGGTATACGCCCTGCACACAGCGAGGCCATGGAGAATGCCACCCGTTTCCTTAAGCAGGCGTTCAACATACGCGAGGGACGCGCGCCCTATCACGTGATTCGCAAGCGCTTTGTAAACGGGGCGCGCCTGACTGGCTCGCACTTATGCATCCTGATCATTGCCATGTTGATCGCGAGCATCGGCCTCGATATCGACTCGGACATTGCCATCGTGGGCGCCATGCTCATCTGTCCGCTCATGGGCTCGGTCCTTGCCATGGCATACGGCATCGCCACGCTCGACCGCGAGATTGCCGTCGAGGCAATTGCCGGCCTCGCGCTGCAGATGGTCTTTTGTCTAATCACGTCCACGCTGTACTTTAAGCTCTCGCCCCTTGGCACCACCACGGCCGCCATCATCGACAACTCGACACCGACTGTGTGGGACCTTGCCGTCGCGCTCGCGGGCGGCTTTGCGGGCGGACTGGGCAACTCGCGCGACCAGGAACCCGCCACGCTCATCGCCGGCGTGGCCGTGGCGACCGCGCTCATGCCGCCCCTGTGCGCGGCGGGCTATGGCATCGCCATCGCAAGCGGGTCGCTGTTTCTCTCGGCCCTCTACGAGTTTGGCATCAACGTGGTCTTTATCGCACTGGCTGCCGAAGCCGTGCTGCTTCTTTTGCGCGTGCCGCTCAAGCGCGACCTCAACGGCGACGGCATTGTGACCGCCGAGGAAAATGCCGAGGTCGATGAGCTGTCACACAAGGTGCGCCGCCGCATCATCGTGGGCACGGTGATCTTTGCCATCCCCTGCATCGTTATGACCGCGGGATCCATTGGCTCGGCGCAGGCCGGCGTGCAGGACGGCTATGGCGTCACCGAAACCACGCGCGAGCTTGCCGCGGTGCTGCCGGGCTTTAAGGATTACACCGTTGCCGTCGAGACCTCGGCCACCGAAGGCGAGGAGGAGGGTATCGTCGAGCGCGAGGTTGTCGCCCATGTGACGACAAGCGAGGCGCTTGGGGCACACGACCGCCGTGTAGCCCGCAAGCTCATCGACCTCAATGTGCCCGAGCTCGATCGCGTGGAGTTTGATGTGCAGTAATACGCGACGTGGGATGGATGCGCGCAGCCGCGAGTCACGACATGGCGCAGACGTGACGCGGGCCACGAGCAAATAGCGGGACGCGGTCCATGGCCGCGCTCCGCTCGCTGATTTATTGCCGTGAATCAGCTGTCCGCATCGACATCGCCAGACTCCACTGTAAACGCCGGACCGGTACTCACCAGATAAAAACGGGTCACCCTGGTATCTCTAAATAGGTAGAGCAAGCCCTGATCGCGTCGGCGCGAAATATACGCCACGTGGACCGTACCGAATTCTTCGCCGTTTTCATTCTTTAACACCAGAATGTTGGGGTCGTCCATACGCTCGAACTGTCCATCAACGCAGTTGCCGCCCTTGCCGACCAGTTGCCACCGATGGTTATCCTCCTCAAGAAAGGCCAGAGTTTCCAGACTTGTTTTGTCATCCCGATAGTAACCATCAATGGCAAAGCCTTCGGAAACGCATTCCTGCATATAGGATGTTTCTCGATTTATAGCAAACTGCCCTGCAACGCCCAGGAGCACAGCCAGGCAAACCACCGCAAGGGTTATCGAGACAAAACGGCGGCTCATGTTAGCCAGCCCGGTACTTGTTTAGCGGAGCACGAAACATACTTGGAACCTCCGATATCAGCGCAAACGCCACCTACGGCCTGCCGGCAATCATATGTTTCCAACATCAAACCATATGGCAACCACTCGCGAGAGGCGTATCGGCGAACGGTGCGTTTTTGCGCTCCATTGGCCAAACGTCAACGCGCACTACAGCTCTTGCTCGACCTATTCAGATCTTGTCGCATACTACCGTAGATCCCCAACGCTTCCACCCCCAAGAGATCATTTTTAGTACGTAAAGAAGCCCTCGCCCGAGCTTTCGCCCAGCTTACCTTCGTCGAGCATTTTCTTGAGGACGGAGGCCATGGCCTTAAAGTTGTAGGGCATCATCATCTTTTTGAGCAGCGGGCTCACCAAGCCCGGGACCTTTTGGTACTGCATGACGATGTTGTACGCCGTCTGGATGCCCACGGTGTCGAACACGCGGAACGGCCCCTTGGGAGCGCCGGTGCCGCGCGTCCACGCGAGGTCGACGCTCTTGGGGTCACTCACACCCGAGACATACAGGTCAAGGCCCGAAAGCAGCCACGGCACCAACATGGAATTGAGCAGGTAGCCGTTCTTTTCCTTGTTGACGGGCAGGGCAAGCATGCGGATGTCGTTGGCAAAGTCGACGAGCTCGTCGAAGTAGCGCTTGTCGGTTTGGTCCTGTGCCATGACCTCGGTCATGTTGTTCTTCCAGATAGAGTTGGCAAAGTGCAGCGACAGGTACTTCTCGGGACGGCCGGTGTACTTGGCAAAGGTGCTCGGCAGCAGCGTGGATGAGTTGGTCACGATGACGGTCTTTTGCGGCAGAACCGGGGCGAGCTTCTTGTAGAAGTCGATCTTTGCCTGGGTGTCCTCGGCCATAGACTCGATGACCAGGTCGGCGTCGGCCACGGCCTTGGCAAGATCGAGCTCCAGCTTGAGTGTGGAGTAGGCACGCTCGACGGCGGCGAGCGCCGCTTCCTTGTCGAAGGGCTGGGTGCCATCGGCGATACCGGCGCACCACTCGCCCGTGCCGTCCGCCATGCCCTCGATTGCCGCGATGTACTCCTTGCGCACGTGATCGATCTTGGGCTGGGTGCGGCCGATGCTGCCCTCGCTGCGCAGCCAAATCGTTACATCAAAGCCGCAGTAGGCAGCCTGAAAGGCAATCTGGCTTCCCAACACGCCGCCGCCGGCAACACAAACGGTCTTGTAGCTCATGGAACGGCCCTCTCTTACGTAATTCCATAGATGTGTATTTATTCAACCGTAAGGATGACGCACGCTGGGGGTGGGTTCTATAAACGGGCGGTATTTCGCGGCAAACGGCTACATATGTTCATTATCTCAGGGGTTCCGAGGGCAGTTTTTGGTGCCACCGAGACGTTGTTTTCGGAAGTATGCGGCAAATTCCGGAGCCCTCGAGCACACCCCGGTTTTTCACCAATAAAACCGCAGGTACAAAGCTTGGGCATATCCAGTGTGCTCGGCCTATTCAAATTTTGCCGCATACTTCCGAAATCCAAGTTCGCAGAGGGTGATAGTTGGACCGTTTACGCAACAGATGTCCAGTAAAAACGGGTGGTAACCGGTACGGCTGCCACCCGTTTGTCCCATATCTAGCCCATAGCAGGCCAGTTACTTCTTAATGCCGCGTCCCAGGCGCTCGGCGACCGATGCCACGGCCTCCTCGCTGGCCGGCCCGCAGCTCACACAGCCGTCATGAGCACGCATCTGGCCGGTGACCTCGTCCATCGCGAGCGGCGCCACCTTCTCGAGCTTAAAGCCCTTACCGGCGCGCATGTTCTCCTTGGCCACGCTGATCATGAGCTTAATACGGTTGAGCTGGTTGACCTCGGACGCGCCGGGGTCGTAGTCCACCGCGACGATGTTGCTCTCGGGATGTTGGCGGCGCAGCTCCTTGATTACGGCCTTGCCCACCACGTGATTGGGCAGGCACGCGAAGGGCTGCGTGCAGATGATGTTGGGCGCACCGTGATCGATCAGGTCGAGCATCTCGGCCGTGAGCAGCCAGCCCTCGCCCATGTTGTTGCACACCGAAAGCACCGTGCGGGCCTTGTCGGCCATGGTGCCGATGCGCTCGGGCGCCTCAAAGCGGCGGGACTTCTCGAGCATCTCCTCCACCGGCGTGCGCATCCAGTCCACCAGCTTGATGAGCGCCTGCATGCCCGCGCGCGTAGTGGGAGAGCTTCCCAGCTCGTCCTTCTGCAGCTCGGCGTTGCTCATGGAGTACAGGAAGAAGTCGAGCAGGCCCGGCACCACGGCCTCGCAGCCCTCGCGCTCGATAACGTCGACCACGTGGTTGTTGGCCGTGGGATGGAACTTGACCAAGATCTCGCCGACCACGCCCACGCGCGGCTTGGTGCCCTCGCCCACGAGCGGCATGGAGTCGAACGCGCGGATGGCCTCGCGGCACAGCTTGGTGTAGTTATGCCTGTTGAACTTGGGCGCCAGCTTGCGGGCGCGCGCCATGTACTCCTCGTAGAGTGCGTTCGCCGCACCGGGCGTTGCCTCGTACGGGCGGCAACGATAGAGCATCTGCATCATCACGTCGCCAAAGAGCACCGCGTAGACTGCCTGCTTAAGCAGCGCCGGCGTAATCTTAAAGCCGGGGTTGTCCTCGCCCAGCGCCACGGCCGAAAGCGAGATCACCGGAATCTCGGGGTGGCCGCTCTCGCGCAGGGCCTTGCGGATAAGCGCGATGTAGTTGGTGGCACGGCAGCCACCGCCGGTCTGGCTGATGACCACGGCTGTCTTGGACAGGTCGTACCGACCGCTCTCGATGGCCTCCATGATCTGACCCGTCACCAGGATCGACGGATAGCAGATGTCGTTGTTCACATAGCGCAGACCGGCCTCGACGGCATCGTGGTCAGTCGAGGGCAGCAGCTCCAGGTTGTAGCCGGCACCGCGGAACACCTCTTTGACCAGGTCAAAGTGGATCGGCGCCATCTGCGGGCACAGGATGGTGTAACCCTCCTCGCGCATCTGCTCGGTAAAGGGCACCTTGGGCCATGCGGTCGAGGCGCTCTCACGCTGCGCCTCGAACGTGTACTTGCGGCTCGCGAATGCGGGAGCATCCATGGAGGGTGCCACCGGCGCGGCGTCGCCCTGCTCGTAGGCCTCGCCCGCTGCCGTAGCCTCGGCCAAGCGCTCGGCCTCCTGGTCCTTGAGCGCCGCCATGAGCGAGCGGATGCGGATGCGCGCAGCGCCCAGGTTGGACACCTCGTCGATCTTGAGCACGGTGTAGATCTTGCCGCTGGCCTCAAGGATTTCCTGCACCTGGTCGGTGGTCAGAGCGTCCAGGCCACAGCCGAAGGAATTGAGCTGGATCAGATCCAGGTCGTTGCGCATCGTCACAAAACGGGCGACGGCATACAGGCGGCTGTGGTACATCCACTGGTCGACGACGCGAATCGGACGCTCAGGCTTTACCAGGTGCGCGAGCGAATCCTCGGTAAAGACCGCAAAGCCAAAGCTCGAGATAAGCTCGGGCAGGGCATGGTTGATCTCGGGGTCGTTATGGTAGGGACGACCGGCGAGCACGATGCCGTGACCGCCGTGGTCCTCGACCCACTTAAGAGCCTCCTCGCCCATGGTCTGGATGTCCTCATGGAAACGCGCATCGGCCTCAAAGGCAGCGTTGACAGCGGCATCGACCTCGGAGCGCGTGATCTTGGGCCCACGCACGCGACCGCGACCGGCTTGCGCATCGGCCACACGGTCGACGGCGAGCACCTGGTACAGACGGCGCTTGAGCTCGGTCTTGTCATGATACGGCACAAACGGATACAGGAACTCGATGTTCTGCTCGCGAATCTCGTCGATGTTGAGCGCCAACGCCGTGGGGTAACTCATGACGATGGGACAGTTATAGCAGTTGCCAGCTGTCGGATCCTCCTTGCGCTCCCAGCGCACGCACGGCATCCAGATGAAATCGACGTCGCGGTCAATGAGGTTCATCACGTGGCCGTGGCTCATCTTGGCCGGATAGCACACGCTCTCGGACGGCATGGACTCGATGCCCGCCTGGTAGGTCTTCTTGCTCGACTGGTCGGACAGCTGCACGCTAAAGCCCAGGCGCGTAAAGAACGCATGCCAGAAGGGGTAGTTCTCGTACATGTTGAGTGCGCGCGGAATACCCACGGTGCCGCGCGGGGCCTCGTCGGGGCTCAGCACCTCGCGGTTAAAGAGCAGCTCGTTTTTCTTTTTGAAGAGGTTGGGGGCCTCGGTCTTCTGCTTTTTGTGGCCGGCGCCCTTCTCGCAGCGGTTACCGGTAATGAAGCGCCTACCGCCGCCAAAGTCGTTGACGGTAAGCTGGCAGTTGTTGGAGCAGCGACCGCAGCGGACATGCTTTTGCGTCACGGTGAGGTGCGCGATGTCCTCGGCAGAAAGGATGGTCGAGGTGCCGTCGGCGCCGGCGCGATCGCGGGCGAGCAGGGCCGCACCGTAGGCGCCCATGCAGCCGGCGATGTCGGGACGCACGGCATGCACGCCGGTGAGCTGCTCAAATGCGCGCAGCGTGGCATCGGACATAAAGGTGCCGCCCTGGACGATCACCTGGCTGCCGATCTCCTTGGGGTCGCGCAGCTTAATGACCTTGAACAGGGCATTCTTGATGACGGAATAGGACAGGCCGGCCGCGATGTCACCCACCGTGGCGCCTTCCTTTTGCGCCTGCTTGACGCGCGAGTTCATAAAGACCGTGCAGCGGCTGCCCAGGTCGACGGGGGCCTTGGCATGGATGGCGGCATCGGCAAACGCGCGCACGTCCATGTTCATAGACACGGCGAAACTCTCGATAAAGCTGCCGCAGCCCGACGAGCAGGCCTCGTTGAGCATGATGTGCTCAATCACGCCGTCCTTGACGCGCAAGCACTTCATGTCCTGGCCGCCGATGTCCAGGATAAACTCGACGCCGGGCAGGAATGCCTTGGCGCCGCGCAGGTGCGCGACGGTCTCGATCTCGCCGGAATCGGCCTTGAGGGCCTCGATGAGCAGCGCCTCGCCGTAACCCGTGGTGGTCACGTGGCCGATGGTGCAGCCGGCGGGGATGTGATTGTAGAAATCGGCCATGATGACCTTGGCCGTGCCCAGGATGTCGCCGTTGTTGTTGCCGTACCAGGTGTGCAGCAGCTGGCCATCCTCGCCCACGAGCGCGGCTTTCATGGTGGTAGAGCCGGCGTCGATACCGATGAACACGCGGCCGGTGTAGCCGTCGAGCTTGCCCTTGGGGACGACCTCGGTGTCGTGGCGGGTCTTGAACTCGGCAAAGTCCTCGTCGGTGGCAAAAAGCGGATCCAGGCGCTCGACCTCGGCACCCTGCGTGTCGCCCAAGCTGTCGATGGCCTCGATAAGCTGCGGGAACGTGCTGAGCTTGTTGGACTCGTGCGCCATGGCGGCGCCGCTCGCCACAAACAGGTGGGCGTTTTGGGGCACAATGCGGTGCTCCTCGTCCAGGTTGAGCGTGAGGTAGAAGCGGTGGCGCAGCTCGGAGAGGTACTGCAGCGGGCCGCCCAGGAAGGCGACGTTGCCGCGGATGGGGCGGCCGCACGCCAGGCCCGAGATGGTCTGGGTCACGACGGCTTGGAAGATGGAGGCCGCCACGTCCTCGGGGCGGGCACCCTCGTTGAGGAGCGGCTGCACATCGGTCTTGGCAAAGACGCCGCAGCGACTGGCGATGGGATAGATGGTGGTGGCGTTGGCCGCGAGCTCGTTGAGGCCGCTCGCGTCGGTGTGCAGCAGGGTTGCCATCTGATCGATGAACGCGCCCGTGCCGCCGGCGCAGGTACCGTTCATGCGCTGCTCGATGCCGTTGTCGAAGTAGATGATCTTGGCGTCCTCGCCGCCCAGCTCGATGGCGACGTCGGTGGCCGGGATGAGGGTCTCGACGGCGCGTTTGCTGGCGATGACCTCCTGGACAAACTCCAGCTCGAGCCACTGGGACAGTAGCAGGCCGCCCGAGCCGGTAATGGCGCAGGTCATTTGGGCCGTCGGCAGCACGGTTGCAGCACCCTCGAACAGGTCGCGGGCGCAGGCACGGACGTCGGTGTGGTGGCGCTGGTACTTGGCGTAGACGATCTGGTTGTCGTCGTTGAGCACAGCGAGCTTAACGGTGGTGGAGCCCACGTCGATGCCCAGGTGCAGGTTGCCGCGGGCGGCCTCGGGGTTGAAGATTGCGCCTTCGGGGGCGTGGACAGCGGTAGCGGCTACGGGATCTGCAGCGTTGGCCGCGGTTGCGTCAGTCGTTGCGCCGGCAACGAATGCCTCCCCCGCCGCGCTCTTAGCCTCGGCGACTTTCTCAGTGACTATCTCGGCAGCAGCGGTCGCCGCCTTCTGCGCGGCATCCGCCACGGCGGGCGCGGCCTCACGCGCGGCAGCGACCATACGGTCCTTAATGCCCTCGACGAGTTTGCTCATCTGTCTCTCCTCTTAGTTATGGGACTCAACGGACACGGCGGTGTCGACCGCGTCTTCGAGCTGCAAGTTCAATAGCTTCATGCCGTATTCCGGCACGTTGATATCGATGGGTTGGCCATACAAGTCGCCGGGACGCACAAAGGCGATAACCGTCATAATGCGTGCCATGGCCTCGGGCGATTCGGTGAGCCCACGCTCAAACCAGCGCTGAATCATGCCGACCTCGGCACTCACAACGTAGGTGACGTAGTAGTCAAAGAACGTACCCAGCGCTAGGCCCAAAATGCCCGTCTGCGCACGCGGCACCACAGCCTCACGCGCGGTGTCGATAATCCTTTTAATAAAGGCCTGGTCGCCGCCCGGACCCAGCAGCGCACCGATTAAGTCGCGGTTGGCCGCAAGATAACGCAGCAGATCAACCGAACCGGGCGCCGGCTCGAGCTCATCGATGTTGTGATAGAGATCGGGCAGCTGAGCTGCGGTGATGAGCTCAATGCGCTCACGGATCTCGGCCAGCAAGCCGTCCTCGATTTGATTGATAAAGTCGGGGATATCGCGGTAATGCGAATAGAACGTGCGGCGCGTAAGGCCAGCGCGCTCGGTGAGCGACGCGACATTAATGCGCGAAAGGTCGCCGCTTTCGGCAAGCTCGCTGGCAAGTGCCTGGCGAAGGGCACGCTGCGAGCGAAGGGACCGGCGATCGCATTTCTCGAGCTGGGACAAGCGTCCTCCTTGCTACTCAGCCTGTGCGCTATTGCACAGTGCGAGTATTATTGCACACCGTGTGCATCAACACGTAAAGGCAATATTTTGATTGTGGCAAAGGGACTGTCTTTTTGTCACATTAGGTTGCGCTCAGCTTTTAGAAGCGACATTGCCGATTGTCCAAAATGTCATTCGTGGGTAGAATGGTGTCGACGGCAGCCCAAGTTCTGCAAAGCTGGGCAGCGCCGTTGCGTGGATTAAGGGGTCAACGCCTTAGCGGCGGCGACCCCTCTTTCGTTGCTTCGAGCGTTGCTTGAGTGCCTCGGAAAGTCCGATAAGCGTCGTAAGAAGCGAGACCAATGCGGTCAGGAGCCTCACGAAATCAATCAAATCGGTCATGGGCATCACCTCCCATCAGATGGAGGGCTCTGCCCGGCACATGGAACTGCCGCTAACAGCAACAATTCTATCAAAGCGCAGTTAAATATGCGAATATATGTTCGTGTTTAAAGAAGCTAGTCCCCACTGTGACAAAGGGACAGTCCCTTTGTCACATTATTCAATGATGGTGCGGGAGCTCTGCTTATGCATGGTGGCGAGCATGTGTTTGGGGACGGCGTGGACCATGCAGCTGCCGATAGTTGCGCTCGCAGCAGCCTTAGCTGCATCGCTAGCGTTTTTGGTCGCATAGCTGTGGCGGAAACGCTTGAGCATGGCGATGTCGTTGCCGCCGTCGCCGTAGACCGCGACCTCGTCCTCGGCAATACCGTAGTAGCCCGCCAGCCAGGCCACACTCTCGCCCTTGTTGCACGCCACGTCCGTGATCTCGAACATCACCGGATCGAACGGCGCGTTGACCACATGGTCCGAGCGTTCGGCAAGATAGGCCTTAAGGTCACGCTCCAGCTCGGGCGAGGTCACGCGACAATTGATCTTGCATACATCGTGGCGCAGGATGTCACCGATCGACTGGTCGAAATACTGCTCCTCGTGATACCCACCGCGCGCACGCATGCCGCGCATCACAATACGCTTGATGGGGCTGTCCTTTTTAAAGCCCGCCTGATGCATCTCGAACGAACCGCTCGAGTACATGCCATCGGGCGTGGAACAATCAAAGCAAATGTCCGGGAACGCCTTGAGCAGTTCCTCAGTGACCTGCGGATCGATGGTCCAAGTCTTGAGCACCTCGCCGTGGCTGTCGCGCACGATGGACCCGTTGGAGCAGCAGGCGTCAAGCGCCAGGCCCGTAAAGCCATGCTCGCCGATTGGCAACGTCGAGCGCCCGGTCGCGGGAACCACATGCAGGCCAGCCTCGGTCAGCTCGCGAATGGCACGGCGGATGGTCCCATCCGCCTCATGCAGGGCGTTCAGCAGCGTTCCGTCTAAGTCACTCGCGAACATCTTGATCATGGACATGCCTCTCCTTCGTCTGCCCGATATTGTAGACGAAGGAGAGGCATGTCCAAACAATGCCGTCCCGGCGCGGCGTACCACCGCCTTCACAAATTCACGGTGCCCCAGCGCGTTAAGACAATCGCCGCAATCGATTTTTCAGCCGATAAAACAGAGCCGTCGTCAACGTCAGCACCGCCAACATGGCTGCGAATACAATCGCCGGTGTCCATCGATCATATGCAACCCCGTACGTCAATTGGCCGATAGGTATTGCGCAGGAAAGGACCATGTAAACGACCGAAAGCACTTTTCCGCAGAGCTCAGTCGGCGCTGCCCGCTGAACAAACGCGATAATTTCAACCGACGCAATGCTCGCCCACACCATGACCCATGCCGAACCAACCACAAACACGGTGAGCATGCATGCATCTGCGCCGAACAGTAGCGTGACAATGATCGGTGCGACTCCAAAACAGATCATCGCAACATATCGACATATGCCATTGAAAGAAAAACGATGCGGCCAAATGCCGACCAAGCCACTGCCGGCAAGACCACCCAAGCCCATAGCCACCTCAACTATCCCAACGCAGGACGATTGCATGCCGAGATGCTTTGTAACAATAATGGGAGCGCCAATCATTAGCCCAACCAACGCAAGGTTCAAAACTGCCGCAAGCAAAATCACAGCGACCAATAATGCATTTTGCAACAGATACCGAATCGACTCCCGAAAATCGTTTCGGCATGTCGTACGAGTCGCGCCGTCTCCCATCGTTTCAAATGAGGCATTTTGCTTGAGCGCGCCCCCAAACAAGAGAGCTGAAATCGCAAACGCCACCGACGCGGTTGTGCAAAGAGCATCGATGCCAAAGTACCCATAGACTGCCGTCCCGACCACAGGGCCCAAGATATTGCTCACCATGGTCATCTGCGAAACCAATGCAGTGGCCCGCTCAACCTTCTCTTCACCCGCCATGCGCACCGTCTCAATTTGGAGCATTGGCTTCAGCAGCGATTGAGAACCATATTGAACACAAAGTATCGCTACTACGACGACCGCAAGAGGCAATGAGTGCTTCATGGGGATAGACAGCAGTGATGCAGTCATCAGAGCAATGCCGAGGGACACGAGGACCTCGCGATGTCTTCCCCTATCCGCCAAGATTCCGCCAACCGGAGTTGCAAGTACGCCGGGTATGAACGCTATCGCCGCGACGACGCCATATAACGTTGACGATCCACTGCGATCGAACAAGTAAAGTGGATACGCAAAGCACAGCGCCGAAAGCATCGAATACGTGCACAGCTGCGCAACCAGAAGTTCCGCGAGCCTGATTGACCGCACTGTTTTTGATTTCAACGAGACACCGACGTCTCTCAGCCCAGCCATAAGCCCACCCCCTATACATACCACTAGTATGTATTTAATGACTTGAAAAGGGCAGCCGTGGCTACCCTCACAAATCAATTACATACCGTTGGTATCTATATTACCACCCGGCGCGGTCCCATACGCCCCAAATCTGCGCCGTTGTCTGAAGCACTTCATTACCCAAATCGAGCCCCACCGCGGCAGCCATCTGCGCCAAACATTGTGCGCGAGCGAGCATTCGCTCCTTGGGCTCGAGCGGACGGAACAATGGCAGCAGCCAAAGATTCGCCAACAACGATACGGCCTCCGCCGCTTCGCGCGGGCATTCGCACGCAATGGAGCCGTCGGCGATGCCCTCCTCGATCACTGGCAAGAGACAGCCATCGGCCGACTCGTCAAATGAGCCCTGGTACTGCATCGCCAGTAGGCGCGAGCTTTTTACCGGATCTGCTGCAGGACGCATACGTGCCCATAGCTCAATTTGTGGAATAACGGACTCGGGAGCGTACAGTCGCTTGAGCTTTTGGGCTCCGGTCATATTACCGACGCCAAGCATCGAGCGGCGGTGCTCAACAATCGGAGTCATCGCCCGATCAAACGCGGCGTTGAAAATCTCTTCTTTGCTCTTGAAGTGATGATAGACAGCGCCCTTGGTCATGCCGTCGAGACGGTCAACGATATCTTGAATACTCGTCCCCTCATAACCCTGTGCGCAGAATAGCTCCAGTGCCGCGTCGAGAATCTTCGCGACCGTCTCCTCGGGATATTTATTGCGACCCATAATCCGCCCATCCGCAACGCAAGCCTTGTGCCTCATTGCAGCATTTTAACGTTGCGGATGGCAGACGGTCGATTCTACACCGCGGCGGGGCCATGTTCGCCGGTGCGAATGCGGATGACTTCCTCGACCGGCTCGACCCAGATCTTGCCGTCGCCGACGGCGCCGGTGCGGGCGGCATTGCAGATGATGTCGACAATTCCGTCGACATGTTCATCGGCGCAGATGAGGGTGAACTGCACCTTAGGGATCGTGTTGACAAGCAACTCGTTGCCGCGCACGTATTCCTTCCAGCCATGCTGCGCGCCGCAGCCCTGCACCTGGTTGATGGTCATGCCGCGAACATCGGCAGCAAACAGCGCGTCTTTGAGAACCTCAAGTTTTTCCTGACGGACGATCGCCGTGATCTTCTTCATAGTGAATTCCTCTCTTTAGTAAAGAAATGAATTGCCATTCAATAACGCGGGTTTTCCAAGTGCCCGAGATTGCCCCGAAAGAGGAGCGCCGCGTACTTCGGTACGCAAGCGACGGTTTGAGGGGCAAGGTCGGGTGCTTGGGAAAGCCGCGCTGCTAATCGAGTCCGGAGAACGAGGGGTACGCGCTCTCGCCGTGCTGACTCGCATCCAGGCCCAGTGCCTCGTCGGCCTCGTCCACGCGCAGGCTACCGTGGAACAGCGCCTTGACCACCGCGGCGATCACCAAGTCGAGCATCAGCACAATAACGACCGTCACCACAATGCCCAGAACCTGCGAGACAAGCAGCGACACGTCGCCCGTGTAGAACAGGCCGCCCTTACCGGTCCACGAGAGCTCCGGCACGCAGAACAGGCCCGTGAGCACACCGCCCAAGATGCCGCCGATACCGTGGCAACCGAACGCGTCGAGCGCATCGTCGTAGCCGAACTTGGTCTTAAGATGGCTGATGGCCAGATAGCAGACGGGCGATACGATCAGGCCCATGACCAGCGCCGCCCACGGCTCGACAAAGCCCGCACCCGGCGTAACCACCACAAGGCCCGCAACCAAACCGGTGCTAGCACCCACCAGCGTGGGACGACCGGTGTGCACGCGCTCGACGACAAGCCACGAGACCATGCCCGCCGCGCTGGCCGTCACGGTGTTGAGGATGGCGAGTGCCGCCACGGCGTCGGCCTTAAACTCGCTGCCGCCGTTAAAGCCAAACCAACCAAACCAAAGTAGACCGGCGCCCAGCGCCACAAACGGCACGTTATGCGGACGGTAGCTCACCATGCCAAAGCCGCGACGACGGCCGAGCATTAAGCAGAGAATCAGGCCCGTGAGACCGGACGAAATGTGTACCACGTCGCCGCCGGCAAAGTCGAGCGCGCCGATGATGTCGCCGATAAAGGAACCATCGCCGCCCCAAACCATGTGGGCGAGCGGCGCATAGACCACGAGCAGCCAAATGCCCAGGAAGGCCGTCATGGCACCAAACTTAACGCGGCCTGCCAGACTGCCCGTAACGATAGCGGCGGTGATCATGGCAAACGCCATCTGGAAGGCGATGTTGATGATCTGAGGGTAGACGGCACCATCCGCAGCATTGCCCTCGGCCGCCTGCAGCACCTGGTTGAGCACCGGCAGGCACAGCAACTGGTCAAAGCCGCCAATAAACGGGCTAGAACCGTCGCCACCGTAGGCCAGCGACCAGCCGGCAACAATCCACAGCACACCAACCAGGCCAATGGCGCCAAAGCACATAAGCATGGTGTTGATGACATTTTTGCGCCTGGACAGGCCGCCATAGAAAAACGCCAGACCCGGTGTCATTAAAAACACGAGCATGGTGCAGATGAGCATAAACGTTGTCGATCCCGTATCGTACATTCGCTCCCCCTTGGTCGCATGAACGTTGTCGGCGCTCATGATGCGGCCGAGGGGCAACTGGTGTAGACCAGATACGGCGTTGTTAAACGCTGCGTTGTCGAATGGAAACGGCACCGCAATCTTGGAAACGGCGCGGCAACGGACGCGAAACGAACGGGAAACGTGCGAACGAGAAGGGCGCGCTTGGCTCCGCTCTGGCTAGCGCCGGAACAGCTCGCGGGCTCGGTCGCGGAGGTCGGTAGCTCGAATGACACCCTCGTAACGATTGATGCGCAGACGCGGGAAGGCGTTAAAGAAGCGTAGGTCGCGGCGGCTGAGTGACACGCTCGGTACCGGGCGGCTCATGCGCTTGCCGGCAAGGCGACGACCGAGCGACGGACGCGGCATACTCGGCGCGGCATCGGCCACGCGGCGGGCAGCGAGCGCCAGGCCGCGAGCACCATCCGAGATAAACGTCGGCATCGAAGTCTTCTCGCGCAGGGCATCGAGCGCCGCGTCGCCCAGCTCGGCCAGCCAAGCGTTAACGGCGCGACCGCGGATATGCGTCTGCGCCACCGAGTCAATCGCCGAATCGGGAATACGTTCGAGCATAGAGTCGGAGGCGTCGGCAAGCGACTCATTGATGCGGTCGGCAAGGTCGGCACGCACACGCTCAAGCTGATCGGACAGACGCCGCCAGCTCGCCAACGAGCACACCGCATCGACCATCATCGCGACCGCGACGATAAAGGCGGCCAAGCGCACGATTAGCACCGGCAGATGGCCAAGCAGCCCCAGCAATGCCGGCTCCACTAAACGGCAAATACACAACGCACCCAAGCCAAACGCGCAGGCCCAGTACAGGCAGATGCGTCCGTGCAGGTTAAACGGCAGATGCGAGTAATCCCAAAACCGGGCACCCGTCGTTTTTTCCAACAGCACGCCCACGCTATATTCGATCACGCTGCATACGAGCGCGGCAGCGACAAACTGGCTCGAGGCGTCTGGGATTCCACGCAGCAGCAACCAGCACGCAATGCCGCCCGCACCGTAGATGGGACAACACGGCCCTAGCAAAAAGCCGCTGTTGGCAAAGCGTCCGTGGTTGAGCATGGCGCAGACTGTCGACTCCCATACCCAGCCGCAAAAACCGTAGAAGGCAAACGAGAGTACCAGCGCCGAGAGCGGACAGGCGGCAAGCGTCGCGCCGTCAAATGCCATGTCGATCGCGGTTCCCACCGTCTACCCACTCCTCTTTTCGTTCGATTCTTTGCTCGAGCCGTCACTCGGGCCCTCGTTCAAATCGTTCGCGCCGCCTTTGCGCGGCAGACGGCCGGCAATCGTCTCGCGCAGTGCGCACCATTTATCCGCCAGGCACACAATCCATGCCTCACGACACGTCGGCGGCACCGGTACCAGCGGAAACATATGCCGTACGATAATATTCCGCTCGCGCGGCGTCAGCTCAAAATCTTCCTCCGCACGCGCCAAGGCAAAAAACGGGTGACGAAAGCCATGCAGTCGATGGCTTGGGTCGGGATCGTGCCAGTCATAGAGAAAGTAATCGTGCAGCAGGGCCCCGCGCAGCAGCGATAAGCGGTCGACGGAGATACCGACGCGGCCCAGGCGCTCGGCAAAGGACAGACTTGCCCGCGCTACCGAGGTCACATGCGTATAGACCGTCACATCGCCATGTTGGATAAACTCATGCATCAGGTCCAAGCGGCCCGCCTGGGCAAGCTGACGGGCGGCATCGTCGACCTCGCGCGCGATTTTCTCGGCACGAACGGTATCGGACATGCGGCCTCCTTCCGGCGGCGCTCGGCGGCAAGCCGCGGCCTGCGCGCAATGAATAAAATCATCATCGAATTTACCAGTATGGCATCGGACAAAACGTTTTGCCCCACCAGTTGGCGAATTACCGCGCCGCCGTCACATATCAAACGCCAAAATGTGCGAGACTGTCTTGTGCAATTGTGCCGGCCGAGGGAGTGCCGGCGCACGATTCGCATGGAGTAACCCACAACGATGCTGCTTACGCAAACGACAACGCCCGAGGACGTCAAGGCTCTCGATCGCGCCGAGCTTCCGCTGCTCTGCGGCGAGATCCGCCACGCCATCCTCGAAAGCTCCGCCGCCGTCGGCGGGCACGTTGCCCCCAACCTGGGCGTCGTTGAGCTTACGGTTGCGCTCCATCGCGTGTTTAACTCCCCCATCGACAAGATTGTCTTTGATGTTTCGCACCAGACCTACGCCCACAAGGCGCTGACTGGGCGCGCGTACACTTATATCGACCCGGCACGCTACGGCGAGGCCTCTGGTTTTGCCAATCCTGACGAGTCCGAGCACGACCTGTTCGCCATGGGCCACACCTCCACGTCGGTGAGCCTGGGCTGCGGCTTGGCGCACGCTCGTGACCTGGCGGGCGATGCGTACAACGTCATCACCATCATTGGCGACGGTTCGCTTTCGGGCGGTCTGGCGTTTGAGGGCTTTAACAATGCCGCCGAGCTCGACAGCAACCTGATCATCATCGTCAACGATAACGACCAGTCCATCGCCGAAAACCACGGTGGCCTGTATCGCAATCTGGCCGAGCTACGCGCCAGCAACGGCACCTGTGAGCGCAACGTTTTCCGCGCGATGGGGCTCGACTACTGCTATCTGGACACCGGCAACGATGTGTTGGCCCTGGTCGACACGCTGCAGGAGCTGCGCGATATCGATCATCCCATCGTGCTGCACGTCTCCACCGCAAAGGGCAAGGGCTTTGAGCCAGCCCAGAGCGACCCCGAGCGCTGGCATCATGTGGGTCCGTTTGACATGGCGACTGGGCGCAAGCTCTGCCCGGGCCATCCGAGCGAGCCTGCGCCGCGCACCTATGCCGACATTACGGGCGAGGCGCTCAGCGCCGCCATCGAGCACGATCCGCAGGTCGTGGGCATCACGGCCGCCACGCCCTACATCATGGGCTTTACACCCGAGCTTCGCGCCGCCGCCGGCAAACAGTTCGTCGATGTGGGCATTGCCGAGGAGCACGCCGTGACCTTTGCCACCGCGCTTGCGCGCTCGGGTGCCAAGCCAGTCTTTGGTGTGTACGGCACGTTTTTGCAGCGCGCCTACGACGAGCTGTGGCACGACCTGTGCCTCAACGATGTCCCCGCAACCATCCTGGTGTTTGGCGCATCGATCTTTGGCACCACATCCGAGACGCATCTTTCGTTCTTTGATATTTCTATGCTGGGCGCTCTCCCCAATATGCGTTACCTGGCGCCTTCCTGCATGGAGGAATACCTATCCATGCTGAGCTGGTCGCTCGACCACCGCGAGCATCCCGTGGCGATTCGCGTGCCGGGCATTGGCTTGGTAAGCCGCCCCGATCTTGCGCCTGCCGAGGACGCCGATTACGGCGCCGTTCGTTACAACGTGGTGTGCCAGGGTCGCGACGTGGCCGTGCTCGCGCTTGGCGATTTCTTTGAGCTGGGCGAGCGCGTGGCAAACCGTCTGACTGCCGAGTACGGCATCGAGGCCACGCTCGTCAACCCGCGCTATGCAACCGAGCTCGACCGCGAGTTCCTCGACAGCCTTGCCGCCAAGCATCGCGTTGTCGTCACCCTCGAAGACGGCATCTTGGACGGCGGCTGGGGCGAGCGCGTCGCGTGCTACTTGGCCTGCACGCCCGTGCGCACGCGCACCTTTGGCATCGCCAAGGGCTTCCCCGACCGCTACGACCCCAACGAGTTGCTCGCTCAGAACGGCATGACGGCCGAGAACATGGCCGCCGAAGCCGTTAGGCTACTTAACGAGTAAAAAACCTCCGCAAGGGAAGCACCCCTGCGGAGGTTTTTATTTTCGCGGCGCGATTATCTCAATCTGTAACATCTAGGGCCCGAATTCCCGTCTAACTGTTACAGATCTAGACAAACCATCTTTGCACCTGTTCTTTGTCTCGATCTGTAACAGAAAGGGAGCTTTTGTCCGTCTAACTGTTACAGATCGAGACATTCGAATTCCCCTGAAGAGAAAATCTCAATCTGTAACAGTTACTCGGCAAAAATGGCTGCAGATGTTACAGATTGAGACAAAGCAGCGAGACAGGCCACCACATCTGCAAGAACCACCACAAAGGTGCCTGTCCCTTTTTGGTAGGAAGAATTACCCATAAGGTAAGTATGTTTCTGAGTTATTTCGTGTTGACCCATTTGAGCGCGATAGGGTATAACTCTACTCAACCGCTAGGGATTTTATTGAGAAAGGTGTTCTACCATGAGCAAGAACCTCTCCCAGCAGGTCGTTCTCGACCGCCGCGGCTTCGTTGCCGCCACCTTCGCAACCGTCGCCGGCCTTGGTCTTGCCGGCTGCTCCGACACCAGTGCCGAGGCCGACAAGGGTTCCGCCGGTTCCTCCAAGAGCTCCGAGGATACCGAGGTTTCCGCCACGCTCGACGCCAAGGCATTCGACAAGCTCGTCAACGACGGCCCCAAGGCCGATGATGACGCCATCGCCGCCAGCACCTGGGCTACGGCCGTCAAGGCTGCCGGCGTCTTTACGATCGGTGGCGTCCAGACCTCCACGCTCTTCTCCCTCCTCAACGAGAAGGACGGTCAGACCCGCGGCTTCGACGCCGGTATCGCACAGCTCCTGTCCAACTACATTCTGGGCGAGAACAAGGTCGAGATCACCCAGGTGACCTCGGACACGCGCGAGTCCGTCCTGCAGAACGGCCAGGTCGACGCTGTCTTTGCCACCTACACCATCACTGACGAGCGCAAGAAGCTCGTCTCCTTCGCCGGTCCCTACTACTACACCCAGCAGGCCATCCTGGTGCTCGCCGACAACGACGACATCAAGAGCGTCGACGACCTGGCCGACAAGAACGTCGCCGTCCAGTCCGGCTCCAACGGCCCCGCCATCCTGGAGGAGTTCGCCCCCAAGGCCAGCCAACAGGAGTTCAAGACCGACGAGGAGGCCCGCCAGGCACTTCAGCAGGGCCGCGTTGACGCCTACGTCATCGACAACAACATGCAGCAGAGCGCCCTGGTCCGCGAGCCCGGTAAGTACAAGATTGCCGGCAAGCCCTTCGGCAGCAAGGAGCCCTATGGCATTGGCCTGCCACTCGATTCCGACGGTGTCGCCTTTGTCAACGACTTCCTTAAGAAGATCGAGGATGACGGCACCTGGACCGAGCTGTGGCAGATCTGCATTGGCGACCGTACGGGCGACACCAATGTTCCCGAGCTGCCCGAGATCGGCGCCTAGGCAGCGAGCCTAGTAACGGCCGCTACGAAACCATACGGAAACGCACGATGCGCTTTATTGCGCTAAACTGTTTCCTCACTGAGTTGTCGGGGCTTCCGTACACACGGGAGCCCCTTTCCTTACCGGCGGGAGGTCCGCATGAGTCTCTCCGAGCTCTGGTCGCTCTATGGCCAGAACTATATCGACGCGCTGCTAGCAACCTGGGGCATGACGCTTGAGTCGTTTGCCATCGCCATGGTGCTGGCCGTCGCCGTCACCGTGATGCGCGTGTCGCCGCTCAAGCCGCTGCGCGTCTTTGGCGACCTGTATGTCCAGGTCTTCCGTAACATCCCCGGCATCGCGCTGCTCATTATCGTCGTCTATGCGCTGCCCCCGCTCAAGGTCGTCCTGCCCTACCGCACCTGCGTCATCGTCGCCACGGTGTTGCTGGGCTCGGCCTTTGGCTCCGAGAACTTTATGAGCGGCATCAACACCGTCGGCGTCGGTCAGGTAGAAGCCGCCCGTTCGCTCGGCATGAGCTTCAACCGTATCCTCGCCAAGATCGTGATTCCGCAGGCGCTGCGCTCGAGCGTGCTGCCCATGACCAACCTCTTTATCGCCGTCATGCTCACCACCGCGCTCGGCAGTCAGGTACCGCTTAAACCGCAGGAGCTCACCGGCGTGGTGAGCTACATCAACACGCGCTCGCTCGGCGGCGTCGCCGCGTTCTTTATCTCGGCGCTTGGCTACCTGGGCACGGCCTTTGTGGTGAGCCACATTGGCAACTACATCGATAAGAAGGTGAGGATCCTCCGATGAGTAAACATTCCTCCCCTGCACTTACCATGCGCGATGCGCTCTACGAGGCTCCCGGCCCCAAGATGCGCGCCAAGATTCGCGTCGGCACCGCCATCTCACTTGTTGCCGTGGCCGCGCTCATCGCTCTGGTACTGCAGCGCTTTTACGTGACCGGCCAGCTTTCGGTCCATTACTGGTACTTCTTTACGCACCTCACCACCTGGAAGTTCCTGCTTGCCGGTTTTGAGGGCACCGTTAAAGTCGCACTCACCGCCGGCGTCATTGCGCTGGTACTGGGCTTAGCCCTTATGCTCGGCCGCACCAGCGACATTAAGCCGCTGCAGCTGGTCTGCCGCGTGCTCACCGATTTCTTCCGTGGCGTGCCGAGCCTTCTGTTCATCTACTTCTTCTTTTTGGTGCTGCCCCAGTACAAGATCGCACTGCCGTCGTTTTGGATGCTCACGCTTCCCGTCGCGCTCGCTGCGGCCGGCGTACTGGCCGAGATCTTCCGTGCCGGCGTCAATGCCGTGCCGCGCGGCCAGGTCGAGGCCGCCCAGGCGCTCGGTCTCTCCAAGGCTAAAATCACCTTTAAAATCGTGCTGCCGCAGGCCATTCGGTTTATCATTCCGTCGTTGATTTCGCAGCTTGTGGTCGTCGTCAAAGACACCACCGTCGCCTACGTGGTGAGCTACCCCGACCTTATGCAAAACGCCCGCGTGCTCATTACCAACTACGACGCCCTCGTGTCGGTCTACCTAGTGATCGCGGTCATCTATATCCTCATCAACGTCGCAATCAACAAGGCCGCTGTCTACGTTTCGCGCAAGACCGGCGCGACCATCATTCGCTAACGATTTACCATTTCGAGTCATAAGGAGCCGAGCACCATGGCACAGAGCACTTCTTCTACCGGTAATCAGCCGCTGATCGAGCTCAAGCACGTCGATAAGCACTATGGCGATCTGCACGTCCTCAACGACATCAATCTCTCGGTCGACCGCGGCGAAGTCGTCGTCGTGATCGGCCCCTCGGGCTCGGGCAAGTCGACCATGTGCCGAACCATCAACCGCCTGGAAACCATCGACTCGGGCGAGATCCTCATCGAGGGCGAGCCTCTGCCGCAGGAAGGCAAGGATCTTGCCCGCATGCGCGCCGAGCTGGGCATGGTGTTTCAGCAGTTCAACCTGTTCGCGCATATGACGGTGCTGCAGAACGTCATGCTGGGGCCGGTCGACGTGCTGGGCGTGTCCAAGGAGGAAGCTCGTGAGCGCGCCATGGACCTGCTGAGCCGCGTGGGCGTTGCCGAACAGGCCGACAAGGTGCCCGCTCAGCTCTCGGGCGGCCAGCAGCAGCGCGTGGCCATTGCCCGCTCGCTCGCCATGCAGCCCAAGGCCATGCTCTTCGACGAGCCCACGAGTGCCCTTGACCCCGAGATGATCAACGAGGTGCTCGAGGTCATGGTCCGCCTGGCCCAGCAGGGCATGACGATGATCGTCATTACGCACGAGATGAACTTCGCCCGCCGCGTTGCCGACCGCGTCGTGTTTATGGCCGACGGCCAGATCGTGGAAACCGGCACGCCCGACGAGTTCTTCGACCATCCCCAGACCAAGCGCGCCCAAGACTTCCTCAACTCCATCAAGGGCCACTAGCCCAATTGCCATATCCGCTCGCCATGACCATCCAAACTCGAAAGCAACACCTATGATCGGAACTCGCACTTCATCGTCATACACCCCGCACGTCAACGTCGACCCCGCCGACCGTCCGCTCATCCTGGTGGCGCCGCGCTGGGAAGAGGCGAAGCCGTTTTTAAGCGAAACGCTCTCCCCCAACGAGGAAATCGCAAGTGTCTTTGTCGATGCCATCCTTGCCGCCGGCGGCCTGCCGCTGCAGATGTCCATCACCGAGGACATTGAGGTCATCCGTCATTACGTCGATATCGCCGACGGCATCGCCATTCCCGGCGGCCCCGATGTCAACCCCAAACGTTGGGGCGATGATCGACCCTACGACCCCACCCTCTGCTGCGAGATCCGCGATAGCTTTGAGTTTAAGCTGGTCGGCGAGGTACTCCGCGCCAAAAAGCCGCTCTTTACCACCTGCCGCGGCACGCAGTTGCTCAATGTCGCCACTGGCGGCACCCTGTGCATGGACGTGCCGAGCCTGGGCGCTCGCGAGGGCCGCACGCAGTGGCGCCATACCCACGTGCTCAACGACCCCGTGCATCCCGTCGAGGTCGTGCCGGGCTCGCTGTTGGAGCGCGCGCTTGGCGGGCACAGGCTGATCCAGACCAACTCGGCACATCACTGCTGCGTCGACCGTCTGGGTAAGAGCACGCGCTTGGTCGCCAAGGCAACCGACGGCGTTCCCGAGTGCATCGAAGTCGAAGGCCAGCCTTTCTGCCTGGGCGTGCAATGGCATCCCGAGTACACCTGGAAGACGCTCGAAACCGACTTTAACCTGTGGAAGTCGTTTGTCGAGGCGGCGGCCAAGGTAAAGCAGGCCCGCTAGCTCGCGAACCGCACAACAGATAAGGGCGCCCCGCCGGCCACATGGTCCGGCGGGGCGCCCTTTTGCCTATACGCGGCTGGCACGCAGCCCAAGGCTCGCAAGCTCTTATTCGGCCGCCTCGCGCAGGGCCGACATCGTTGCCGCATATTGCTGCTGCAGCGCATGCATTCCCTCGCGAGCGCCGTCAACGGCATCGGCGCCGCGCAGCGCCTCGGTCACCACGACCGCCGGCTCGTACAGATTATCGAATCCCAGATTCTGGCTCACGCCTTTGAGCGTATGCGCTGCCATAAACGCACTCTCGGCGTCTCCTGCCGCCATGGCAGCCTCCAGCTTGTCCATGCTCTCGTCATCCAAAAACTTGAGGGCAAAGCGGGCAAGCATTTCCTCGCCCATCAGCCGAGCGCACGCGTCGTCATAATTAGCGCCGATCTTCTCATACGCCTCACGCATGGAAATCATGGATTAAAACTCCTTTGGTCAAACTAAATCGTGGGAAACGCGACGACATCGGCGGGGCGTGCCAATGTCTCAGCAATACGATCTTGCACCTCGAGCAGGCAGTCGAGCAACAGCGGGTTAAAGGTGCCGCACTCACCGTCCAGAATCATCTGGATCGCCTCCTTGTGCGGGATAGCGTCCTTGTACACGCGCACGCTCGTCAGCGCATCATACACATCGGCCACCGAGACCACCTGCGCGGCGATGGGGATATCGTCGCCCTTAAGGCCATCGGGATAACCCCTGCCGTCCCAGCGCTCGTGATGCCAACGCGCAATCTGGTACGCATATTCCATAAGCGCATTGCCAACGTGATGGCGGCCCAACTCAAGCAACATGTCGGCGCCGATCGTGGTATGCGTCTTCATAATCTCGAACTCCTCGGGCGTAAGACGCCCGGGTTTGTTGAGAATCGCATCGTCAATCGACATCTTGCCGATATCGTGCAGCGCCGAAGCCAAGGCAATCGTGGAGCGTTCCTCATTGTCGAGGGAGATGGTGCCGCTACGCTGGACCAGACAGTCAAGCAGCAGCTCGGTCAGCTTTTCGATATTCGTAACGTGCCTGCCGCTCTCGCCATTGCGAAGCTCCATGACGCCAGCCATGATGTCGATGAGCATACGACTGTTCTTGACGCGCTCGTTGTACTGCTGGGACAGCAGGCTCGTCAGTCGGCGCTGTTTGGCGTATAGGCGGATGGTGTTGCTTACACGGCGGCGCACGACACGGGAGTCAAACGGGCGGCTGATATAGTCCGAGGCGCCCAGCTCGTACGCGCGCAGAACCACATCGTCGGAATCTTCGCTCGAGATCATGATGACAGGCAGATTGTTGATACCCGATCGGCGCGACAGATCGGCCAGCACCCCAAAGCCGCTTATGCCCGACATCACAATGTCCAGCAGCACAAGCGACAACTCATCGCCATGGCGGTCGACCATGTCGAGCGCCGTACGACCGTTATCGGCCTCGAGGATGCAATACTCGTCCTTGAGCATCTCGTTGAGAATGGCTCGGTTCATCTCGGAGTCATCAACAATAAGCACCAAAGGCTTTTCGCTTTGGAAGGCCTCGATGGAATCGGCATCGGTCACGACCGTACCGGCTTTTGCCTTAGCACGGCTCAGTAACTGGACAGCGCGGCCAACGCCCTCATCGACCGTCTCGCCATGAATGCGAACGCCACCAACACATGCCGTCAAACTCACGTACTCATGGCCCGGAATAATCGTGGAACGAACGGCATCGGATACCTGATGCAGACGACGGGTAAAGTCATCGGAGGGAATATTGGGCATGACGACCACAAACTTGTCGCAGCCATAGCGCACAAGCTCGTCAGTCGAACGAATTCCACTGCGTATGGCTGTCGCCACAGCACCGAGCGCAAGGTCGCCGGCATGACGGCCACACGTATCGTTGAAGACCCTAAAATCATCAAGGTCGATCACCGCAACGCCGGCCTTCATGCGCGCGCTACGGAGCTTTACCTCGTAATATCGACGATTGTGCACGCTCGTCAGCACGTCGGTGTAGACAAGGTCCTCTTCTGCAGCCTCTTGCTCATCAATCGGACGCACCATCAGCAGGACGTGAGGCTCGCCCTCGACCTTTAGAGGGCGCAAACGGGCGCGGTACTCAATACCATCATTGAGCAGCTGCTCCGACACCTCACCCGAATCTGCCAAGGCCTCAAGACTCGACTGACGCAGACAAGGGCAGCGATCGCCGGCGAGCAAGCAGTTAGGCTCGCTCTTAATCTGATCGGCCGACAGCAAACGCACCACGGGGTAGGTCTTCGCGACGCGGGCGACCTCGGCGGCAGCCTCCTCGTCGGTTAGAGTGACCTCGTGATTATTGAGCATATGGGGCCCTTTCGATAGTTTCGCATGGTAGCGGTGGGTTCCAAATGCTACAAGGGTAACACCTTGCCGATGCAGGTAAGCACGTGAATACTGTTACATTTTTATGAGTTGGCAGACGGCGCGATTGAAGCCGCAAACGTGAGGTTTTGAGCACATTTGTTAACACGGCCGAGACGTTTGCGGAAGAAGCCTGCTTTGGCTATTGCGGGTGCTAGAACCCCAGAATGCCACGAACAGCCCGGGCAGCCGCTGCCGGGCGATCGCGCAGGCCGTTGTGCGCCCCGGGAACCGTCACGAGCGGACAGTCCAAAAGCTCAGCCGCCATCCTCGTGCCCGCCTCGCGGGGCGTACCAATCGAGAGCTCGCCCAGGAGCACAGCGGCCACCGTTTTCGACGCACGAGCGCTATCCCAATCGGGAACGCAGGTCATAGTAATCCCGTATTCGTTTGCCATGAAACTGCGGCCGTTGCGCAGGGCATGCTTGGCTTCCGCCTCGGTTATCTTGGGGGCCTCGGGGTCCGAATCGCCGATGGCGCCCAGGAAGGCCCGTAATGCCCTGGAGACCTTTCCCGCAGCAATCATCTCGAGCAAAACCGGAGCCGCGCCCAGGCCGGCACCCTCGTTTGTCACGGCGGGTTCATGCAGAATCGCACGCGAAATTATGACGGGGTTTGCACGGAGAAGCTCCAGGGTCACCAACGTACCGGCACTGTGCGCGAGCACGTTTGCCGGAGCGCCAATATGCTCGATAACGGCCTGCAGGTCGGCGGCCTGAGCGGCGAGGTCGTAGCGTCCGTCCGCAGCGTCGCCGCTCTCGCCGCAACCGCGGCGGTCGTAGGCAATGACGCGATAGTCGTAGGCGAGCTCGCGGGCGATGCCGTCAAAAAAGACACCGTCGACGCACGCACCGTGCACACACACCAAGGCGGGTGTATCGGACGATACATCCGGGCCGGCATACTCGCGGCAGGCGATCGTAGTGCCCGCATTCTCGACCGTAAAATCCATACTGTGGTCCCATCGTCAACGCCACCAGGCCGTGCCGGGGTGTAGCTTGGCCAGATAGCGTCATTTTGTGCGTACATGAATGCGCTTACTGTACCCGACTCTCACCCTTTCATGACAGGGTTTCGAAAACTCACCCGACTGCACGGTTTCTGCCTAAACAACAGCACCCAAACCCGCGACCCACATGAAGGCCGATGCTATGCTTAAGCTCAACTGTCCCAAGGAGCATATGCCTATGTCTACGTTTTTAAATGCCAGCCCCATCTTTGGGCCCGTCCGCAGCCGTCGCCTGGGCCTTTCGCTCGGTGTCAACATGATGCCGGCGAGCGGCAAGATCTGCACGTTCGACTGCATCTATTGCGAGAACGGCCTCAACGCCGAGCGCCCCTGCCACAAGCCGTATAACACAGCTGCCGTGGTACTCGACGCACTCGAGACCAAATTGTGCGAGATGGCAGTCGAGGGTGAGCTGCCCGATGTGATCACGTTTGCCGGCAACGGCGAGCCCACCGCCGCACCGGAGTTTCCGCAGGCCATCGCCGGCGCTGTCGCGCTTCGCGACCAGCTGGCACCAAACACCAAGATTGCCGTGCTTTCCAACGGCACGCGCGCCGACCGCCCCGAGGTGCACGATGCGCTCATGATGGTCGACGACAACATCCTCAAGCTCGATACGGTCGACCCGGCATTTATCCAGCTGCTCGACCAGCCCGTTGGCCCCTACGATGTAGAGCACCAGATCGAAACGTTTGCGAGCTTTAGCGGTCACGTCATTATCCAGACGATGTTTTTGAGCGGTGAGTACCGGGGCAGGTCTCTCGATAACACCGGCGAGGAGTACGTTGGCCCTTGGCTCGCGGCGCTCGAACGCATTCGTCCGCAGGAGGCGACCATCTACACGGTGGCGCGCGAGACACCGATCGCTGGCCTTGCCAAGGCAGCACCCGACGTCCTCGATGCCATTGCCGCGCGCGTCCAAGCCCTCGGCATCCCCTGCCAGGTGAGCTACTAGCAAAACCACGCAGCAGCTAGTGCCCGCCATCCCGCTCCATCAGTTGCGGTGATATAGTTCCTATTTGTGCTGTTAAACCGCTTAAATCGGAACTATATCACCGCAACTTTTATGGACGCGTGGGTGGGCTATACTAGCTGCGAATGAAAGGAAGTTAGCCATGTTTGACAACGGACCCGTGCCTGGCCGCAACGACGCTTGCTGGTGCGGCAGCGGCAAGAAATACAAGAAATGCCATAGCGCCTTTGATGAGCGCCTCGAGCGCTTGTGGGAAGAGGGCTGGGAGGTTCTGCCCCGCACGCTCTACAAGACGCCCGCCGACATCGAGGGCATCAAGCGCTCCGCCGCCATCAACGTGGGCGTGCTCGACTACGTAGGCGAACACATCGCCGCGGGCATGACCACCAACCAGATCGACCAGATGATCTACGACTATACCGTCGAGCACGGTGGCACGCCGGCCGACCTCAACTACGAGGGCTACCCCAAGAGCGTATGCACCTCGATCAACGACGTGGTCTGCCACGGCATCCCCTGCGATGCGGACGTGCTGCACGAGGGCGACATCATCAACGTCGACTGCTCCACGATCTTGGACGGCTACTTTAGCGACTCGAGCCGCATGTTCTGCATCGGCGAGGTCTCTGCCGAGCGCCAGCGCCTGGTCGACGTCACCCGCGCCAGCGTGGAGGCGGGTCTGGCTGCCGTCAAGCCGTGGCTGCCGCTCTCCGTTATGGCCGAGGCCGTGCAAAAGACGGTCGAGGACGCCGGTTTTAGCGTGGTGCGCGAGTACGGCGGACACGGCATTGGCAAGGAGTTCCACGAGGACCCGTTTGTAGGCTTTACCACCGAGGCGCCCGATGTGGACACCATCATGGCCCCGGGTATGGTCTTTACCATCGAGCCCATGGTCAATGCCGGAGCGCCCGACATCAAGATTAGCAAGGGCGACGGCTGGTGTGTGCGCACCAAGGACGGCAGCGATTCGGCCCAGTGCGAGGTACAGCTCGTAGTGACCGAGGACGGCTACGAGCTGCTGAGCTGGTAGCCGTGGATGCGCCGGATGCTGACGGGCACGCTCGTCTAGCATCCGGCGTTTTTGTTTGAACGTTTTGCCTGATAAAACCCGCCAAAATAAACCTGTCCCTTTTTGGCGGGTCAAGCGGAAAGGACTACTTGTGAACATCTTGGTTTTGCTGCCCGTCAACGACCACCATCGCGCAATTCTTGAGTCGAGCGCTCCGGGCGAGGACTTTATCTACACGAGCGCCGACGCTATCACGCGCGAACAAGTCGCCAACGCCGACGTGATCTTGGGCAACATAGACCCTGCCCTACTTACCGCATGCGAGCACCTCCAGCTGCTGCAACTACAGACCGCGGGCTATGACGATTACTTGGCCGCCGGCACCGTGCCAGCCGACGCCAAACTGTCTTGCTCGGTGGGCGCCTACGGCCAGGCCGTGAGCGAGCACATGTTTGCCATGGTCCTTTCCATGATGAAGCGCCTGCCCGGCTATCACGACTTGCAGCGCGAACATCGCTGGGAGGATTTGGGGCCAGTTACCTCGCTCAAAAACGCCAACGTGCTGGTGCTGGGCGCGGGCGATATCGGCGGTCACTTTGCCACGCTCTGCCGCGGCATGGGCGCGCACGTCCGCGGCATCAAGCGCCATCCACTCGTCTACCCCATTGTGTTTGAGGACATGGACGGCATGGACGCCCTACCTGAGCGCCTGGCAGAGGCCGACATCGTCGCATCCTTTATGCCGAGCACGCCCGAGACCCGCGGTCTGGCGAACGCCGAGTTCTTTGCCGCGATGAAGCCGGGCGCCTTCTTTGCCAACGGCGGCCGCGGCGATCTTGTGGTCGCCGACGACTTGGTTGCCGCCCTGGAGTCGGGACATCTTGCCGGCGCTGCGGTCGACGTCACCGACCCCGAGCCCCTGCCTGCGACAAGCCCCCTGTGGGATGCGCCCAACATGCTCATCACGCCGCACGTCTCCGGCTGGTTCCACCTGGCAGCCACGCTCAACAACGTGGTCGACATCGCCGCGGAGAATCTGCGTCACCTGCAGGCCGGCGAAACTTTACGTTGTTGGATCGAGCACTGATTTGTTCCGGCGTTTTACCAAACGCCGGAACCCCTCGACGCTGCGCTCTTAGGTTCCGCCGTTCTAACGAACGGCGGACCACTCGACGCTGCGAGCCCGCCGTTTGGCCAATCTGCCGTTCAATTTCAAAGGCGCGACCAGAAGGTCAGCGCCTTTTCATTTCACGGCACCTTGGCTCAAACGGCGGGCTCTCGCTGGCGTGCGCTCTACCTGCGGCGTTTCGCTGGCGTCGGCTTCATCTGCAAGCCTTAGCAGTTCCGTCTTGCCGTTGGCGTTGTGGCATTTGCCCAGATAAAACCTGCCAAAATAAACCTGTCCCTTTTTGGTAGGTTTGGCGCAATGGGGTCAGGTTGGCTTGCGCCATACCGGTAGTTCTGTCTGCGACACTCTCGCCAAAGTGATATCAAACATACATCTAGCGTTTTCGACACTTCGCTTATTAGAGCCAGTCCGTCTCCTCGTCATAGCGGTCCGAATAGGCGTTACGCTTGAGTTCTTCAGCACTCGTTGGTCGCGCCTTGGACACGTCGACCCCTGACTCATGGCAAGCGGCGACGAACAGCTGTAAACCCCGATCAATAAGCTGAGCCCCACGCTCGGCCTTCATTTCTTCGGCTCGCATTTAGAGTTCCACGCTTTCGGCGCCGTTGATGGTTAGGTTGCGCTCGTAGAAGGCGGTGAGGGCGCGGATGGCGTACATCACGTCGCGCACGCCGCCGGTCTCGTAGCTCGAGTGCATGGCAAGCTGCGGCAGGCCCACGTCCACGGCATGCATGCTCGCCTGCATGTTCGACAGGTTGCCGAGCGTGGAGCCACCCGCCATATCGCTCTTGTTTGCGAAGGCCTGCGTGGGTACGTCAGTGTCATCGCAGATGGCCTGGAACACCGCGCGACTAAAGGCATCGGTGCAGTAGTGCTGGTTGGCGGCCTCCTTGATGACGATGCCGCCGTTGAGCACAACCTGGTTGCGGGCGTCGCACTTCTCGGCGTGGTTGGGGTGCACGGCATGCGCGTTGTCGCAGCTCACGAGCATCGAAGCGGCAAGCGCACGGTGGTACGACTCGTCGTCAAAGCCCAGCGAGCCGTTAATGCGGCGCAGTGCATCGGCCAAGAACGTCGACATGGCGCCCTGCTTGGTCTCGGAGCCAACCTCCTCATTATCAAAGCAGCAGAAGACCGAAACGTCGTGCGCGTTCTCGGCACCCAAAAATGCCTGTAGCGAGGTGTAGGCGCAGGCCAGGTCGTCGAGCTTGGGCGTCGAGATAAACTCGTCGGCCCAGCCCCAAATGCGCGCATCCTGACGATTGACCAGGAACAGATCGCGGCCCAAAATTTGCTCGGGCTCAACGTCCAGTTCGTCGGCGATCAGGGCGTCAAAATCTCCCTGCTTAAGGTCACCGGCGCTGATGAGCGGGCACAGGTCGACGGCGCGATTGGGAGCAAAGCCCTCGTTAACGCCGCGGTTCATATGGATAGCAAGGCTCGGGATAATAGCGACCTCGCGCTCGGTGGCAAGCAGACGACTCTCGATACGGTCGCCCTCGCGTACCAACACGCGGCCCGCGAGTGCCAGCGGACGATCGAACCAGGTGTAGTCGATCATGCCGCCGTAGGCCTCGGTGTTCAGGCGCAGCGTCTCGCCCGCGCCGTCAAGCTCAGGCACGGCCTTGACCTTAAACGTCGGCGAATCGCTGTGCGACGCCGTGAGCTGAAAATGATAGTCGCCGGCAACGCCGTCCTCGCCCCACGTAGCAGCCAGGTCCTCGCCCACCTTAAAGGCAACAACGCTCGAGGTATTGCGCTGCGTGTAATAACGCCCGCCTGGTTCGATGTCCCACGCCGCATTCTCGGGCAGGTAGGTAAAGCCCGCCTCGTCGAGCTCGGCCATAATGGTCGCCGCCGTATGGAACATGCTGGGGCATGCCTCGATAAAGTCGATAAGGTCGTTGGCGGCCTCGATATCATCGGCCGTCACATGCGCGCGCTCGGGCGTTTCCTGATCCGTCATGCTCTCCCCTTTCGCTGGGTTGATGGTCCCCTCCAGCATACCCCGCCGCGCCAGTGCCGTGCCTTTCATTCCATGTTTAATCCCGCGCCGCTCGCCAAGTTGAGCCATCATGCCCGCACTCCTTTTGCGACAATTACGCTAACAGGACGAAAGGAGCCGTCATGAAGCCACGTAACATTGCCATCGCCTGCGGTGTCGCGGGAGTCGCCGTCGGCCTTGCCGCTGCCACCGGCACCGTTTATCACAAACAAATCAAGTCCGCCGCGTCACTCAAACGCTTGACCGGCTACACGGATGGCTATGACCTGTACGCAATCGACATCGCCTACGACTACGATCTTGATCGCATCATCGCCGCTGGCGTGCGCGATGACCAGGCCTACATCGATGCCGTGGTGGCGCAGGTGCTGCCCGGTGTGCCGGCACATGTCCAGGCGCCCCAGTTTGCCTGCAGCGCTTTTGTCGCCGTAGATGCCGAAGGCCGCGTGCGTACCGGTCGCAATTACGACTTTAAGGACGACACCTCGGCGCTGCTGGTGCGCAATCACCCACGCGGCGGCTATGCCTCCATCGGGTTTGCCGCCCTTAACAACCTGGGCGATAACACTCCGCTTGACTCCGTCGCCGGACGCGCCGCCGCACTCATGGGCCCGTTTGCCCAGCTCGACGGCGTCAACGAATGTGGCGTGTCCATTGCCGTGCTCACCCTGGATTCCAAACCCTGTGACCAGGACACGCAGCGCCCCGTCATCAATACCTCGCTCGCCATCCGTCTGGTGCTCGACCGTGCCGCCACCACGCAAGAAGCTGTCGACCTGCTTTCCGCCTACGACATGCACGCCATGGCAGGACGCGATTACCACTTCTTTATCAACGACGCCACCGGTGACGCGCGCGTAGTAGAGTGGGATCCGCGCGATCCGGACCGCGCTTTCAAAGCGACTCCTGTACGCCAGGTTACAAACTTTACGCCTGCTATGGCGACGAAGTGCTGCCCAACCAAAAGAATGGCGAGCTGGGCCATGGTAAAGAGCGCGCCGTCGCAATCGCCGATGTCCTCGACGCCCATGCCGGCGCCCAAGACGAGGCAGTCGCTTGGAAGGCCCTTCGCGCTGCGGCGCAAGAGCCCAATCCGGAAGACATCACCAGCAATACGCAATGGTCGGTCGTCTTTGACAATACCGAGCCCGCTGCCGCCATCACGCTGCGCCGCCACTGGGGCAACGTCGATGCCTTCGCACTGTAAGGAGCCAGGCCCGTCGACCTTACGTTCCCTGGCGTTGCTTACATTTCCATACGCTTGAGCTAACACGTTTTACCCCCGTATCAACAGTGTGCGGGGGTAAACTTATGCGCATGTTATAACTTGCCCGGAAGGATTCATCATGCTTAGGATCGGTCTTCTTACCAGTGGCGGCGACTGCCAAGCGCTCAACGCCACCATGCGCGGCATCGTCAAAACGCTTATAACCAATAGCGAAGAGCCTATCGAGATCTATGGTTTTGAGGACGGCTACCAGGGCCTTATCTACAGCAGGTTCCGTGTCATGACGCCCGCCGATTTTAGCGGCATCCTCACCCGTGGCGGCACCATCCTGGGCACGAGCCGCACGCCGTTCAAGCGCCTCGACATCCCCGAGGCCGACGGCGTCGAGAAGGTGCCCGCAATGGTCCACACCTATCACAAGCTGCAGCTCGACTGCCTGTTTATGCTGGGCGGCAACGGATCCACCAAGACCGCCAACCGCCTGCGCGAAGAAGGCCTCAACGTTATCGCCCTGCCCAAGACCATCGATAACGACACCTGGGGCACCGAGCTGACGTTTGGCTTTACGAGCGCCATCGACGTCGCCACCAAGTGCATCGACGACATCCACACCACTGCCTCGAGTCACGGCCGCGTGTTTGTCATCGAGATCATGGGCCACAAGGTCGGTTGGATTCCGCTGTATGCCGGCGTCGCGGGCGGCGCGGACGTCATCTTGATTCCCGAGATCCCCTACGACATGGACAACGTCATCAAGACCATCGAGCATCGCATGGAGACCGGCAGCCGCTTTACCATCGTAGCCGTCGCCGAGGGCGCTATCTCCAAGGAGGACGCGGCGCTGCCCAAGAAGGAGTACAAGAAAAAGCTCGCCGAGCGCACGAGTCCGTCGATCGTCTACGACATCGCCAAGGAGATCGAGGCCAAGACTGGTCGCGAGACCCGCGTCGCCATCCCCGGCCACACGCAGCGCGGCGGCCAACCCGACGCCCAGGACCGCATCTTTGCGACCCAGTGCGGCGTCGAGGCAGCACTGGGATGCCTGCGCGGCGAGTTTGGCTACATGATTGCCCTGCGCGACGGCAAGATGTGCCACATGCCGCTCGAGGATGTCGCCGGCAAGCTCAAGTACGTCGATCCCCAGAGCGACCTGGTGCGCGAAGCCAAGGCGTTGGGCATCAGCTTCGGCGACGAATAGCCTCGGCCGAAACTGCTCTCATCGGAGGCCCCAGGGCTTACCTCCCAAATCGTCCTCGGACATGTCAGGATCCCGCCGTGCGCTTCGCGCGGCGGGATCCTTCCGTCCTGCGGAAAGATTTGGGAGGTAAGCCCTGGGGCCTCCTGCGGTAACTAGGGAGGCCGAGGCTATTCGTCTTCTTGCTGCAAGTGCGTGGGCTGAGATTTTGGGATGTTGCAAGCTCTTAGCTGAGAGTAGCACTGACATTTGTCCTGAAATGGCTGGTCGTTAGGGGTTGCTACCGGTAGTTGCGGTAGGGTCGGAGCAGATTCTAACTAGAAATGGTGGTCGCCACCGGTTGTTCTCGGCATACTCGGCTCATTCGATTACGATCACCACATGAAAGGAACTGCTATGGATCTTGCGATGGCACAGCGGCTCGTTGATCGCCGCAAGGCTGCCGGGCTTTCTCAGGAGGCGCTTGCCGCCCAGCTGGGCGTGAGTCGTCAGGCTGTCAGTAAATGGGAGCGCAGCGAATCTTCGCCCGATACCGATAACCTTATTGCGCTCGCCGCGCTGTATGGCGTGTCGCTGGATGAGCTGCTGTATGGGGAGGCGGTGGATAGCACTGATGACTCGCAGACTGATGATGAGGCACGGAACAGCAACGCCGGCACCAAAGCTTCAGATGAGGCTGAGGCTTCTGCTGAGCACGCTGATTGCAGCGATAAGCCACTTGTCGATATTTCCCTCGCGCGCGGCATCCACGTTATTGATCCCAACAAAGGCGAAGAGGTCCATGTTGGTTGGAATGGCATCCATGTGGCTAACGAGCGCAAGGGTGAAGAGGTCCATGTGGGGCCAGACGGATTGTATATCGATACGCTTGAGGACGATGGACATAGCGTGCATACCAATGACGATGGCACCGTCACCATCGACGGCGAGACGTTTTCCAGCTGGAAGGAGGCGCACGACAAGCTCGACCATCATGGCAAGCATTTCCACACCAAGGTCGGACGTGCATGGAACAAATTCCCCTTCCCCGCACTTGTCGCTCTCGCCTATCTGGTGCTCGGCATTGTCTACAGCACATGGGCTACGGGCCTCTTCCTCGTCTTTTTGATTCCCGTCTATTACGCGCTTGGCGACTTTATCGATCAACGCCGCTTATCTAAGCTGATCGATGTCGTCTATTCAGTCAGTGCCGAGACATGGTTCCTCTACATGTGGCTCTGCCTGGGGCAACCCCATCCCGCCTGGGTAATACTCATCACCATCCCGGTCGTAAAAGCACTCATGCGTTGGTGCCGTAAACAATGGAAGTGCCGCAAACAGGCCTAAACCACCCCAACCAGCCAGCGCCACTCATCCGACACCGCCTGCCCCTTCCAAGTTGCGGTGAGATAGGGACTGTTTTGAAGCTCCAAAGCGCCAAACAGTCCGTATATCACCGCAACTTACAAACAACTGGGTCAGTTCCGGCACGGAGATTAGCATTGAGCTGACCGCGCGCCAAGAAAAGGGCCTATTTACTACGTTTAACTCGATGGGGCCAACCATGACCGCCTTTTTCGAAAATCGACAGCCCTTCTACCTGCGGTTTTATTTTTCATTTTCCCGGCATGGTTGAGGGTATCCAATTAAACGTAGTAGATAGGCCCATTTTGTGGCATACGACCCATACAAGCCCAATCTCGAAGGCTAAAGAGAGCCTCTCATCCACGCCTGCGAGCGAAAACCAAATAGAATGAAAGGCAAATGGAAAGCCCGTTTGACGGGGCAAACGCCGGGCCACCTAATGGTTGTCCGGCGTTCGCCCAGATAAAACCTGCCAAAATAAACCTGTCCCTTTTTGGCAGGTTACTCGGCGCTCTTGAGGGCGCCGACCATGTCGATCTTGTTGAGCGTTCGGTTGGTGGCGAGGTTGACGATGATCGTAAAGCCAAAGGAAAGCACCACGGCAAGCGCGTAGCTCAGCGGCTCGACTTCGACGTCAAAGTACAGCGACGGCATCTGCAGGATGTACGTAAAGCTCTCGGCAAGCAGGCCACCCAGCGGCACGCCCAGCGCGGCGCCAATCGCCGTGAGGATCAGCGTCTCCTTGTTAACGTAGTGGTGTACCTCACCACGACGGAAGCCCAGCACCTTGATAGTCGCCAGCTCGCGTTCGCGCTCCGAGATGTTGGTGTTAGACAACGTGAATACCACCACAAACGACAGGCACGCCGCCATAAAGGTCACAAGCACCACGACCGAATTGATAATCGTAAAGTTTGCCTCATAGTTTTCCCAATGCTCGGCGGTACTCGACAGCGTAATCCAACCATCGCTCTTAAGACGGTTGGTAAACGCAATCTGATCGGCCGACGAACCCTTAAGCAGCGCAAGGATGCCGTTGAGGCGCGCGCTTCGACCGAATGCGCGCTCATAGGTGCTCTGCGTCATGTAAAGCGTGTTGCCCAGATAGTTGAGCGAAATGTCGCTGACCTTGACCTTGGCAACATTGAGCGACGAATCCTGGACGTGTGCCGTATCGCCCGGCTTGATCCCCAGCACCAGCTGAGAGCTCTTGCTCAAATACACATCTCCGCCACGCAGGGCGAGCAGTTCTTTGGACTCGTCCTCGAGACACACGTAGTCGTCCAGGTCGTTCGCGCGGTCATCGGGCACCACGATCAGTTGCACGGTCTCGCTCTTGCCGCCAAATGTAAAGGTGACGTTGTCGGTCATAATCGGCAGCGTCGAAGTCACGGTCACGTCGGAATCCTTGGCTGCGCTTCGCTCGTCGAGCGCCGCGCACGTCTGCGAAAAATCGTCGGGATTGGCGACCGCCAGCAGGTCGTAGCGCGTGATATGCCCGTACTGCTTGGGCGAAAGCGCCACCGACGTATCGCGGATGCCCATACCGCAGATCACGAGCGCCGTGCAGCCAGCGATACCGAAGATGGTCATAAAGGCGCGCTTTTTGTAGCGGAACAGGTTGCGTGCAGCGACCTTGTTCAAAAAGCCCATGCGGTGCCAGATAAAGCCAATGCGCTCGAGCAGAATGCGCGAGCCGGCGCGCGGAGCCTTGGGGCGCATGAGCGAGGCAGGGGTCTCGGCCATCTCGTGGCGGCAGGCGATAATCGTGGCTCCCACCACGCCCACGGCAAACAGCGCCACCGAAACGATCGAGGACACGATGTCGTACGAAAGCAGCATCTGGGGCAGCGAGTACATGTCGTCGAACACCGTAAACAAGAACAGCGGCAGACCCACAAATCCGATGATATTGCCGAGCACGCCACCGATCAGACACGCCCACAGCGAGTAGTCCACATATTTGGACAGGATGCGCCCGCGTGAATAGCCGAGCGCCTTGTACAGGCCAATAAGCGTGCGCTCCTCCTCGACCATGCGGGTGGCGGTGGTGAGACTGATAAGCACGGCGACGATAAAGAAGATGAACGGGAACACCGTGGCGATGGCCTCGATCGAAGAACTATCGCTCTCGACGCTCGAGTAGCTTGCGATATTGCCGCGGTCCTGGATGTACCAGGTGCATTCGCCCAGGTCAGAGAGCTCGGCGCGGGCATCGGCAAACTGCTGGTCGGCGGCGGCACGGCGCTGGTCCAGGTCGGCTTGCGCCTGCGCACGCTCGTCGCTGCCCTCGGCCATGCGATTGATGTTGTCCTGCTCGATCCCAAAGACCATATTCGCCTGACGCTCAGCTGCGTCCAAGCTCGCCGGTGTGTCGACCGTCAGCTCCTGGGCGCGCGCCTTCTCACGCTCCTCGCGGATCTTCTCGATATTGCCCTTGACCTCATTGATCTTTGCCGAGTAGGCATCCGAATAGGAGTTGAGGCTCTTGGCTCCCTCGACGACCACGTGGACAGCGGAGTAGGAAGAAGATGTCGCGGCATCCTCGCTCACGTAGAACTTGTAGTCCGCAGTCGAAGCAGCGCGAAAGGCGTTGACTGTCGAGTCGGAGCTCACGTCGGTAGGATCGAGAACCTCGGCCGTGATGGTGTAGTCCCCATCGGCAAACTGGTCCTTGGCGCTTTGGTTCGACGAGCTCGCATCGTTGGCGGCAAAGCTCACCGTATCGCCGATTTTCTTGCCCGAAGCCTTCAAAAAACGTGAGGTCACTGCCACTTCGCCCGAAGTCTCGGGCAGCTCGCCGCGCACTAGCACCGGTTGGTCAATATTCTCTTTGGAGAGGCTCTGTACGACGACACGCTCGCGCGTCGTACCCACGGCGGTATAGGCGGTCTCGGTATAGATGCCCTCGGCCGTCTCGACGCCATCGACCTCTTGGATCGCGGCAATATCGTCATCGGTCAGACCATAGGTCGACTGCACGTTGATGTCATAGACATTCTGCTGGTCAAAATAGGCGTCGACCGAATCACACAGGTCCTCGCAGCCCGCCTTAAGGCCGCACATCACGCTCACGCCAAGCGCGGTGATCACAACGATAGACAAGAAGCGTTTGAGGCTGCCGCGAATCGTGCGGTAGATGCCACGGCGAAAAACCGTCGGCACCATATCGTTTGAGCTTTGGGCGGTACGGTAGGTCGTAAAATCCTGCTCGCGCTCCGTGTTCTGCGCGTCGCGGCGTTGACTGTTTTGGCGGTCCTGATTCATGGGCGCTACCACTCGATCGTCTCGATAGGCACAGGATTTTGCTGGATCGTCTCGCTCTCCACGCGGCCGCTCTTAAAGCGGATCAGGCGATCGGCCATGGGCGCCAGCGCAGAGTTGTGGGTGATGATGATGACCGTAATGCCTTGCTTGCGGCAAGTGTCCTGTAGCAGCTGCAAGATCTGCTTGCCGGTTTTGTAGTCGAGTGCACCCGTAGGCTCGTCGCACAAAAGCAGCTTGGGGTTCTTAGCCAGCGCGCGGGCGATGGATACGCGCTGCTGCTCGCCGCCCGAAAGCTGCGCCGGAAAGTTGCCCAGGCGCTCGCCCAGGCCAACCTGGCGAAGCGTTTGCTCGGCATCGAGCGAATCGGGGCAGATCTGCGCCGCGAGTTCGACGTTCTCAAGCGCCGTCAGGTTAGGGACCAGATTGTAGAACTGGAAGACAAAGCCGACGTCGGCGCGTCGGTATTCCACGAGTTGCGCCTCGTTGGCGGAGCTCACGTCACGCCCGTCCACCGTCACAGTGCCGGAGGTCGCCGTGTCCATGCCGCCCAGAATGTTGAGGGCCGTGGTCTTGCCGGCGCCCGAAGCGCCCAGAATGATGGCGAGCTCGCCGCGCTCGACCGTAAAGCTCGCGCCGTCAAGCGCGTGGATGCGGGCGTCGCCCTCGCCGTATGCCTTGATGACGTCTTTGAATTCGATATAGGCCATCGATTAATTCCCATCTGGTCGGATAACTCTTTAGTATTACCCATTTCCCACCTACCAAAAAGGGACAGGTTTATTTTGGCAGGTTTTATATGGGGGAATGGCGGGTGTAGGCGAGGCATTGAGGCTACCCAAGTCAACCATTTGACCCAAGCCTCGCCCGCCGCTATGATGCCGCTGCGGAATGAATGTCTCCGCTGGGTGCGCTAGCCAAGCTGTCGCGTCGCCCTAAACCGCCTTGTTGCTGATGACTTCTGCTGTTACGTGATGTCCCTTAGGCATCGCGCCGCGGCAGGAGTCTTTTTTGTTTTGGAGGAGAAGTGTCAGAAAACAGCACATCGAGCAGGATTAAACGCCTGGTCAACACCTATAGCGGTCTCGTGCTCATGGGCGCCGTCGGAATCCCTATCGGCGTTATCGTTGGCGCCATCTGTGCCCTTTTTGGTCGTGTGCTCCTGGCAATCGGCGCCTTCCGTGACGAGCACATCGTACTGCTCCTTCCCTTCCTCGCCCTCATGGGCTTGGCCATCGTATTTGCCTACCTCACCTGGGGCAAAGGCACCGATCGGGGCATGAGCTTAGTATTCGACGTAGGTCACGGACGCGAGGACGCCATCTCCCCGCGTCTGGTGCCGCTCATTATGCTGAGCACGTGGGCCACGCATCTCTTTGGCGGCAGCGCGGGACGCGAAGGCGTAGCCGTGCAGATCGGCGCAACCGTCTCGCATTGGATCGGCCGACGTCTACCTTTCCGAGAACCCGGCAACACGTTTTTGCTTATCGGCATGGCCGCCGGCTTTGCCGGACTCTTCCGAACGCCCCTCGCCGCCACGGTCTTTGCGATCGAAGTACTGGTCGCAGGACGCATGGAATACCGCGCGCTGTTTCCCGCGCTTACAGCCTCGCTCGCCGCAAGCATGACCTCCGGCGCTCTGGGGCTCGAGAAGTTTGAGGTCGCCGTTACCGCCTCGTATGCGCTCGACCTCCCCGGTCTTGGACGACTGGCGTTGTTGGGTATCGCGTTTGGTATGGTAGGTGGAGCTTTTGCCTGGTGCCTTGCCCATGCCAAGACCCTTGCAGCGCGGCTGCTCCCCAGCCCTTACACACGCGTTGCCGTTATGGGCCTTGCGCTGTCGGCGATTCTGTTCGCACTGTGGCAGGGGCGATACTGCGGCCTTGGCACCAACCTGATATCCGCGGCACTGGGTGACAACGGTGAGGCGTCGATCATGCCTTGGGACTGGGCGCTCAAATTCGTACTCACCATCGCCACGCTTGCCGCAGGATATCAGGGTGGCGAGGTGACGCCGCTGTTCTCCATCGGAGCCAGCCTGGGTGTCGTACTCGCCGGGATTCTCGACATGCCCGTCGAGCTCTGCGCCGCGCTGGGATACGCCGCCGTCTTTGGCAGCGCCACCAATACGCTGCTCGCGCCCATCTTTATTGGCTGCGAGGTCTTTGGCTTTAGCAGTCTGCCGACGTTCTTTATTGTCTGCGTCGTGGCCTACCTGTTCAACATGGATAAGTCGATCTATGCGCTGCAGGAGCACAGCCGCACCCGATAAACAGGGCGTTTGCCACCAAAAAACGCGCACGACAGGCCGGGCCCGCCGCGCGCGTCATCCTATACACGATTAGTTATTGTTGTTGGTCATCGAAGCCACTGCTGCCGCAAGATTGGAAATGGGCATTGTCTGCAGCCAGATGCGCCCCGGACCGGTGAGCACAGTGTTGAACACGCCTTCACCGCCAAACATGATGTTTTTGACGCCCTTGACCATCTGCGCGTCGATGCTCACCGTCTCCTCAAAGCCGGCCACGTTGCCGGTATCTACAATCATTTGCTGGCCAGCAGCAAGCTCGTACTCAACTAGGTCGCCGTCGATCTCGGCAAAGGCAATACCCGAGCCCGTGAGCTTTTGCATGATAAAACCCTCGCCGCCAAAGACGCCGGTCTTTGCCTTCTTGTTAAAGTGGATGCTCAGCTCAACACCACTTTCCGCGGCAAGGAACGAACGCTTCTGCAAAATCCAGCTCTTACCAGGGCCAATCTCGATCGGTATAATGCGGCCGGGGAAGCAAGAGCCAAACGCAATCATGCCATCGCCGTGCGCGGTCCAAATGTTTTGGAACAACGCCTCACCCGAAAAAGCCTTAGAGAACATCTTGCCTATACCACCGCCCGAGGTGGACATCTCCATGTTGGGGGTCATCCAGACCATGGCACCGCTTTCGGTGATCATGGATTCGCCGTCGCTAAGGTTGCACGTAACAACCGGGAAAGCCCCTCCGCCGATCTCGTACTGCATGACCGTCTCCTTTCCTTCGGGAGCCGAACAACGATGTCCATATTTTAGCAGTTAGAGGTGCGTTTATTTGGGTCGGTGGCGTTCATGGCGCCGATCACCGCCAGCCTCCGCTGCCGTCTGCACAGATAAAACCTGCCAAAATAAACCTGTCCCTTTTTGGCAGGTCTTAGAGGCGGACGGTGAAGGTGATCTGGTTACCGTGGCCAGATACGGTGGCGGATCCGCCATGGGCTTCGGCGATGGCGCGCACGACGGACAGCCCCACGCCCGAGCCACCTGTCTTGGAGCTGCGCGACACGTCCGCACGATAGAAGCGGTCGAACAGCCGGTCCAGGTCGCCCTCGGGCAGCTCATCAACAGCATTCGATACGACAAGCTCGGCCGAGCCTTTGCCCGCACCGCGCGAAACGGCACGCAGGCTCAGCTCGATCACGCTGCCCTCGCTTGCGTAGCGTGTGGCGTTGTCCAGCAGCAGCTCAACAACCTGCGCCACTGCCGCGGCATCGGCATGGGCCCGCACACCGCTCGCGACCGACGTCGACAGCCGCTTTCCGCGCGAAACCGCCACCGATTCAAATGGCGTCGCAGCCGTGTCCACGGCCTCCGAAAGATCAATCGTCGCCATAGTAAAGCCGGCCGAACCCTCGTCCATACGCGCCAGGAACACCAGACGCTCCGTGAGCGCCGTCAGCCGCGCGACCTGCTCGCGAATGCTCTGCGTCCACTCGCTCTCGCCGCTCTCGATCTCTTGGACCTCGTTGGCGGCGTCAATCACGGCCAGCGGCGTTTTGATCTCGTGGCTTGCATCGGTAATGAAGCGCTTCTGTTTGCTATAACTCTCGACCATCGGCCGAATCACCGCACCCGAGGCGACCGTTACAATTGCCAGCACCGCCAGCCAGCCAATGCAGCTGATTGCCACACTCGCGCTCAAAAACGAATGGAAACTTGCAAGCTCGCGCGAACAGTCCACGAACACATAGGTTGTCTTGTCGCCCTGAACCGTAGCCGTATAACGGTAGTTGCCAGAAAAGCCCGAAGTCCAACCCTTGGAATATAGTCCTGCAGCGATGCGGGCGGCACGCTTGGCACCTACCGCGGCAATGCGGGCCGTGTTGACATCGGTCACCTGCCCGCCGGCAATCGACACCGTAAAGTAGCGCGTGTCGAAGGGAGACTCCGCCGTCATGCCTTCAAAATGCACATCGCGAACGGCCGCCCGGTTACCGGTAGCAACCTTGCCGGCAACCGCATCCTGACCGGGACCGGTCTTAGGCTCGCCCTCCCCATCAATGCCATCCTTGCCTGCCAGGATATAGTCCAGTCGTGCATCGGCCATCTTGCAAACATGCGAATAATTGACAATGTTGATGCCAGCGATGATGAGCGTGAGCACCACGGTCACAGCGCCCATGGCAACGAGGATGAACTTACGACGCAGGCGACGGCCCATTGCACTGGCAGCATCGGCGCGCCCCGGATTACCCGAGCCCACACCCATGCCGAGCTTCGCCGCCATGCGCTTGCACCACGTGCGCACGCTCACGCCCGTTCTCCTTCCTCGACAACCTCGAGCGAATATCCCTGGTTGCGCGACGCGCGGATGGCAACGTTGGCACCAAGCGCCGTCAGCTTTTTGCGCAGGTACGAGATATAAACCCACACCACGTTGGCGCCTTCGGGCGCGTCCTCACCCCAAACCTCGAGCATCAGACGTTCAGTGGGCATGCGCGTGCCGGCGTTGCGCATAAAGAGTTCCATAAGCTGAAACTCGCGATTGGCCAGGTGCTCCTCGCCCAAAGGTCCCACAAGCGTGCAAGCCGCCGTGTCGAGGCGCACGTTACCCACGCTGAGCGTCGTGGCGTCAATTGCCGTCGCGGCACGCGTCATGGCACGAATACGCGCAAGCAGTTCCTTGGCGGCAAACGGCTTGGTCAGGTAATCGTTGGCACCGGCATCCAGGCCCTCGACCTTATCGGACACCTCGCTTTTTGCCGTGAGCATGATGATGGGCAGTCGCTTTCCGGCGGCGCGTGTACGCTTGAGCACCTCGATGCCGTCCATGCCGGGCATCATGATGTCCAGGATTGCGGCGTCGTAATCGTTGGTGAGTAGATTCTCGAGCGCCGTCAAGCCGTCGAGGGCGGTGTCGACCTCGTAGTCGCTATGTTGAAGAATCGCGGTGAGGGCGCGGGAGAGACCAGGTTCGTCCTCGGCAAGCATCAGCTTCATAGTTGCTCCTTTGGCGCATGGCTCTACAGGTTTCGATACTGCCGATGATAGCGTACCGTCAACCGCCTTAGCGCAGCCTTAGCTGCTCAACCTGCGCGTTTTTAAATACGCAGGATGTGGCTTAGCCAAACTTAAGGCGCACGTGTCGAGCGCTTTGACGCATGCCGGGCGCGAAGGGACAGTGACTCGTCCTTTCACGGTGCCCTAGTTATGCAAAGTGCTCGAGCGTTACTCCTCGTACGCGCCCTCAAGCCGAAGCAGCCACTCCTTGCGATCGAGCCCGCCGGCATATCCGTTGAGCGAACCATCGGCGGCAACCACGCGATGGCATGGCACGATAATCGAAATGGGGTTACGCGCAACCGCAGCCCCCACCGCGCGAGGAGATACAACGGGTGCCTCGTTTCCCGGCACATGATGTCGAGCCGCAACACGCTGGGCGATCTCGCCATACGTAGCGACCTCGCCACGCGGGATAGAAAGCAGCTCAAACCAAACCTCGCGCTGAAACGCCGTGCCAATCAAATGCAGCGGCGGCGTAAACCGAGGCTCCTGCCCCGCAAAATAAGCATTCAGCCAAGCCCATGAACGCTCAAGCACCGAAGAGGCCACACCATTTGCCGGACTCACCGACGACATGCCACCGGTACCGGAAACCGCGTCGGTGCCTTCAACATGTTCGGAGTCTTCCCGGAGAAGCGTGGAACCAAAGTGCTCCTGCCCCTCAAACCAAAGCCCCGTCAGACCGCGGCCATCAGCGGCAAGCAAGATTTCGCCCAAAGGCGAGGCAAATGTCGTCGTGACCACCAGCGGCTCCTTTCAAAACTCCGCAACATAATACCGCGAATTGTGCAGACAACCCCAATCGACCCCAAAGTCACCCAAGGCAGCAGGCGCGACAGCGCCCCAGCTGCCGCACGACCCCAAAGTCCCCGCAGGCAGCAGGCGCAACGCGCCGCAGCTGCCGGCCGCGCTCCGCAGCCCCCCCCAAGGCGGCAGGCGCGAAGCGCCGAGGCCGCCGCCGGCACCAGGGCCCGCAACAACCGCGCGCCCCCACATCAGCCCAGCGGCCCCAACCAACAACGGCCTCACCGCATGCCGCTCGCAGCAACGTCACCGCAGGCGGGGGCCGGGCTTGGTTTTCAGAACACTCCGCAGACCAGTGTGGCGCCTTGTCCGCGGCTCCGAAGGAGCAGGACAAGGCGCCACACATGGTCGAGGACGTTCTGAAAACCAAGCCCGGCCCCCGCCGGACGGGTCACACTACTCGCAGAGCAGCTTAGCGATCTGGACGGCGTTGGTTGCCGCGCCCTTACGGATTTGGTCGCCGCAGCACCAGAAGGTGATGCCGCGCGCAGCCTCGGGGTTCGAAATGTCGCGACGCACGCGGCCGACCCAAATCAGGTCCTGGTCGGACGTATCCATCGGCATGGGGAAGCGATCGTGCGCGTCCTCGGCGCTCATGTCGTCGACCAGCTTCACGCCCGGAGCGGCAGACAGCGCAGCACGAGCCTCCTCGACCGTAATGTCGCGCTCAAACTCGAGCGTAATGTTCTCGGAGTGCGAACGCAGCACGGGCACGCGCACGCAGGTGCAGTTCACGCGCAGCTCGGGCAGATGCATGATCTTGCGGCCCTCGTTTTGCAGCTTCATCTCCTCGGAGGTAAAGCCTTCCTCCTTGACACCGCCGATCTGCGGAATCAGGTTGCTCGCCAGCTGGGCGGCAAACGCGTGCGGCTCGGGAATCTCCTCGCCACGGCCCAGGGCGGCAAGCTGAGCCTCGAGCTCGGCCATACCGGGAGCGCCAGCGCCCGAAGCTGCCTGATACGTGGACACGATCATACGCTTCACGCCAGCAAGCTGGTGCAGCGGCCACGTGGGAACCAGGCCGATGATGGTCGCGCAGTTGGGATTGGCGATAAGGCCGTGATGCCACTTGATGTCGTCGGCATTGATCTCGGGCACGACCAGCGGCACCTCGGGATCCATGCGGAAGGCGTGGCTGTTGTCGACCACGACGGCGCCGCGCTTGACGGCCTCGGGCAGTAGCTCCTTCGCAATATCGTCGCCGGCGGCGCCGAGCACGATGTCGCAGCCCTCAAAGGCCTCGGGGCAAGCCTCCTCAATCACAACCTGCTCGCCGCGGAACTCGACGGTCTTGCCCGCAGAGTGCGCGCTCGCTAGCAGCTTGAGCTTGCCGACCGGAAACTCCTGCTCGTTGAGGCACTCGAGCATCTGGGTGCCCACGGCTCCCGTCGCGCCCAAAATAGCAACCGTGTACTGTTTCATGCTTCCCCCTTTAAAGGCTGTGGCTTTTGCCCGCACGCCGAGCAGGCCGATTATTGTTGCCAGTGTATACAAGAACAGGGCGGGCACGAAACCCGCCCCGTCGAAACGAAACCGAAACGAAACGCCCCGCCGTAGTTTTTGAGGCAAGTCCCAAAAATCTACTGGGATAGCAGCTACTTGTGGAGCGCGGCCGGGGCGGGATCGACCGGCACGGGAGCCTCCAGGTCGGAGACCTTCACAATGCCGTTTTCATCGGAGAAGGCACGGTAAATGGTCTGGATCGCCAGATCGAAGTCCTTCTCCTCCACGCCGATGATGATGTTGATCTCGTCGCAGCTCTGCGAAATCATACGCACGCTCACGCCCGCCTGGCCAAGCATGCCAAACAGGTGGCCAGAGATGCCGGCGCGACCGCGCAGGTTGCGGCCAACGGTAGCGATAAGCGCCAGGCCCTCGACAACCTCGATCTCGAGCGGCTCGACCTCCTGCTGAATGTCGCCCACGAGCGAGTACAGCGAATCGTGCACGTCCTGCTCCTGCACCACGGCGCCAAAGCGGTCGACACCGGTGGGCATGTGCTCGACGGAGACGTCATAGCGCTCGAAGACCGAAAGCGCGCGGCGCATAAAGCCGACACGGGGCTTGGTGCGGTCGCGGGCAACGTTGATGGCGACAAAGCCGCGCTTGCCGGTCACGCCGGTAATGATGGGCTCCGCCTCGCCCTCGTCGGCCGTCTCGCTAATGATGGTGCCGGGGTCCTGCGGCGCGTTGGTGTTCTTGATGACTAGCGGAATACCGGCCTCGCGCACGGGGAACACGGCCTCCTCGTGCAGGACGCTTGCACCCATGTACGAAAGCTCGCGCAGCTCCTCGTAGGTAACGCGCGCAATGGGCTGAGCCTCGGGTACGATGCGCGGGTCGGCAGAGTAGAAGCCCGAGACGTCGGTCCAGTTCTCGTAAAGGTCGGCGCCCAGGCACTTAGCCAGAATCGAGCCGGAAATATCGCCGCCACCACGGTCGAGCAGCTTGATCTGGCCCTCACGCGTCGCGCCGTAGAAACCGGGCATGACAAAGCCACCCTGCTGACCGTACTCCTGCACCAGCTCGGAGGTGCGGTTCATGCTGAGCGTACCGTCGTGATGGAACGCAACGACCGTCGCGGCGTCCAGGAACGGCAGGCCCAGGTACTCGGCCATCAGGCGAGCGGTGAAGTACTCGCCACGGCTCACGAGCTCCTCGGTGGAGTAGCCACCCGAGCGGGCACGCTCGGCAAAGGCCGCGAACTCCTCGCGGATGGGATAGGTGAGCTCCAGCTCGTCAGCGATATCAAAATAGCGCTGCCCAATGTCCTCGAGCAGCTCCTCGCACGACACGTGGTACTTAACGTGCGCGTTAACCAGGTAGAGCAGGTCGGTCACCTTGGTGTCGCCCTTAAAGCGGCGACCGCAGGCAGAAACCACCACAAAACGGCGGGCCGGGTCGGCATCGACGATGGCCTTGATCTTCTTAAAGTGTTCGGCGTCGGCGACCGACGAGCCGCCAAACTTGGCAATCTTAATCATGGGCTGGAGGTTACCTTTCTAAAAAGCCTCTGCGAACCTATTTTGCGCGCTCTGATACCATGGGTTCACCGATTGGGACCAAGGTATCCGAGGAGCAGTGTTATATGGGAACTTATCATAGTACACGAGGACGCACTTTATCATGCTCAAGTAAGGTGGCAATCCGCACCGGCATAGCTCCCGACGGGGGTTTGTTTGTCTCGGACGAGCTTGGCACCCAGCAGGTCGATATCAGCTCGCTTGCAGATAAATCGTACTTTGAAATCGCTCAAAATGTGTTGGGAATGTTACTGAATGATTACACGGACGAAGAAATTTCGGCCTGTGTGAATGAGGCTTACCGCGGCACGTTCGCGAGCGAAGAGGTCACGCCGCTCGTCAAACTCGACGCCGCACCGGGCGCCGACGCCCCTCAGACCTATGTGATGGAACTCTTTGGCGGCCCCACGAGCGCCTTTAAGGACGTCGCCCTGCAGATGCTCCCCCGCCTTATGGCCCGCACCTCTGCCAAGGACGGCGGCGCCGAGCGCATCATGATCGTCACCGCCACGTCGGGAGACACCGGCAAGGCCGCGCTCGCCGGTTTTGCCGACGCTCCGGGCACGGGCATCACCGTCTTTTATCCCGAGGGCAAGGTCAGCCGCGTCCAGAATCTGCAGATGTCCACGCAGGAGGGCGACAACGTCGCCGTCTGCGGCATCCGCGGCAACTTTGACGACGCTCAGAGCGCCGTCAAGCGCATCTTTGCCGATAAGGAGCTTGCCGAGCGTCTAGAGGCAGCCGGCACGGTGCTTTCGAGCGCCAACTCCATCAACGTCGGCCGTCTGGTGCCGCAGGTCGTCTACTACTTTGCCGCCTATGCGCAGCTGCTGCGCGCCGGCGCTATCGAGGCCGGCGACGCCGTAGAGTTCTGTGTGCCCACCGGCAACTTTGGCGATATCTTGGCCGGCTACTACGCCAAGCGCATGGGTCTGCCCGTCGCCAAGCTCGTCGTGGCGAGCGACAAGAACAACGTGCTTGCCGACTTCCTGACCACCGGCGTTTACGACCGTAACCGCCCGTTCTTCACGACCATTTCACCGTCGATGGACATCCTTATTAGCTCCAACCTGGAGCGCATGCTCTACTTCCTGTCCGACGGCGACTGCGAGCTCGTTGCCGGCCTTATGGGGCAGCTGGCACAGACCGGCCGCTACGAGGTGCCCGCCGAGCTGCTGGCCAAGATTCAGGGCGTCTTTGGCTGCGGCTGGGCCAGCGAGGACGAGGTCCGCGCTGCCATCAAGAGCTGCTGGGGCGCGAACGGCTACGTGATCGACCCGCACACCGCTTGCGGCTATCACGTCTTTGAGCAGGTCGCCCCCGCCGAGGACGCCAAGGCCCGCGTGCTGCTTTCGACCGCTAGCCCCTACAAGTTCCCGCGCGCCTGCTGCGACGCCTTGGGGCTCGACGTTCCCGAGGACGACTTTGAAGCCATGCGCGTGCTCGAGCAGGCCACCAACACGGTCGCCCCGACCCAGCTCGCCGAACTCGAATCCAAACCCGTCCGCTTCGAAGACGTCTGCGACGTCGATGAGATGGCCAGCTACGTCGAGTCCGCAGCAAAACGAATGAGCACCAACTAGATCCCTTATTAAGCACCGGCGAAAGCCGGCGCACCTTCTTTTTATTTAGCTTTCGGGATGATGACGAACATGCGAGCGGGTCTGGCCGTTTAGTTCGTCGCGAGTTCCGCACGAGCCGGAAAGCACTTAATGTGCTTTCCGAGCGAGCCAGGACTGCCCGAGCAGCGAACTAAACGGCCGGACCCGCCCAGGAGGACCCACATGATCAAAATCACCGTCCCAGCAACCAGCGCCAACCTAGGCATCGGCTACGACACCCTCGGCATGGCCGTCAGCCTCTACTCGCACTTCACCTTCGAGCGCGCCGACAAACTCACCATCACGGGCTGCCCCGAGGAGTTCCAAGACGAGAATAACCTGGTCTATGTGAGCTTTGTGGATGCGCTGGCCGCATGGGGCGAGCCGGCTTTCCCCGTTGCCATCGACATTCAGACTGACGTTCCCGTCGCTCGTGGCCTGGGTTCCAGCTCCACCTGCGTCGTCGCTGGTATCATGGCAGCCGCCGCGTTGACGGGCCACACCGTCGACCGCGCCGAACTCGTCCGCATTGCCACCGAGGTCGAGGGCCATCCCGATAACGTCGCCCCTGCTATCCTGGGCGGCGCCGTCTGCTCCTTTACGCCGACCGATTCGCTCCCCCAGTGCCTGCGCTACGAGGTGAGCGACAAGCTTCGTTTTATTACTGTGATTCCGCCCTACGAGGTGCATACGAGCGAGGCGCGCAAGGTTGTGCCGCAGGAGATTCCGCTCTCCACCGCCGTATGGCAAATGGGCCGCATCGCCGGCATGACGCGCGGCCTGGAGACCGGCGACCTTGACCTGATTGCCGCCGCCAACGACGACCGCATCCAGGAGCCCTATCGCCGCCGCCTCATCCCCGACTACAACGCCGTGCGCGACACCTGCCTTAACGGCGGCGCCAAGACCATCTGGATCAGTGGCTCCGGCTCGACCCTCATGGCTGTAACCGACGACACCATCGTGGCGAAGTTCCTGCAAGTCAAGCTGCGCGAGCAGTTCCCTAAGTGTGAGACGCATATTTTAACGTGCGACACGGAAGGCGCCCAGATCGAATACCTGTAGCGCCCTGCCTCATTGCTCTCACCGGTCCCCTTGGGGCTTCCCCTGAAAACGTCCTCGATCATGAATTGCCCCGTCGTACGCTTCGCGCGACGGGGCAATTCGATCTGCGGATTGTTTTCAGGGGAAGCCCCAAGGGGGCCTGCGCAGCCTCGACAGGATATCGCATTCGCTGATTTAACTATCGCCCGATTCGCGGCGCAATCTATTTATCTCCACCGCTCAAATCCGCCCCAAGTCTTTGCACGAGGACTCCGACGGCAATTCCAAGTGCCTCTGCATAGGCGAACTGCTCATAAACCCTAAGACTGCGTTCCCCGGTTTCGACTTTCGAGATGAACGACTGAGGTACCCTCAGTTTCTTTGCGAGTTCAACCTGAGTGATACCTTGCTCCCGACGAATCTGGGAAAGGCATTTTCCGCATGTCCTATTAGCATCAACGTTCATGCCGTTTACGCTATATTCCGTTTTGTTATATCCCAAACTGGGATATATTTATGTTACTTGCCGCTTAACTTACAGCGATTGTTCACATCGGAAATCTAAACGAGAGAGGGGACTCAACGAACATGGATAATGAGACGAAAGAGCCCAACGATGAGCAAATGCACGGCGCATCATACGAACAGACGCCAGATATCGAAGGGAAACAGCTTTCTGATGGTGCTGACGATGCCCCCTCCCCTGAAGATCGATCATCAAATGAAGATGACATCGCATGCAAAAAAGAAGGGGGCGACTCACTTCTAACGAGAGCCATTCATAAATTAGGCAGTAAAAAACGGGCGGCTATTGCAGCTACTGCAATAGTTACTGTCGTCTTCTGTTTGCCCACGTTATTCCCCCAATTGTTTTGCACCCACAAGCTTTGGACCAATGCGAGTTGTACAAGCCCTCGCACCTGTAAAAGTTGCGGCAAAACCGAGGGGGAACCGCTCGGACATGAATGGGAAGAAGCAACGTGCACGGTTCCGAAGACCTGTCAACGCTGTGGTAAAACCGATGGAAAACCCCTTGGGCATCAACCGGGCTCGTGGACTACCGAAGTTGACTACGTAGACGCCACCTCAAAGGAAATACGAGAATGCGGGAGATGCGGAGAGGTCGTTGACACCCGTAACGAAAAAGAAATCACGTCTTTTCTTGGCGACGGAATGTTTTCTATTTCCCCTAAAGACTTTATTGAGCGACTTAACGAAGAATTCTCCGATCTGCCTAATTGCAGCAGCATGAAAGCGGATTATGAACTAGACGACACCGGCACACGACTCGAGCTCCAGATTAAAAACGGCTCAAAGCTTGCAGGCGTGGGAGGTTTCTTTTCGGACTCGAGCAGCCAACTACTATTCAGCTATCTTGGATCCGAAAACTGCTTCAAAAACATAGTCATGTACTTCGAAAATTCAGATTATGCCGCGGCGACAGCATTAGCAACCATACAAGCGATTGATCCAACGCTTTCGTTTTCAGATGCCAAGCAAGTTGGCGCTGCTTGCGTAGATGAACCGATTGTCAAAAATGGAATTACATACGCAATCGTAGCTTCGAATGGAGAGTACTGGTTGAGCGCCCGAATTGAATAATTTACTTTAATTGCTAAATGCAGACGCCTCTTACTCGCGGCATATTAAAGTTCAACCCCTGCTAGCATCGTCAATCGAAATATGCCCCGCCGAGCACTTTAGCTTGGCGGGGTATTTCAATACGTAGGCGGATTTTGATACCTAGAAGGCCCACATGCCCCCACTAGGCAGCCGGCTTCGCTGCTCAAATTGCTCGAGCTGCAACTTGAACAATCAGCGGCCAGCACCTCTTTTAGGCTGCGCTGGTTTCTTTGTATTCGAAAACCGGCTCTAGGAGGTCTTCTATGCTGCAGTGCAGGGCTTTCGCCATATCCCTTACAGTTGTTACCGAACCTTCGTTGATGTTTCTCTGGCGCTGTTCGTACATTTGGATTGAGCGGAGTGATACGCCCGATTCGTATGCCAGGTCTTGTTGGGTTTTCTTGAGCCGCTTTCTTGCTAGCGCCAGTTTGGTTTGACGAGGTGTTTTCTTCGCCATGTCGCAAATAAGACGCGTCACACGTTCCTCCGAGGCTTCATGCCAGGGATGATACAGGTTATGCAGCACATCAAACGGAGCGACATGCAGCAGGTCTTCAAAAGACTCTCCCAGGCGCCACTGTAGATACGCCAATATCCAGCCCGTCCAGTATTCCGGTGTTTTCTCAAATCGATAGGTACAATCCGGCATCGACCCTGCTTGGTAACCGGACCTTTCGGCGATAAGCGCGAACAGCTCAACGCCCGATTTTCCCGACACTACCCATGCGTTGCCGCGTTCGAACTCGCGGGCTACGCCGCTCAGACAAAAGAGTTCAGCAACTTCCGATCCTTCTGCCCCATAATCGTTAACGGCATAGTCAAAGCAGTCGCCGAGGTTGTTCATTGCATCCTCAAGGTAGTAGACGGGGTACGTCCTACTCGGCCCACAATCCGTTAACTCTTGGATCATTTAAATCAACCCTCCCTGCCATCAAATCCCTAATGTCGACACCTTCGGAATCGAATCCATTCACAGTGTCCAAGTACTTGCGCCGCGCGTTCTGCTCTCACTCGAAACGCCTGGGATAATACTCGGAACCAATTGACATCACCCCAGTGATAGTTTACCAATAACTATCACTGGGGTGATATAGATGAGAGCTTTTGAGGGGCTGCAGCCCGATTAGAGGCAGGCCTCGGCGATGCGCTTTTTGAGTTCGTCGATGCCGGTGCCGGTTTGGGAGCTTGTGATGATTACGTTCTCGGCCGGGACGTTGAGCTGCTTTTTGATGGCTGCTGACTGGCGGGCCTGCTGGGTGCGGCTGAGCTTGTCGGCTTTGGTGAGGCAGACGATAAAGTTGAACTCGTTGCCTTGCAGGTAGTCGATCATGTCATGATCGAGCTTGCTGGGGTCGTGACGAATGTCAACCAGTGATACAACCAGGTTAAAGCTGCGCTCGGAGTCAAAGAAGTCGCCGATAAGCTCGGCCCAGCGATCGCGCTCAGCTTTGGAGCGACGGGCGAAACCGTAACCCGGCAGGTCGACAAAATGCACGCCATCGGCCTCAAAGAAGTTGATGTTGCTCGTTTTGCCCGGCGTACTCGAAACCTTGACCAGGTTCTTGCGGCCAAAAAGCTTGTTCATAATCGACGACTTGCCCACGTTGGAGCGGCCGACAAAGCTCACCTCGGGGCAGGTGGACTCGGGAATCTGCGAAACCTTGCCATAGCTGGCGACGAACTTGGCAAGCTGATAGTTAATGGAATCGGCCATGGACACTCCTTGGTCGTAGGTTTTTACAAAACGGGCGCGCTATTGCGCGGCGGCAATACGACGAACGATGTCAAGCGTGATGCCGCTCGCGGTGCGAGCGTACTCATCCAGATCGAACTCGCGCTCACAAAACGCGTCATATGCCTCGTCACAATTATCGCTGATAGCGCGCAGCACCAGGCAATCGACACCATTCTTGGCCGCGATGTGCGCAATTGCCGCGCCCTCCATCTCGACGCAATCGGCATGCGTGGCCTCAATCGCAGCGTTACGCATGGCGTCACCCGTAACAAAGCGGTCACCCGTGGCGATAGTGCCACACAGGAACTGCTTGGGGTCCTTCTCCGCAGAAGTCTCCTCCGTCGAGGCATCCACAAATCCATGCTCGGCAAGCACGGCGGCAGCAACATCAACCAACGCCGGCGTCGAGACAAACTCCTCGAGCCCCGGCGCCGACTCGGCAATGAGTGCCGTGTCAGTATCCAGATAGCGCAGGCACTTGCCAATAACCACGTCGTTAATATGGAGCTTAGGGTTTAGGCCGCCCGCGATACCCGAAAACACAACTGCCCGCGGGGCGTATTTGCTGATGAGATGCTGCGTTGCGGCGGCGGCATTCACGGTGCCCATGCCAGCGGTCGTGGCGACTACTGTCAGACCGTCAAGCTCGCCGCTTACAACGGTCAAGCCCGCCTCTTGCGACACATGAGCGCCGTTCAGTTCTTCTTTAATCTGCGTAACCTCTTTTTCGAGTGCGCCTATGATCGCGATGGTTGCCATGCCATCCCCCCAAATTCGTGCAAATTGCTTATCCACGGTATGGTACCAGCATTTTGGTTCTTTCACTTTTTACGAAGTCGCTAGGCCAACGAGGACCGCACATCATAGAGCGCCTTTGCAATCGCAGCCGTAACCTCGCTCGAGCGATCGCTCCACGGCATCGACGTCATGACGCTCATAACATAGCTATGGCCGTCGACGTCGATCAGTCCGGCATCGCATGTCGAATAGCAACCGTCCTCGCTGATCCAACCCGCCTTGTTGCGCACCAAGACCTGATCGTCCGCAATGCCATCGCGAATAAACGATCGGGTCGTAGAGGTCAGAAGGCCCGACAGCCATTGCGACGTCTCGGTGTCACAGCTCAAATACTCACTCATCTCGCACCACAACTTGGCCGAGGTGCGCGGGCAGTAGGTCGGAAAATCACTCATCGGATCCAGTGCCGTTTCGTTATCAACACCCAGGTTGGCAATCCAATCCTCATAGCCATCATGGTCAAACGCCGCGCGTAACGCGATAAACGAATCGTTGTCCGAGTTGACGACGGCATTCTCGATAAGGTCGCGTACCGTCTGCCAGCCCATGCTGTAACCACCATACGTGGCTAAAGCCCAATCGAGCGACACCTGCCCCGATTCGACCAACGTCTCGCAAATATAGAGCGCATACAGCGCCTTGTAACTGCTCGCTCCATACACCGCGACATCGGCGTTATACGTCACGCCCCTACCGCTCGATAGGTCGTAGAACACTACGCCTGCGTCGCCCAGCTCCTGCGCCCGACTCAGGGCATCCTGGAGCGAGGTAAGGCTCTGATCCTCCAAGGTAGGAGTCTTGTTATCCACCAACGAGAAGGTTTGAACGGTATCACCCGAAGGGATATCGTTGAAGTCCGCCTTCGAAAGTCTCGTCTTGAGATCTGCCGTCGACAGAGCTTGATCTGCCGACGCTTTGGACTTTGAAACCTTCTCGTTTTGCAGCTGTACCGTTGACGCATCTGAGCGCACCGTTCGCTCCAAGGCGTGGGTTTTAACGGCAATTCCGAGGATAAAAACCGCTAACGCTAGCATTCCTATGGCGGCAATCTTCGCCCCGCGAAAGCGAGCGTCGGCAAGGCCGCGCGAAGACGTGCCCTTCGTCTCATATCTGCTGCCATGCTGCGGCACATACTCGTCCCGCGATTTGCCCTTTCGCACGTGGTCTCCTGATTGTGACCGTTCATATACGAGCAGCATAATACTGAGCAGCCATTTCTTTCCCAAATTGTTTGACACCGTTTAAGGCGTCTTTAAAGAAACCACAAGCGTATTTATCCAAATGGCACGATTCTGTTGCGCATCTCCGCCCAAAACGCAGTTGCGGTGAAATAGTTCCTGTTTGGACAGCATAGGCCGATACACAAGAACTATTCCACCGCAACTTGACGGGGCTCTTTAGCAATCAACTAGGCGCCCGGGGGCACTCATTTAAGTCTGTCCCCAATGAGTGCTGCTAGCCGATGGCGTTTTTGAGTTCCGTACGGCGCTTTTTCATGCCGGTCATAACGGCATTGCGCAACTCGGGCATGCGCGCGGTATCCATCTGGGGCACGCCCTCAAGCTTATAGGGAATGCCCAGCTGCTCGTACTTGACAACACCCATCGTGTGATACGGCAGCATCTCCAGGCCGACCACGTTATGCCACGGGGCAATCAGGCGGCCGAGTGCCTCGCACTCCTCCACCGTGTCGGTAATGCCCGGCACCACCACGTGACGGATAACGACCTTGATCTTGCGACGCGCGAGCTCATCACCAAACGCCAGAATGCGTGCGGGATCGCAACCGGTCAACTTTTTATGCTCGACGGGATCGGCGTGTTTAATGTCGAGCAGCACCATATCGGTCTCGTTGAGCACAGCATCGAACTTCTCCGGATGCTTGGGATCAAACGCATATCCGCAGCTATCAAGGCAGGTGTGCACGCGACCATCGGGGTTGTTATGCATGGCACGGAACAGGTCGGCCAAAAACTCGGGCTGCAGGAGCGGCTCGCCACCCGAAACCGTAATTCCGCCGCTGCGGTAAAACTCATGGTTACTCTGGAACTCGTCCATCAGGTGCTCGACGGTCACCATGGTGCCGCCGTTAACCGACCAGGTATCGGGGTTGTGGCAATACGCACAACGCATGGGGCAGCCCTGAACAAACACCACAAAGCGGATGCCGGGTCCGTCGACAGTTCCCATCGTTTCAATCGAATGTACGCGGCCCAGGGTAAACGCAGAGTCCTCGGGACGAGCATCCACACCTTCGAGCGTCATCTCAGCCATTCCCGCTACCTTGCCTTTCATTGGTTTTAGCTACATAAATGCCAGAGTCATTCTAGCCCATACGCATGATGGCGAAACGGTTTAGCGGTCAATTGGGTTATCCTATTTGGCCCTACGCAAGAGCGGCGGGAGGGTTGTCGCAACCCGCCCGCCGCTGTGGCGATAGATATCAATAGACGCCAGGCCTTTACGCCTTAAGCGTGAGCACCGCACCGAAGGCGGTCGGGCCGCAGTGGCTCGAGATGACGCCGCCAACCTGAGTCCAGGTAATGTCCTTAAAGCCCAGGTCGCGCGCATAGACTTCCATGTCGTCGCGCAACTCCTCGGAAAGACCCACCGAATACGCCAGGCCAATATGCGAGTAGTCGATCTCGCCCTTCGTTACCATGTGGTCAAGAAAGGCACGGGCGCACTTGAGCATAGAACCGCGGAACTTCTTGGTCGCCACGAATTTACCACCCGTCACCTCGATGCAGGGCTTAATCTTGAGCAGGTGGGCGCCAAGGAATGCCACGTTGGACAGACGACCTCCCGCCTTAAGGAAGGCAAGGTCGGTAGGAACAAAGCCCAACAGCACGCGGTCCATGACGGAATTCGTAAATGCAAAGATCTCGTCGACGGTGGCATCGGGGTGGGCCTCGATGTATTTGGCAGTCTCGACGACAACGAGCGACTGGCCTACCGAGACAAAGCGCGTGTCCATGGAGAACACGTAGTCGCGCCCCTCCGCTGCAATCTTCGAGGACTGATGCGAACAGGTCGTGGCCTCGGAATATGCAAGATGCAAAATGGTCGCGTCGGGCTGCTCGGCATGAATGCGGTCGTACACGTGAGCAAAATCCGCAGGCGAGCAGCCACTGGTCTTGGGCATCACACCAAACTCGTTACAGCGCGAGTAAATCTCGAGCGGATCGATCGAGCCGTCCTCGACGGTCTCGTCACCAATCGTGACATGCATAGGCACGCGCACGATGCCGTAGCGCTCGCAGAGCTCCGGCGTCACATCCGACCCAGACTCAACCACGATTACGTACTTGCCCATTATCATCACAACCCATCTCGACGTTGGCTTTTGAATATGTGACGCACGTCCGCCGTCCTGCTGCAGAACGGCCTCCAAGCGCCAAAGAGACGCCGCCCCTTGCACACAACAATGGACAGCGTCTCCCTGGAAAACTCCGTGCTTATCTGAGATTCTACACGGTTTATTAAGGAGTGTTACTTATTCCGCAAACGGTAGCTATACGCGATAAACGGTAGCCACCAAGAAAGCCCATGTATCCAAAACGCCACGGTCTTTCATAATGCAGCTAACGAGCCAGACGGTAAAGCTCCATCGAGACGTCACCCTCAGCGCGCAGCTGCATCACCGGTGTTGCGGACGAATAGGTGCGACTCGTAAGCGCAACCTCGCCGTCGTTGACAAATACCTCGATCATCGTGGTATCCGAAAGGACTCGCAAGTCGCAAAGCTCGTCGAGCTCAACCGACCTCTCGTCGCGCCCATGGCTCTCATCGCCCATATCGAGCGTGAGCATTCCATTGGCATAGCGCACGACAACGCCCTCACGAACTTCCAGCTCGACAGATTTCGCCCCCTGGCACGACACGACGGCATCAAACAGCCTGCCGGGGCAGTCGACGGTCTCGCCGGCGGCCACCGAAACACACTCCTTGCGCAGTTGCTCGATCTCGCGCGCGGGCCACTGACAGAGCTTACCGTCGCGCATATTCAGCACCCTCGGCACGGTAAGCGCGCACTGCCATCCGCGTTCCACCGTCGGGTATTGAGCCGTTGCATCGGGACAGCCCGCCCAACCGATCATAATCCGTCGGCCATCGGCATCTGCAAATGATTGAGGGGCATAGAAGTCAAAACCTGCATCGACCATCTGGGGCTTGCCCGATTCGACAATGGCAAAGCAAGGCTTTTCCCAATCGGCCTTGATGCGGAACCACACGCACTGGTGCGGGTTTCGGTAACGCCAACCATCGGCGGGCACGCCCTGTGGGCAGCAAACGAGGATTAACTCGCCATCGAGCTCAAACAGATCCGGGCACTCCCACATAAAACCGAACTTCTCGCCGAGTTCAATACGCGTCGCATATTGCCAGCCCTCTAGATCGAGCGAAGTATAGACAAGCACACAGCCACGGTCGTCTTTCGTACGAGCGCCCAGAACCATGTAGTAGATACCGTCGTGTTCAAGGATTTTGGGGTCGCGTACGTGCGTACCGATATCGTCGGGGTAATCGACCGGCCCAACAGCCGTGCGCTTCTCCCCCAATTTATCGGGGTTCTCGGCAACCATATGAATTTGGTTTTGCTCACGGCCCGTCAACACGTAGTCGTAATCATCGCGGTCAAAATGCTTGACGTTGCCGGTATAGAAGTAGTGAATCTTGCCGCCGTGTACAAAGGCAGAACCAGAATACGCTCCACTCGAATCCAAATCAGAATCGGGGAACAGCACAGGGCCACGATTCTCGTACGTCACAAAATCCTTTGTTGTCAGATGATTCCAAAGCACTGGACCGCCATGCGCAGCATCGAACGGATCGTATTGATGATAGATGTGATACGTATCACCAATCTGCACCAAACCGTTGGGGTCGTTGAGCCAGCCAAGCTCAGGCTCCACATGGAACAAAAGCCTATCGGGGTCGGACGCGATGCGAGCCGCCGTCTCATCCTGTCCAGCTCGCCATTGCTCATAGTCCGCGCGTGTCACCTTATTTTTTTGATTAAACATCGCCGTTGACTTTCTCGTCTATAGGAAAGGACGCTCGACTCACACGAGCCGAACGCCCTTCCTCAAATGGACTTATCCGCACATTACGCTGAACGGCTCAACTAGAAGCTGACATCGAAGCCAGCGCCCGCGCCCTCCTCATCGGTGGTCGGAACGCCCTTTGCCTTGTTGTAGGCAAAGATCAGGATGATTGGAACGAGGAAGGCGATCAGATTGCCAGCCACATACCACACGAGGGTCTCGGGCGTGACGATGAGCAGGCCAAGTACGCCGGTCAGACCCTGACCGATAGCGCGCACCTCAAAGAGCTTCACGAAGGCACCGCCGCAGCCCGCACCGATGCAGGCGCAGATGAACGGGATGATCGAGTAGCGCATGTTTGCAGCAAAGATTGCGGGCTCGGAGATACCGACCAGCGTCGGGATAAAGGAAGACATGCAGATATTGCGCTCTTTGGAGTGCTTCTTGTGAATGAGATACATGCCGACGGCGCCACCGCCCTGGGCGATGATGGAAACCGACCAGATGGCCTGGATGTAATTGAAGCCGGTCGTGGCGACGAGGTTGGCCTCGATACCCTGAATGAACTGGTGCGTACCGGTAACGACAAGCGGCTGCAGGAACGCGGCAAAGACGAAGGCACCAAAGACGCCCATCCTGTTGTACAGGACGTCGATCACGCCAGCGAGAACATCGCCAATCAGGTTGCCGAGCGGGCCGAACACGGTGAACAGGGCGACGTTAGCAAGAATCAGGGTAACGGTCGGGACAAAGACGAACGAAACGACCTCGGGGATGTACTTCTGGGCAATCTTCTCGACCTTGGCCATAAACCAGGCAGTCAGGATTGCAGGGAACACGCCGCCCTGGAAAGCAACCATGGGAATGGAGAGCGGACCAAAGTTCCAGTACTCAGCACCCGACGGATCCATAACAAACGCATTGCGGTTCATAAGGCTCGGGTGAACCATGACGATACCGACGAGGATGCCCAGAATCGGGTTACCGCCAAAACGCTTCACCGCGCTGTACATAACCAGGACAGGCAGGTAGTCAAACGTGGTGGCGATAATGGCAAAGAAGCTTGCGAGGTTCTTGAGGAACTCGCTGTGATCGGCAAGGCTGCCTTCCATGCCAAAGAGGCCGTTGGCAACGATCAGGGACTTAAGGCCGATGATGATAGCAGCGCCGACGAAAGCGGGGATGATGGGGATAAAGATGTCCGAGAATACCTTGAGGACCGAGAAGAACTTGCCCTTCTTGTCCGCCTCGGCGCCCTTGACCTCGGAAGCGCTGATCTCCTTAACGCCCGTCAGAGCCATAAACTCATCGTAGACCTTGTTGACGGTACCGGTACCGAAGATGATCATGAGCTGGCCGCTGTTGTACAGCACGCCCTTGACGCCATCGATGTTCTCGAGCTCGGCCTTGTTGTACTTGCTCGTATCCTTGAGCACCAGACGCAGACGCGTAACGCAATGCGTGGCGCCCTCGATGTTCTCCAGACCGCCGACGTTATCGACGACTTGCTGAGACACTATTTTGTAGTCCATGTTCCTCTCCATTCCCTTACGAAATCATAAGACGTTTTGATGCCATTACAGAGACGCGATCGTTGCATTTGCACACTTGAGCGTACCGTCGGTGACCGTCAGCGCCACACCCTGTCCCTGCTTATTGCAGAAGCGAGCGTTAAGCGCAACATCATCGACAAAGATGGTCGCGATATCGTCGTCAACGACCAGGCGCACATGATGAGTGCCCTCGCCCTTAAAGAACAACGGACGCTCGAGGCCCATGTTGTTGACCTGGAACCACGGATACTGGGGGGCCGCCGTAAACTCGAGCTTGCCCTCACGCAGGTTGGCGCGGAACTCATAGGCAAGACCGGACTCGGCGTCCTCGGCGAGCTTCACCGAGAAGCCGGCAGCGTCACCGGCGAGCTCGATGTCGGCGTCGAGCATATAGGTGGAACCGGCATCCGCAGCGAGCACCTGCTCGACCTTGCCCGACTCGCAGGAAAGCTCAAAGGCCTCGACTGCCTTAGCCTCGCCAAAGGCGCCAAGCATGCTGTCGGGGAGTTTGGTGCCAAGCGTTCCGTCGGCACGCTGAACGATCTCGAGGGGCATAAAGGTGCCACCCCACAGGTAAGAGCTGGGGTCGCCGCCCTCGTCACGCGTAGGAACCCAACCAAAGAGAACGCGGCGCTCGCCATCAAATGCGGTACGTGCGGCATAGTACGCGCGGCCATCGAAGGAATCGTCCGCAGGAGTGATCCAGGGACCGTTGATAGAGCGAGACATGCGGTAACGGGTCTTGTTGCCATCACTGTACTCAGAGAACACCAGATACCACCAGTCGCCCATCTTAAAGAGATCGGGCATCTCGAACATGGTGTACAGGCCCGGATTCCACCAGTCGCCCTGGAACTCCCAGGTATCCAGGTCCTTGGAGGTGAACTTGACCAGACGACCGGTCATCAGACGCTTGTCCTCGCCCACACGCGTGCCGAGGATGAGCATGTACTCTTCGTTCTCCTCATCCCAAAGCACAAAGGGATCGCGCCAGTTGCGGTCATCGTAACCCTCCTGGGGCGGAAGCAGCGTCTCGGCGATGTTCTTCTCCCACTTGACGGCGTCGTCACTCGTTGCGTGAAGAAGAACCTGCTTCATCAAACGTGCGCTGACCTTATCGCGATTGCAACCAGTGTAGAGCGCATGGTACTTGTCGCCCACCTTAAACACCGTGCCGGCATAAACGTACTGGTCGACCTCCTCGTCGCCGCCACGCTCAAGGCTCTCGCCAAAGTCCTTGTAGTTGACGAAATCCTTGGTCGTCGCGAGTGCCCAGCCAAACGGCTCTCCGAAAGGTTCGGGGTTACGCGTGTCACGCTGATGATAGAGATAGAACGTGCCGTCCTCGCCGTACGGCATGATGTCGCCTACCCAAATTCCCTCAGGCTGGTAATACACCTTGTGCATCCGAGACTTCCTTTCCACGACATACTAACTCGGTACAATGGCAAGATATGTCAATCGTTTTCATATGTCAAACGTTTTCACACCAATACGTCTTTTCGCAGTTCCAGTCGTCGGCAAACGGTTGACATATGCCGGCGAACGGTAATCAGAAGCATTTGAGGAATTCTTTTAGCACGGGATGAACTACGCGGTTTTGCCCTCAATAAGTTCAACGGGGAGTTTTATATTCGATTCGGGCATATCGCCGTTAATCAGAGCGATGATGGATTGCGCCGCGAGCTCTCCGATGCGATCGATATCTTGGCGTACGGTTGTTAGGTCAGGCATAAACGTCATGGTGCGGCGGGCACCATCCGCGCCCACGACCTTAATATCGTCAGGAGCACTCAAGCCGCGCTGCTTCATCATGTTGAGGCAGATGGCCGCCATCGTGTCGTCTCCCGCAAAGATGCCGTCAATATCGGGGTTCTCATCGAGAATCTTCGCGACGACCGCGCCCTTTTCGTCGTCGGGCTTAACGAACTCGACCTCACGGACAAGCGCGGACAAACCGGCCTGCTCAACAACATCGAGGTAGGCATCGGTACGCTTATTGGCAGGCATGCGCATGCGGCTATTGCTGCGCAGGCACAGGATACGCCTGCAGCCGTCATCAATCAGACGGCGCGTGGCGAGCTCGCCGATGCCATAGCTGTCACTTGCAATCTGGACAGAGCCCTCGCCAAGATCGCAGTCGATGCCAACCAGGCTCAAGCCCATCTCGGCATATGCCTCGGCACCGATATTGAGGGAGTTGACGATTACGCCGTCGACCATATTGCGGCGGAGCATGTCAATATAGGAACGCTCAAGATCGGGTCGATTGGCGCTGTTGCACAGCAACATCTTAAAGCCGTTTTCCGCCAACGTGCGCTCGACCGCCTGCACAACCTGAGCATGGAACGGGCTGCTCACAAAGGGAACGATCATGCCGATAAGGTTCAGGCGACCGTTGAGCATGGCGCGGGCGATATCGTTGGGCGTATAGTTGATACGCTCCATCGCGGCATGGACCTTATCGCGGGTCTCTTGGCTAATATAGCCGCGATTATTAAGCACGCGAGATACCGTAGTAGGCGAAACCCCCGCCACCGCTGCAACTTCCTTGATGCCAGGCTTAGCCATATCCTTAGAACGAGCACCCTCGCGAGCCATAGCACCCTCCCCCATCAACATGTCATACGTTTACATACGAACAAAGCATACCCCAACAACAGTGGGAAAACGGTAACAGTACAAGTAAGTAAACGACTCATCCAAATAATTAGGAGAGTTCCGCCTAAAGGGTGACTACACAGGACCCCGCCGGGGCTGTTTGGGCTACCTCCCAAAAAATTCCGCAGGACGCAAGAAGCCCTCGCCGCACGAAGTGCGCAGCGAGGGCTTCTTGCATGTCCGAGGACGTTTTGGGAGGTAGCCCAAACAGCCCCGGCGATCCTGCGGGAGTTAAATCCCTTTAGAACTTGTTGTGGAAGGTACGCGAAATGACCTCGTCCTGCTGCTCCTTGGTGAGCGTGTGGAAGTTCACGGCGTAGCCGGAAACGCGAATGGTCAGCTGCGGGTACTTCTCGGGGTGAGCCTGAGCGTCGAGCAGCGTCTCACGGTTGAAGACGTTGATGTTCAGGTGGTGGCCACCCTTCTCGGCGTAAGCGTCGAGCATGTGGACCAGGTTATCGGCCTGAGTCTCGGAAACTTCAGAAACCTTCATAATGTGTCTCCTTCGATCGATAGGCGCCGGCCGAAACCGGCGCACTAATCAGTAATCGTTATTGTTAGTATAGCACTAACAATAGTTACTCGCCCAGCTGATCAAGGTCGATATCACCAAAGAACACCTGGTCCTCCTTGCCGAGCGCGCCCGGGATGATGGAGAAGGTGTTGGAGATGCCGTCCTGAGCATCGCGGAACGGGAGCTTGGAAACCGAAGACAGCGAAGCGATGGCGCCGTGGCTATCGCGCTTGTGCATGGGGTTAGCACCCGGGGCGAACGGCTGGCCAGCCTTGCGGCCGTCGGGCGTGGAGCCGGTCTTCTTACCGTACACGACGTTGGAGGTAATGGTCAGAACCGAGGTCGTAGGCACGGAGTTGCGGTAGGTGTCGTTCATGCGGATGTACTCCATGAACTGGTGCACAACGTCGTGAGCGATCTGGTCGACGCGGTCGTCGTCGTTACCGTACTTGGGGAACTCGCCCTCGGTCTCGAAGTCGACGATGATGCCGTTCTCGTCACGGACGGGGTGGACCTTGGCGTACTTGATGGCG
>CABUDS010000011.1 GCA_902490405.1 uncultured Collinsella sp.
TCAGGCGCTCTTTGGTCGACAGATTGCTGAGGGAGACTACGAGGGTCTTCGGTCTTCCTATAAGCCATATCGAGCGCTTGTGTACGCAGTCTCCGCTGTGGCATGCGGATGTGCTTTTTCATTGATTATGCCGTTTGTTGATTTGTATGCAGGCGGGTTTCACGATGCAAATTACCACAATGTCCTGCTCGGTTTCCTCGTCGTCCTAAATGTTTTTCTCTATCATGGCAAGTCGTCCCAGGGCCTACTTGTAATTGCTGCTGGCATGTACCGTGAGACTAGGGCGCAGACCTGCTTGCAGGCTGCAATCATTATCGTCTTGGGTATCCCACTCACAATGCGTTTTGGGGTCGTCGGCACAATTGCTGCGTCCTGCGTATCCAATCTATACCGCGTGATTGACCTTTTGCTCTACGAGCCTCGTAAAATCTCGAAGGACTCTCTTTCGAGTTCGTTTTGGTCGTTTGGCGTGTATGTATTACAGACCGTTCTTGTGGCCATGCCTGGCTATTTACTGTCTTGCTTCGCTGGAAGTTGGACAGGATGGATTGCGGTCGCCATCGGTCTTGTCATTTGGGGCGCAGTCGCCGCATGCGCGACGCTCTATTTCTTCGACAGGCCTAGCTATAGTTCGATTATTGGTCGTTTTATGAGGATTAAATAGGATGAATTATTTCAGCGCGTCTAGGGCCGGTGTTGAGTCTTGCTCTGAGTTAGAGCGACGCTTTTCCCTAAATGATGGGTCCATGGTGTTCATTCCACTGCTCTTTTACGCCTTTTTCTGCCAATCGCTCGCTGCTTCTGCGCTTGCACTCGATGTCTGCCTCCTGCTATCTGCTACGGCGTTTCTCCTGCATTTTGTGACTAACAGAAGATTTGCTTGCAAAAGATTTGGCCTTGAGCTGGTTTGGGCACCTTTCTTTGTGCTGTTCTTTATTCATAGTTTGATATACGGTGTGGCTAATTTAACCCTGCTCGTAGTTTATACGCTTCTATTTCTGTGCATGTATGTTGCGGCAGGCGAGCGATCCTGGGTCACTTCATGCCTTAGGGTTCTTGTCGCCTTTGCAGCATTTCATGCGTTCTGCACCATCGTCTTCTGGCTAGTCCCCGCACTTTATCTGCCAGTTAAATCTGCCTTCTTTTCAGGTAGCTATATGGCTAGGGACTATCGCTCTGGCTTCACGGCGCACTACAGCACTAATTCGATTTATTTGAGTTTGGGTCTCGTCTCTTGGGCCTGTGGTCTTGCTGGTAGCAGGGAAAAGGTTCGGATTAAAGATTTGATGCTGAGCCTGATGCTCTTGCTTGCACTTTTTCTGACTACTAAGCGGGGTCCTTTGGTTGCATCCGTTGCTGCTATCGTCATCTCGTATCTGTTCGTAAATAGAAAGAAGCTTACCGGGACGATGCTCAAGACCTTGGTTGTTGCTGCAATCGCTGTAATAGCTGTCGGCGTTCTTGCTACGTTTGTTCCCGCTGTTCAGGCGACTCTTGAGAGGTTTATTGAGCTTTCAGATGATGAAACGGGCAATGGCAGAAGCTATTTGTACGATTGCGCTTGGAGTATGTTTTATGCAAAACCCTTACTTGGTTGTGGTTGGGGGACTTATTCCAAGTATGTTGCCACTACCTCCCTTGGTGCAATGTACAGCAATCTTGGCTTTTCGTCGATGAGTGCTCACAACGTATACCTTCAGTTGCTTGCCGAGACGGGTGTGATTGGCCTTGCGGCTTTTGTTGTGCCCGCGTTTCTCTCCATCCTTGCAGCCATGCATCGATCTGAATCTCTTTTAGAGGAAGGTCCTTATGGGGACTCCTTTTGCTTGTGGGCCTGTTTGGGTGTTCAGATTTTCTTTCTAATTTATTGCTTTTCAGGCAACCCTTTATACGATCCGCAGTGCTACATACCGTATTTCATTTCATGTGTGGCGGCGTTTGCTATTTGCGGCTCAGACAAGATGATTCTTAACGATAGGGAGGGATTCCATGGATATCTGCAAAGATAGTCAACGCTGTACCGGGTGCTCTGCGTGTCTGTCTGTGTGTCCTCGATCGGCGATTCAGATTGTAGAAGACTCTCATGGGTTTTACCGTCCGAAGATTGACGAATCAAAATGTGTTGAGTGCGGTTTGTGCCAGAGGGTATGTCCGGCTAATGGTTTGACGAGCGACGATCTGAAGATGAACTCTCGTCGGGTATTGGCTTATCAGGCTGACGACGCCGAACGCGCAAAAAGTTCCTCGGGTGCCGCGTTTTGGACCTTGGCTACTTACGTCCTAAATAATGGCGGCGTCGTTTACGGCGCTTGCTTCGATGAAGATTTCCGCGTTGTTCAGCGGCGTTGTGCCTCTGTTGACGACGCGCAATCTTGTCGAGGCTCAAAATACTCACAGGGCTTCGTTGGCTCTTCATATGTCGAAGCATATAACGACTTGAAACAAGGTCTTGACGTGCTCTACAGCGGAACCCCATGCCAAATTGCGGGTCTTAGGAGTTTTCTATCTAAGAAAAACTATTCCGGACAGTTGGTTACCTGCGATTTAATCTGCCATGGCACACCTAGTAATCGTATGTTCCGCGAATACATTTCCTTTTTGGAAAAAAAGTCCGGAAAGAAGGTCATCAAATATTTTCATCGCCCCAAGGACAGAGGTTGGGGAGTCCATGTCGAGAAGGCTCTCTTGGACGACGGCACTGCTCTCTATGACACGATTGAATCTAATACTTGGCGAGATGTGTTCTATAGCAATAACGCTTTAAATTCCAGCTGTTATAACTGCGCCTATACCGACGTCAACAGGGTTTCCGACTTTACTCTTGCTGATTTTCTTGGCGTCGATCGAATTCGCAAAGGTTTTAATGATCATAAGGGACTTTCTGTTGTTATGGTTAATAGTGAGCTAGCCGAGCGTATTGTCGCATCTGGTGTATTTGAGCCCGGCGTAACAGATATATCTCTTGAAGAGGTGCTGCCCGGTAATCCGATGCTGGAGAGGTCGTCCTCTCCGCAGGGTAACGTTGATGGTTTCTGGAAGGCTTATGAGCATAAGGGGTTCGAGGGCACTGCTCGGTTTGTTGGCGCCTACGGCTTCGTGAAATCTCTCAAGACTCTTGTGAAACAGCTTATTAAAAGGAAATAGTTACTAGGGGCGTTTCTCTTGAATTTAATGGACTTTGTTGAGCATGTGGCGACCTGGATTTATGTCCGGGGTAAGTTGGCGTTTCTTGCAGGGAGATTCCCTGGCCAGATAACCATGACGAAGGCTTTCAGGCGACCGTTTTATTGTCGCGTATCGGATAAAGGCGTTATTAGCGTCGGTGAACGAACGTCTTTCAATTACGGTTGCGTCCTGATTGCTCATGAACGAATTGAGATTGGTAGAGGCTGCCTATTTGGTCCAAACGTCCATGTGTATGACTTCGACCACGGTATGTCGCAGGATGGGATCATGTATCGGGACCAGCCGACTACGACAGCGCCCGTGCATATTGGCGACAACGTCTGGCTTGGCGCGAATGTCGTGGTGCTTAAAGGTGTAGCCATTGGCGATAATGCGGTCATCGCTGCGAATAGTGTTGTTTCTAAAGATGTACCCGCGAATATGCTATTTCACGAAAAACGGGATCTAGTTTACAGAGAGCTTCGATAGGTTGCTGGATTGGCTTTCAATTCACGATGTACGCTGATCCGATAAAGCAGTATTGATAATGGCTTAATTGGATTAAAGCGTGCTTGCATTAGGGGTATCGGCTTGGGTCGATACCCCTTTTTAACCGGTTTGAAACCGCATCACTGGTAACGTCAAGTTTTTTGGAAATTGACAACCACATGACGGATCACGGTCCGCGCTCTGTCATGTGGTCTCTGGCGGCTAAGCAGCGAATCACAGACGAATGGGATACGTGCCGAATTTGCGAACATCGTAACGGTCGACGAGGAACTGCTGTGCAAGGAAATGAAGACTCCTCCGAGGAAGACCATCGAGGAGGCGCCCAGCGCGCTGCTCGATGAGGAAGCTAATGGGGGATGGTGCTGTCGGTTGCGCTGGTCGCGCTGACGGGGGCGGCGTTGTTGTCTCTTTTGACATCTACTGCGGAATCACTTGAGTCGGTGGTGTTTGAGCTTGTGGTCCCTTCGGCCTTGTCAGTATCGCTTATTGCTGTCTTAGTTTGTGCCTGTTGCGCGGCTGTTGCTTGAGCCGCATGGCTTCTGCGATGACCGCCATGGGTATTGGTGCGCTTGCCATGGACATGCGCGCGATTGCACATGGTGGGCGATGGGGGCGTAGCGGAGCCTCTCTGGGAGCAGGCGATAGGGTCCAAAAGAAGCACCGGGCTAGCATGCCGCGCATATTTTGTTGGGGTTTTCGGAAACACCAGTAAACATCAGCGAGCTTTCTGTGTTAGCGATGGAATAATTTAGCCAAATATAGTCGGCCGAGATTGACCAATCCCGGCCGACCCATTTTAGCCAGCACGCCCGCATCTATGACTTTCCTATCGCATTCCTACATCCCCTCGGGCTGGATCCCCCTCACCTTCACCGCATGGGGGACGGCATCCACCGAGCAGGTGTCGAGCCCCTGCCGCGGTTCAGCTGCTGCTCGACGTCATCTCGACCTTCGACTCGGCAGATAGATAGTCTTTGTTTCCAGCGGTCTTCCGGTCTATTTGATTCATCGCATACGCAACAATCCCATTCTGAATTCCCGAGATGCTCGGCGGGAAAGACTGATTATCGGCATCAATGGAAAATCTTTCTTCCCTGGTATCCAGTTGCTGCTGAATGCGGTCGGCATACTTCTCGGCCCATTCATCGGCCTTGCCGTTTCGCACAAAGTAATTGTTGGATAGGTCGGTTGAGCGGTAGGCGTAGTCGCCCTTTTGGTAGTTTGCCGTGTGGTCGGAGTGGGCGATTGCCATGAGCTCGTCGGTCAGGCCAAAGTACAGATGGCGCTGGTCCAGGTCCCCGTACCAGTTGTCGCTGGTGTCGTCCCAGGTTAGGTCCATCTGGCACCATTTGCCGTCGATCTTTACGGCGTTCCAGGTGTGGCCGTTGCCGGTGATGCGGCCGTTGGCGATGCCCGCGGCGTTAAGGAGCTTGGAGTAGATGCGCTGGTAGCTCTCGCAGGTGCCCTGGTGGCGCGTGAGGCCGCTTTCGGCCGAGCACCAGTTGAGGCTGTGGTCGTACTCCAGCTGGTCAAGCGTCCAGTCGTGGAGCCACAGCGCCATGTCGTATTCCGAGCCGTCTGTCTCTTGCCTGCACAGGTCCACGGCACCGTTGACGATCTGCGTGACGCTTGGGCGGGCGGCATCGTTTACGGTCACCTCCGCCGTGGTGCGCAGGTAGTAGATCCCCTTGTCGTTTTGGGGGTCGTTTCTGTCGTTGTCCATAAAGTAGAAGTGGATGCGGTACGCGCCCGATGCCGTGAAGTCAAAGGTAAAGTCGTGGCCCGCGCTGCCCAGGCTATAGTAGCTGGCCCATGCCGGGCGCGACGGGTCGCAGACGCTTTCCTGGCTGTCGCCGTCCCAGTAGGTGGGCACGTCCATGCGCGCCTTGGCCTGGGACGAACCGTTGGTCTGGGTTACGTGGAAGTTCGTCGCGGTGCCCGCGGGGGCGTCGTTCCACGAGACGGTGAAGGTGACACCGTTTTGGGTTGCCGTGGCGGAGTGGTCGTAGGTGGTTTGTGACGTGGCAGAGATTGCGGCGGGCGTGGGGGTGGCTTGGGCGCGGAGGGATGGGGTGGGGGTGTTTGTTGCGGCGGCGGTGCCGTCGGCGCTTTCCGTGTTGACGGCGCTGGTGCCGGTGGATGTTGCGGTGCTGTCCTCTGCGGTATCTGCTGTCGCGTTTGCGTTGGTGCCGTCTTCGGCCTTGCCTGCGCCGCTGCTCGTAGCGTCGGCTTGCGCCTGCTGCACTGCGGCTGCCTGAGGCTGGATGGCTTCCGCGATGGCTGCCATAGGCAACGTCGCGCTGACCATGGACGTGCACGCGATCGCGCAGAGCAGGTAGTAAATAGGTCGTTTCATAGCGGAGCCTCTCGGTGAGCAGCCAATAGGGTCCAAAGGCAGCTCCAGGCCAGCACTCCGCACATATTTTGTTGAGGTTTATTTTACGGGAACCCCAGTCAACATCAGCGAACTTTCTGGGGAATGTTGGGGAGGGTACCGTCAAGATTCATTTGCAAATTAATTTTGCTGTCCTCGGCCCCGTCCTCTTCTAGCCCTCCTACTTTCCTTTCAGTTCGTTCATCTCGTCCAGCTTCGACATATCCAGGTGCCTCCTCTTGCCCCACTCGTGCTCCACTATGTACTTCAGCCTCGCCGTCACCAGCATGAGGGCCGAGATGCCGTCCGGGAAGGTCCCGACGACCCTCGTCCTCCTCCTGATCTCGCGGTTGATTCGCTCGATCCCGTCGTTCGTCCTGATCTGGCGCCAGCGCTCAGGCGGGAATCCCGTGCTGGCCAGCGTCTCGGCGAACCCGCCGCGCACCGCCCTCGCGGCCGCCCCGCGGAGCTTCGGCACGCTGAGCTCGATTTCTCCGACGCCCGTGACGAGCCTCCTCGTGTAGTGGCCGCTGCGGTGGGTCTCCCGGCCCGCCGCCCTCTCGTAGCGCCAGGCCCCGAAGAGCTCGGACGCCTCCTCGTCGAGCAGCGCGTTGGGCGTCTCCTCGACGGTCTTCCTCACCAGATCCTCCATGTCGTTGCGCAGCGACTCCTCGTCGACTGATACGATGTTCGCAGACGTGGTCCGTGCCCCTTCGTCGGTGATTTGTTGTTTGGTCGCTAGAAATCATATGACGGGGCGTGGGCCGTGTTCCGCTATACGGTTGTCAATTTGCGAAAGAAATTATGCGTTACCCAGCTTCGTCGTTTGGCTCGGAAGTGTTGTTTTGGTGCGGCTATCATTATTGATGGACATCGGATTGATATCTTAATCGATGTAAAGATTTCTTGGCCGTTAAGCCATATTGCGGGGTCGAAAATTACGATGGAGGACCGAGGCTTATGAGAAACCCTCTTAAAGAGCTTTGCAATGCAAACAGCGCTGTGGAGCATTCGATTGATCGACTTGAATTTGAGGGCAGGTCCGCTGTTTCAAGAGACGTTGTGGGTTACCTACGTCATCTTGTTGAGCATATTGCAATGTATGCAACTTACGGCAATAAGCCCATCGAAGGCGATTATTTTAAATTATGTTCAGCTGTTATTAAAGATATGAACAGAAGCAGCGAGACCCGGTTTATTGCTAAGTTCCATCATTATTTACAGAAGGTCGTTTCGCACTATGTTCCAAGCGAAGATTCTGCAGAGCGCCTTTTGTTGAAGTATTACGAGAATTTGCTGTGCTTAAAACGTTACGCATTCGATAAGCTTGGTCTTACAATTCTTGCCAACTTGAGTAAGATTCCCCTAGACACCGATCCCGGTTTGACTAAATACCATGAAGAGATAGCTCATAAAATCAATGATTTCATGAACGCCAATGCTGTTGAAATTGAGAAGGACCGTTTTTACGTTAGAGCTGCTAAGCCTTTCTTTGTTGGGGATTCTGTCTATTATGAGACGACACTTGTCCCCGCATTCGATTCTTGTAGCAAATTTGATCGTATACTTGTTTATTCATCTTTCAGAATGCCCACTAATTATTCAGTGGTGGTTTCGACTAAGCGCACGAGTATCGACGGTCTTGGCTTTACTCTTCCTGTTACGATTGTTGATGCATATGCGGTTTCAGTACGCCCCTGTGAGTTGAATAATCTTATAAAGATACTTAGAGGCCCTGATGCAGTGTGGCTTACTGGCCAATACACTAGCTATAGATCACTTATGAACCTAATGACCCATACCGGGATGACGCTTTGCGACATTGCTCTACTCCCTGATGACGAGTTTATTTCTGTGATGGGGGAGATAGCATCTTCGGGAAATGCCTGTCCGGTACACACCTTGCTTAGCTCTGCGCATGAGTTTTTGAGTGCTGGCTCAAATGGATCTAATGTTCTAAAGTATCTTTTGTCTAAACCTCGTAACAGGGTTATAGAGGAACAATTGACTGTAAGTCCGAATAGCCGTCTCGGTAACCTTTATTTGAAAAACGGCTGTGCCCCCTTTGATCGGCAGCCGTATTGCACGAGTCTTATTGGGCATGTAGTCGCTGTCGAGGATTTGTATCAATGTATTGATCCAGATCCGTATGAAGATAACTTTCTTGCTCGTAGGGTGACCGCGGAGACAATCGATTCTAATGCTCTGTATCTTAGGGATACCGAAATTACAACCTTCTCGGATGTTGATGAACTGATTGCTTCATTTAATAGCGCTTTGTATTTTAGACATCATTCAAGGGATCTCGTGCATGAGAACGGGCATCTATTTGTTAAGGGAGTCGAAGACGAACTCACTTGTATTATACGCGGGCTTTTAAAACTGTCTGGTGCCGGGGTCAAAGGCTATACTGCTTTATGTGAATCATGGCTTAAAGATCCAAGCTGCAAGTTGGATGATTCAGAAAAAAATAGATGCTCTAAAGTCCATGTTTGCCGAAACGAGCGTCGCGTTCATCTACGGTTCGGCTGGTACCGGAAAAACAACCATGGTCAACATCGTTTGCGCTTTTCTGCAAAATGAAAGCAAACTTGCTATCGCTAATACAAATCCTGCCGTAGATAGTCTTAGAAGAAAAATAAATGATAAGAATTGCGAATTTATGACCGTCGCGAAGTATTTGAATCGTGTGCCAGATTGCGACATCTTAATCGTTGACGAATGCAGCACTGTCTGCAATAGCGATATGAGATCTATTATTGATTCTAATCGGTTTAAACTGCTATTGCTTGTTGGCGATGTGAGACAGATTGAGTCCATTAAGTTTGGAAACTGGTTTTCATTGGCTCGAGACTTCTTGCCTGATAAGTGCATCCATGAATTTGATAAACCATGGCGCACGAAGAATGATGATTTGCTAAAACTATGGCATGCTGTCAGGAATGTGAGTCCTGATATCGCTGAAATTCTTATTTCTTGCGATTTTACGTCGAATCTTGATGACTCTGTAATTAGCAGAATGAATGATGATGAGATTGTCTTATGTCTCAACTATGATGGCCTCTATGGCATTAATAATATGAACAAAATCTTGCAGTCGGGAAATAAGAACGAGGCCGTTGTCTGGAATTATCATACGTATAAAGTCGGCGACCCAATTTTGTTCAATGAGTCTGAGCGGTTTTATCCGTTGTTATATAACAATCTAAAAGGGCGTCTTGTGGGAATGGAAGCAATTTCCAAAGACGAGATGCAATTTACGGTTGCTGTTCCCATTATCGCCTCCGAGCTTTCCGTTCTTCATTACGACGGGTTGGAGTATTTAGATTTTCGTGATGGAGAGACGTATCTGCGCTTTTCAGTTAAGAAAGCCAAGGATCGAGACGGTGAGGATGTTGGCGAGGACTGTATCGTGCCGTTTCAGGTGGCGTATGCGGTGTCTGTCCATAAAGCGCAAGGACTAGAGTACTCATCCGTAAAGCTGATTATTACGAAGGACGTTGAGGAGCGCATTACTCACAGTGTGTTTTATACGGCAATAACGAGGGCGCGAGAAAGACTTCATATTTATTGGTCGCCTGAATCTCAGAATAAGATTCTCTCAAGCTTCGAAATCTCTAAGGAGCATAAAGATGCTTACCTCCTTAGTAATCGGAGGGGCCTTAAGATTCAGCGGAAATAACGGCTGGCCGTCTGTTTGCCATTGCCTGGAGCTAAGATGAAATTTGATACGTACTTGCGCGTTTGAGTGCTATTGATAATTGCGAAACGGTACCGACATATTGCGCTTAGGCGCCTGGGCCAGCAGGGGCTCCGTTGCCGTTATTTGCTAACAGCCGACCTTACGCCGTGATTGGATGCCGGGCTCTGCCATGCCAACACATGCCGCACTGCGCGTGATTCCGTTCGATGAAATCGACAGTTCTGATGCTGCTGATTCCTATTGCGTATCTTCGAGACTAATTATCCGGTCGCAAACCTCCAGCGCTGCAGGCCGATGCGTGACGATGATCACAGTGCGGCCAAGATTGCGCATTCGGTCCAGCATTTCTCTTTCGGTTTTAGGGTCGAGTGCTGAGGTACATTCATCGAGCAGGAGTGCTGGGGAACTGGAATAAACCGCGCGCGCTACGGCGAGACGCTGCATCTGGCTCTCGGACAGTCCGGAGTCCTTTTCCGAGCATGGTTTCTGTGCCATTTAGCAGCTCGTCAACAAAGGTCTCCGTACCAGTTGTCGCTTGTGTCGTCCCAGGTTAGGTCCATCTGGCACCATTTGCCGTCGATCTTTATGGCGTTCCGGGCATGGCTGTTGCTCTTGGGCATTTTGTCTTTAAAACTCCGATTGTCATTTTGGTGGCTTTTCTTCGTCCCTGCAGTGGCGGACAATTTCCTTAAATGCTTTTACGGCATGCGAGTATTTCTCACGGTTTATCCTCACATTAATTAATGGTGATGGCGCTAAGTGGTAAGAGGTGTATATGGACGAAGCGGTTTCAAGGGTTTTAGTCAAGTTGGGGCTCGATGCTAAGCCGTTCAGGCAGGAGAAGGTAATCGAGCTGATTAAGAACCCTCTTTCCGGAGCATGGACGACTGTCTATTCGCATCATGCTGATGCTAACGGAAGGCCTTCAGTTTTCGCCTGTTTTGCCGACCTTACACGAAAGCAGGAGATCCTTGCAGGCGATGATTGGCTGAAGAACGCCTCCAGCTTCTCACCAGGCTTCTGTATATATGGAGATGACGCCACTTATCATAACGGTCGCGACGAAGGCTATGACTTTATTGTTGCCGAGCAGTATTTCTATCCGCTTGACCAAGCGCAAATTCTGGTCAACCAAGAATTTATCATGCTGTTCGAACTCTTCCGCGACGGAGACGGTTGCTATTACGGCATCGATAAGTGTGCCGAGAGAGAAAAAGTTGTCGACATTGCTGGAGACGAGGTGCGCGTCAGGACCAAGTATTTATTTCGCTTCATTGCGGCTAAGCAATGCCTTTTCGTCTACTTTGTGGACGCGCGACTGGCGTCTGCGCCCAGCTTTCCCCTGGGGAGCACTGAGTGTATTGCGGAGCGTGATGAAGTTGGGGAGAACTACCATATCAGGCATTGGTACACGAGCGATACTGATGAAAACTATCTGCTGTCAATGATCTACGCTCGAAGTTTTATCGAACCCGGCCACGTCGAGACTTGCGGCGTATGGCCGTACGATGAGAAAAAAGAACATTACCCCGAGTTCATTATCGACGAACGGCCTGACGGCTCGTTCGTTCGATACACATCCGACCCGGATAAGCTTGGCACCCAATTTGATAAGGAGCCTCACGCAACACATTATTTAACCCCCGTCTTCTTCAAGCCCGCCGTGCTTGATAAGTACAGGAACGACCCTAGCTTCGATGTAAGCGAGCGTCACATTTCATGCGGGAGCCAGTGGAGGTGCGAGATTGACAATGTCGACCCAGACAGAGTCATGGTGTATCTCGGCGATCTGGGGCGCGACCTACCCGAGAGCGAGCGCACCCATTTCCTCTCTTTTGAGATGTCGCCCGTTGACCAGCATATTTCTGATGAGGTGTTCAAGACAGATTTGCTCAATATGTGGGTTAAGGATCCGTCAGGCCCTGTTTCCATGCTTATGCGGGCGCGCATGGAGCTTGATAAGGCATGGAGGAAACGGTTTGGCTTGGCGCTGTTCAGGCCTTTCCACCGTGCAGACGAAGGCATTCTTGAACAAATCCACATTCCATCTGGTAATGGCGAGCCTGAATTTGAGGCCGTGATTATGGCCCTCACGAGAGCTTTTGTCGACTACATCGATGAGAGTTCTCTAAAGGGCTCTGATTCAAAAGGGAGTCTCAATAAGTTGGAGGCCTATCTCGGCACAAATAACATCATGGCTGACATCAAGCCCCTCCGTGACCTTCAGAAGCTCCGATCGGCGGGGGCGGCACACGGCAAGGGTTCAAAATACGATAAGCTTCACGGTGATGTGGTCACCGAAGACCATAGGGAAGATGCGAAAAGAATTATTGCTCGCCTTACAACTATGCTGAACGAGTTGGCTGAAACTTTAAAATCCGTCGACTGTCACGAAGAAAAAATTTAGGGTGTTGGGCTGTCATACGATGAGGAAATGCGGCTGTCGTTGTTGGCGGATCCAGGTGCTTACGCATCAAGACCTTTCGATTGTTTTGCTGCCAACGCTATAGGTCCGCGCCGCTTGATATTTTATGGGTCTATTCGATTGGGAGGTTCTATGGGTGCTAACAAGATGGACGCTGAGGTTATTGATCGTGACCGTATTGAGGTGTTTGTTAGCTCTTCGATGCGCGATGAAGGCGATTTTAGCTGGCAGCAGCTGAGGAACGAGCTTAATTGCGCTTTGCTGAAATCGGATATCTTTAAGCCCTTTGCCATCGAGTTTCATGCGAGCATTGAGCCATCATCCTCTTATTATCTTAATCACTTGGCGCAAAGCGATATAGTAATTGGAATTATACGATCAGAGTTGAGGCCAGGAACTAGCAGAGAGCTTTATCATGCTATCAGGCTCAGAAAGCCACTCTTGCTTGTTAAGCTTGAGTCTGGGACGTCGCCGGAAATCGATTCTCTGCTTCGTTATGCCAGAGAAATGGATGCGTGTACGTATGTAGGGCGGCCGAATGATTCAGGTCTTGTTCCTTATCTGATGGACCAACTTAACAACGTGATGGTCGATTTGTTTCACAATCGACGATTTGAAATTGAAGATGGTGGATCGGCGGTTTTTACTGATATTGCTCCTGTCTCTATTCCTGAAGATGTTCTCGATGCTTTTGGTTCCTCGGTTGCCTTGATTTCAAAAAAATTTAACTACCATGCTGATTGGCTTGAGAGAAAGTCTGACAATCCTTATCTCTTCTTTCTTGGCGAGAAAGCGGTCAATTGGCTTCTATATGGCACCCCTTTTTCGGTCGGTGCATTCAAGGCCGTCATTCTGGAAACTATGAAGGACAGCGGTATTCCCAGAGACACCCTTTCACTAAGGCTTGACGCTCTTGACGCTTCTATTGAAGGCCGCTATTCCAGGTGCTATGAATTACTCCAGCTTGCTTGTGATTCAATAGAATCGAAAGATTGTTGGGCTTATGGTAATTGTTTAATTGACAAGAGGACTGTCGCTGGCATGCTTTCCGAATATGGATTTGGCACTCAGTTGACAATTCAGAAAAAAATCGATGCGCTTTCCGCTCCATCTTACATTCCCCTTGCACTCAAGTTTGAAGAGGAGGTGGGAACCGCTGTCCTAAACGCTTCGAGAGAGGCGATGTCAATTAATCCTTACACGACGATTCGACATGATGCCAGCCTTGCTTCCGTCCTGTCGAATATATCATGTTTGTTATTTAGTTCATTATTGTGCGGAAGCATTTCGAGCGCCCTCTATGCTCGCGGCCTGCTTGCCAATTCGCTTATCGACTACTCCTCTATCTACAATTGGCCAAAACTTGAGCTTGAGGGAATTAAGCTTCTTGTTCTTCAGGGGGATGCTAAGGGCTTTGAGAAAAGGTTTGCTTACAAGAGCGATCGTTTAAGGTCCTACCTTCCGTCGTGTGCCGAGGAACTGTGGCGTCTGACTTCTTTGACGGTACAGGCATATCGTCCGAGTACGAGAGCCGTCGTCATTAAGGAATGCGCGCCTTATTTTTCGGATGATACTATTCGCGATGCTTGGAGTGCGTTAAGCGTTGTAAATGATTTTCGACAATCTGCATCAAAGTGGATCAAAGCGATAGATATGATCAAGATGAGGGTTGATGAGAAGTCACTTGTTAATTTACTTTGCCAGATTGTCGACCAACATTTATATACCGACGCTTCTGATGTTTCGGACGTTGTTGGCGGAATGGATTTAGACAAAATTGATAATGAACTCGTTAATCAATTGGGTCGTAGCCTTAAATCGAATTCTGACGAACTGCTCAAATATAATTTCTCCGCTGGCGTATTCGGAGGTGTTGGGAAACGTTGCGGCTATTCTATTCTGAGTGAGGAGCAAGTGGAGCGCCTTTCCGCTGTTGAGCAGGGTTGTTATTCTGACAACAAATCTCCTTCATGCAATACGGAGACGGCTTGTATCAATGAATTGCGTACGCAATTCGATTCGAATAATCGTTCTGATTTTCGCTCTGGATTTTCCGTTCGTCCTTCTTCTCTGCTATGTCGGTCGCTCGATGATGATTCTTCAGAGTCATTTAGCGCATCCCTGTCTCGCGTTCTGGAACACTGTCTTAAAGAGCTTCCGACATATCAGGGATTACCTTGCTCTGTAGGAGAGGCTATGACCGTATTAAACAAGTTTGCATGCTGTTGTGTGCGTGATGGAAAAGCTCTGCCAGACGGTTGGACGGATTTGATTTCTGAACTTCCAGATGAGTGGCCAAAAGCCCCGGAATTTAGAGATCCTGCTTCAATGGATTCGTGTGCATGGTCTGTAAGATGTTTGGCCCTAAAAGTGGTTGCTGGCCTTGCAAAGGACATAGAGTTCCTAACGCTTGGCATAAAATTTGAAACACTTACTGCCTCCGGTCAGCGTGCGTATTTGGAAGTGCTTGAGCAGTTGATTGTTTGTAATTCTATCTGCGATCGGTACTGTGACGTCGTTTCTGCAATCTGTTCGAGCATTTTGCTTAGTGAGGACTCTGCTGTGCGTGCAATATTGCTTGCAAGCATTGCTGCAGGCTATCGTAGATGGGAAGCGGGCTCTTTTAGCGATTTGGCGTTTCAATCGTTACACGATGTTTCCCCTAATGTTGCATTTAAGCTTGTACGCTTATGCAAGGAGGGGAAATTTGATGATGCTACTCTCGAGCAGAAGTTACTTGGTGAGCTCTCGAGTGATTCCAACTGGTTTATTCGCTGGCATGTTGCGAATGACTAGACGGAGGCTGCCTTCCTGAGCAGCTGCCTGTTCGAGCATTGCTTAATATCGCGATGCGACACCGCCGATGACGCGTTTGAGTACCGGAGCTAACGTGGACTTCGGTGCTCTTTTGCTGTGGCGCCTGATTGATAGCGCCGATTTCGGTGCCCATTTTTTGCTATCGGCCGACCTCGCAGCGCTGGCGTATGTCGGTCTCGCTCAGATTGGTGATATCGGATTGACGGGCCCCGAGTTCTCCCTTAAAGTAGTCGTTGTGATGAGGCCTTGCGACGGTACGTCCGGCTTGGTCCGTGGGAACCGCCGAAAGGCGGTTTTCGCGTTTAAGGGGTCCAAATGGATAAACCATTTAAATCTATTGATGAGCAGATTGCTATTCTTGAAGGCCGTGGACTCGAATGCGATAACAATACTCGTTTAGTTTTGGAGCGCGAGGGATACTATCCGGTTATTAACGGCTACAAGGATTTATTTCTCGACCAGCGTGGAGATTCTTGTCACGAGCTATTCGTGAAAGGTACGAAGTTTTCTGATATATATCGTTTATTCGAATTTGACCGTTCATTGCGTTTGCTCATGTTTGAGCACTTTAACAAGGCGGAAGCAGTTCTTAAGACCGTCTGCTCTTATCGGTTTGCCATGGCTCATAAAGATAACCCAGAAGCATACCTTGATAGAGATTCCTATCGTGCTGATGCCGGCTATCGAAAAAAGATCGACACGCTTATCGGTGATTTCGAGAAGGTGCTATGTAGGTCTAAAAAATGGAATAGTGATTATAAAAGGGACTACATTCGTCATTATGAAAATAATCATGACAATACGCCGGTATGGATTCTTATGAATTATTTGATGCTTGGTCAGGCATTCAAGTTCTACGAGTTTCAGCCAGAAAGCATGAGAAATTCCATTGCCAAGTCGTTTTCCGATCTCTATTCCGAGACGCATGAAGTCGATAAGCGCATCAGCCCCCGAAGGCTAAGGCTCGCATACGATCACATCAAAGATTTTCGAAACATCTGCGCGCATGACGAGCGTCTGTTCTGCGCGAGGGTGTCTCCGTCTCGCGATGTTAATCTAGTAGGGGTTTTAAGCGATCTTGAGCTAGTGCTGACTGAGGATGACTATAAGATGTTACGACGAAATATACTGCTTGATGCACTTAAGTTGAGCGACGAGCTCAGCAACGATGCCAGCGCAAAGGTGCTTTTCGCTATGGGTGTTAACGATTTATCGAGTGTGTTTCCTAAGGAAATATTGGGGTCGTAATCGACGCGTGCGATGAATTTACTCTACAAGTTGGATGCGCATGAGATTGCGCAGAGCGGGCGGGACGTTGCCCATTGGTGGCGTCCCGCCCACGCTTCGTTGGCTATACGTGATGCGGCAGCTCCAGCATGAGGCCGTCTCGCGCTTCTTCGAGACTCGCCTGGCCTGCCTATGCGTTTTGCTGGGCGGGCCTTCTTATGCTGTGGGTGCGGATGGCCTTACCATCGCGGGGCAGACCTACGACGAGCCGGGTGTCTCGGGCCCCGGCTGGGCGGCGCACGCGTTGTTGCTGCTAGCGGCGGATCGGGCGAGGACTGCCGCTTCTTTGGCGTGTACGCCTCCGATGGCCGGTTTGTCGTGGATGCCCATTGGGTGGATGCGACCGGCGCCAGCGCGGGCGTTGCCTGCAAGAGCGGCTCGCTTACGTCTGCACTGTTTGTGTCGCCGACGGGCGGGGCCTTTGGTAGCTCCAGCGTGATTGACGTCAGTGGGGTCGTTGCTCAGCATGTGGTAATTGAACCCACAGGCGCCCAGCCGCCGGCGGGGAAGACCCAGCCCGGTATCGATGAGCCCACCGGTGGCAATCCCGCGGGGGATACAAAGCCCGGTAGCGAAGAAAAGCCCGGTGATGAGACCAAGCCCAGTGAAAACCCGCCCCCCACGCCTGATTCGTCGCCCAAGTCGGACGCCAAGCCCGCGCCCGCGTCTATCAAGACGCCTGCGACCAAGACCACCAAAAAGACCAAGCCCGCAACAACGCAAGCCGCCGCGCTCCCTAAGACCGGCCACGGTGATTGGGCGGTTGCGTGCCTTGCCCTCGTCTTCCTAGGTATTTTGTTGGTCACCATAAAAGTTCGGGCACTTCGCGGGGGCCTTATTTGCCAATGTAGTTTCTGCCGCTTCTTTCCCACATTTTTCTGAGCTAATAATGCAGATTGCTTGAACTCGGCTTGGGGCTTGTCCTGTATTTGAATTTGACTAAACTTAACCTATAAGTTAACCACATTTGGTTTTATCTGAGGCGGAGGGGGTGGCCTTTGGTTAGTGACTATGAACTTGTCGAATATGCTGATCCCGAGGGACGACCTTTTTGGGAACTAACCACCTCTCCTGAGAACTCTCAATTTCAGAAGATGATGTCTGATCCTAAACGAAGTTTACCGCCCGTAAAATGATCAATCAGATTTCAAAAATCTATGATTACGGGCTAAAGGATGTCACTGGAACGTCAAAGCTTCGATGTATCGAGCCTAAGATTGGACTATACGAACTCAAGGGTTTTGATGGGGTTAATCGAGAAATGGTCTACGCGATTTGCCAAGGCGTGGACAAGATTGTTTTGCTTTTTTGGTTTAAGGGCCATCAAGGCTCGGGAAATATTTCCAAAGAAATTAAACGCGCAAAACAGTTGGCCCCGATAGCAAAGCAGCTTTTGGAGTCATAGCGTCGGCTTTTTTGCCCGCTTACGAAACGGAGACTTGTAATGGTTAAGGTCGATTTATCAGACTTTTACGCGCAAACGGAAACGAGCGAAACCCGTGCCTATGAGCACGCACTAGATATTGAGTTTATTGTTCATCGCGAGATGCAGCGCTCGGGCTTGAGTAAAAGTGAGCTGGCAAAGCGTATGGGCGTGAGTCTTCAGTCGCTTTCGAAATTGTTGAATTCTCAACCCAACATGACGCTGAAAACAATCGCAAAGTTTGAGCTTGCGTTGGGTATCAAAATCATTCCTCAGGTCATTTCCAGTTATTCGAATGAGGCGCCGTTTTCTTCGTCTAATAATTCTGTCCGAGAACAATGGTCTTCATTTAACAGCGACTGCTCGGCGAAACGATTGAACTTTGAGATGATTCCGGGAGGTTTGGCTGCATGAGCAAGGATTTCATTGCGCCTATTCAGGTTGTTCATTTGTTTGTTGTCGACTCAACTTTTCATATCGAGAATGAGCCCTCCCAGAATATGGATTTAAAAGTTGACGTTAGCTATCAGGACGTCCATCTATTGAGGAACAAGGCGGGCGAGCGTGCAGACTTAAAGCTGTATGTGTGTGGCAGTCTGATTGATAGGGACGATGCAAAGGAAAAAATGCGCGCTGATGTGACGGTTGCTATTTCGGTGTCAACAAAAATGCCGTTCGACATTTCAGACGATGAAGCGCGCCGTTATCTTCTCTCTAATGCGATTTCCATGGCGTATGGTCACGCTAAGAGCTATCTGATGGTCGTTACTGGACTTTCGCCCATGGGGGCTTTGACGCTGCCGGCAATTCTTCCTTCGGAATTGGCAGCGGACAGCGATGCATCTTTCCAAAGTGAGTAAGTTGTTCTCGAGTTGGATTTTGCCTGCCGCTGTGTGCAAATGTAACGGGGTGCCGAATCGGTAGTCTGACTGATTCGGCATTTATATTTCGAAGTTTCTAGTTGAAGCCCTGCGATGCCCGTGCTGCGACAGCTAAATTGACCGTGACGTCCCGTCTTGCGACACGCATGTAGCTCCGCACGGGTATCATGGTGAAAGCGATTTCAACGACAGGGGTGCTCGTGGTAAAGATGAAAGATGTGGCCGAGCTGGCGGGCGTTTCGAGCGCCGCCGTCTCGCGCTACCTCAATGGTGGGTATATCTCGGCGGACAAGGCCGAGCGCATTAAGCAGGCGATTGAGCTGACCGGATACGTGCGATCCAGCCAGGCTCGCGCGCTGCGAACCGGTTCCACCAAGCTCATCGGCGTCATCGTGCCTAAGATTAATTCCGAGTCGGTGAGCCGCATTACGGCGGGCATCGGGCAGGTGCTTGGCCGCCGCGGCTACCAGATGCTTCTTGCCAATACCGATAACGTCCCCGATCGCGAGCTCGAATACCTCGGTTTATTCCAAAACCATCCGGTCGATGGCATTGTGCTGGTGGCAACTATGATTACCGGCGAGCATCGCCGGGCGATTGAGTCGTGCCGTGTGCCCATTGTGTTGATCGGCCAACATGTCGAGGGCGCGGCGTGCGTCTATCACGACGATTACGAGGCCGCTTTCGAGCTGGGTCAGGCACTCGCGAAGCGTGCTGAGGGCAAGATCGCCTACATCGGAGTTACCGAGGAAGACCGTGCCGCCGGTTATGACCGTTGTCGTGGTTTTGAGGCCGGCTTGCGCGCCGCGGGCGTGGCACTTGATCCGAGCCTGATTTGCCAGGGGTCCTTTACGCTCGACTCGGGCTATCGCGCTGCACGCGAACTGCTCTCCGTCGATCCCGATGTTTCGTTTATCGCTTGCGCGACCGATACTATGGCGGCCGGCGCCCTGCGCGCTCTTGACGAGGTTCGCGGCATGGGCGAGGGTGTGCGTCGCGTGAGCGGTTTTGGCGACAACGCATTTTTGCGCGCGCTGACGGGCGGCATTCCCACCGTGCATTACGGCTACCTGACCAGCGGCGTCGAGGCGACTAATATGTTGCTCAATACGCTCGATGGCGTGGAGGGGGAGAGCGGTTTAAAGACGCTCAAGCTCGGCCATCAGCTGATGAATGTCTAGGCTTACGTGATCTACCGCGCGCTCAACATTTAGGCGTTCAGTCGCCTATCGGCGCTATACTGCAGCCGTTGCCCACGATGCGGGGAACACCCGCATCGTGGGTTTTTGCTTATGAAGGGACGGTGCCGCGTGGACGTACAGCAGCTAGAAGAGGCTTGGGCTTTGAGGGCCGGCGCGCGTGAGGCGCGATTGGTTGCGGCCTCGCATGTGCCGGCGGCGCTGTCTCTGTTGGGGATTGTACGTTCCGGCGATCGCCTGGTTGCGTTTGCCGATGACTTTGCCGATGCGTTTGCGCGCAGCTTTGATGGATGCGGCGTGGCTATGGTGGGGGAGCCGTCGGTTGCGGCGTTTAATGCCGCGTCCGAGGGCTTTGATGCTTCGTTTGATGCCGAGGGACCGCACCTGTGGTGGTTCGTCAACTCTATTGGCGGGTTTGGATTGCGCGTGCCCGATCTGCGCGCGCTAGGACGCGCCGCGCGTGAGGCTCATGCGCTGCTCGTGGTGGATAACACCGTGGCTGGTGTCTTTGGGTGCGATCCGCGGCGCTTGGGTGCCGTGCTGTCGCTCGAGGCACTTGATCGCGTATGCGCGGGCGATGCTCCGCACAAGTTGGTTGCCGTATCGGTCGCGCGCTCGCAGCTCAAGCGCCATCGCGTGGATGCCGCTGCCGAGTGCGCGCATGCTCTGCTTAAGGGCTGTGGCTTGGTCAAACTTGATTTGCCTGCTGATGAGGCCGGTGTGCTGGAGTGCGGGCTGGACTCGCTCGATGCCCGCATGCAGGCACATTTCGACCGCGCACGTGCGCTGGCCGAGTACTTGGCTGCCAATGAGATGGTGCACGCCGTGCGCTATCCTGGACTGAGCTCGCATCCCGACCATGCGGTTGCAACTGGAATCCTCGAGCACGGCTTTGGTCCGGCAGTTGAGTTTGACCTTATCGAGCGCAGTGCGGGCGATTTGTTCGATGCTTTGCCGGGGGAGTTTCGCACATCGCCCGCCGGCGGCGCAACGACGCGACTCTCTGCTCCGCGCGGCAAGCAGGGGAGCACCATTCGCCTCTTCGCCGGTACCGACGACCCCCTGGTTGTAGCGTCCACCCTGGACAACGCGCTCCGAAAGTAACTAATCGGGGTGTGTGTCACGAAAACGGCCTATTTACTACGTTTAAGCCATAGGGGTCGACCATACCCGCCTATTTCGAAAATTGCCAAGCTGTCTACCAGCGGTTTTATTTTCATAATGTCCGGTATGGTCGAGGGTATTCAGCTAAACGTAGTAGATGGGCCCGTTTTGTGGCACGAGCCTCAATCCGAGGGCACGGTGGACAACAATTCAGTCCCAAAAGGACTACTCTGCATTGATGCTGGCGATGAGGGCGTCGGCTTTAGTGGCGATGACCTGGTTGATGTCGGCCTGCAGCTCCTCGTAGACCGCTATGGCGCGCTCGCCGGCAGGCGTGAGCGTGGATCCGCGGGCGCCGTCGCGCTCGATGAGCTTGCAGTCCAGCTGTCCTTCGGCCTCGTTTACAATACGCCACGCTTTGGAATAGGCCATGCCCATGCTCTTGGCGGCGCGGTTGAGCGAGTGCTCGCGGGCGATACCCTGCAGCAGCAAGACACAGCCGTGGCCGAAGACGCCCGGCAGATCCTTGTCGCACGCTTGAATGACCAACTTTGCCGTCGTCTTGTACTTCATACGCTCCACGTCTCCCCGCTAAAGTGTTTGCTGGGCAAACGCAAAGCCTGCGTCAAACCCTCGTGTGCTCTTCTTAAATCATGCATTGTAGCAGTCAAAGTGCGTTAAGATACTTCCCCAGTATTGGGCGCCCAAGGTTGGGCTGGGTCCTACGAGGCCTGCAGCCGACCGGTCGCATGGAAAAAGGAGAAACATGGCTACGTTCTTTCCCGGTGAGTCCCACACGTTTTCGGAGTATCTGCTGGTCCCTGGTTACTCGTCCTCGCAGTGCATCCCCAACAACGTCTCTCTTAAGACGCCGCTGACCCGCTTTAAGCGCGGTGAGAAGCCGGCAATCACCCTGAACATCCCCATGGTTTCCGCTATCATGCAGTCCGTCTCGGGCGTCGACATGGGTGTCGCGCTCGCTACCGAGGGTGGCCTGTCCTTCATTTACGGTTCCCAGAGCGCCGAGTCCGAGGCCGCTATGGTCAAGGCCGTCAAGGATCACAAGGCTGGTTTCGTTCAGTCCGATTCCACGCTGACCCCCGACATGACTATGGAGCAGGTCATCGAGCTCAAGGAGAAGACCGGTCACTCCACCATGCCGGTCACCGACGACGGCACTCCCAAGGGTAAGCTCCTGGGCATCGTCACCAGCCGTGACTATCGTCCTAGCCGCGATGACCACCAGACGAAGGTCTCCGAGTTCATGACCCCGCGTGAGCAGCTCATCGTGGGCGACAAGAACATTAGCCTCAAGGTTGCCAACGACGTCATCTGGGACAATAAGCTCAACGCTCTGCCTATCGTCGACGACAATGATCACCTTATGGGCATCGTCTTCCGCAAGGACTACGACAGCCACAAGACCAACCCCAACGAGCTGCTCGATAACGACAAGCGCTACATGGTCGGCGCCGGTATCAACACCCGCGACTATGCCGAGCGCGTGCCGCTGCTTATCGAGGCCGGTGCCGACGTTCTGTGCATCGACTCCTCCGAGGGCTTCAGCGAGTGGCAGAAGCGCACCATCGAGTGGATTCGCGCCAACTACGGCGAGGACGTCAAGGTCGGTGCCGGTAACGTCGTCGACGCCGAGGGCTTCCGCTTCCTGGCCGACTGCGGTGCCGACTTCATCAAGGTCGGTATCGGCGGCGGTTCCATTTGCATCACCCGCGAGACCAAGGGCATCGGCCGTGGCCAGGCCACCGCGCTGATCGATGTCTGCCGTGCTCGCGACGAGTACTACGAGGAGACCGGCGTCTACGTGCCCGTGTGCTCCGACGGCGGCATCGTCTACGACTACCACATGACGCTCGCCCTTGCCATGGGTGCCGACTTTATGATGTTGGGCCGCTACTTCGCTCGCTTCGACGAGAGCCCGACCGAGCGCGTCAACGTCAACGGCCAGTACATGAAGGAGTACTGGGGCGAGGGTTCTGCGCGTGCCCGCAACTGGCAGCGCTACGATCTGGGCGGCGCCGCGAAGCTCAGCTTCGTCGAGGGCGTCGACTCCTACGTCCCGTACGCCGGGTCCCTTAAGGATGGCGTGGGCAGCACGCTCTACAAGGTTAAGTCCACGATGTGCAACTGCGGTGCCCTCTCGATCCCCGAGCTCCAGGAAAAGGCACGCCTGACCTTGGTCTCCTCGACCTCGATCGTCGAAGGCGGAGCCCACGACGTCGTAGTCAAGGACTCCCAACAGAGCGTAACGTATCGATAAGATAAGACCTGCACATAAAGGTTGAGCCTCAACCACGTTATTTAGATAAAGCGAGATGCCTGCAAGTCGCAGACATCTCGCTTGTTGTATTTGCTATCATCATGCGAGTTAACCTTAGGGTCGGTCGGCTTAGCTTTGTTCGCTACAAGTTCCGCACGCAAAGAAGAGCACTTAATGTGCTCTTCGTCTTGCGCAGGACTGTCCGCAGTAGCGAATAAAGCTAAGCCGTCCGACCCCAGCAAGATTAAAGGAGCTGATATGTGCGATTGCACAGATCATAAGGATGAGATCCCTGCCTACGACGCGCAGGCCATTGAGTCCAAGTGGATGAAGGCCTGGGAAGACTCCGACCTCTTTGCCGTCGACACCGACGACAGTAAGCCCAAGAAGTACGTCCTCGAGATGTTCCCGTATCCGTCGGGCGACCTGCACATGGGCCACGCGCGCAACTACACCATCGGCGATGCCATGGCCCGTCAGGCCCGCATGCGCGGCTTTGACGTGCTGCACCCCATCGGCTTCGACGCCTTTGGCCTGCCCGCCGAGAACGCCGCCATCAAGCACAACACGCAGGCTGCCGCCTGGACGTATAAGAACATGGACCAGGCGCTCGCCACGATGAGGCGTATGGGCTTCTCCTACGATCTGGATCGTACCGTTAAGACCTGCAGCCCCGACTACTATCGCTGGGGTCAGTGGATCTTTGAAAAGATGTGGGAAAAGGGTCTGGTCTACCGCAAGAAGAACCCGGTCAACTGGTGCCCCACCTGCAAGACCGTTTTGGCCAACGAGCAGGTAACCGAGGGCAAGTGCTGGCGTTGCGGCACCGAGCCCGAGAAGCGTGACCTCGAGCAGTGGTACTACAAGATCACCGACTACTCCCAGGAGCTGCTCGATGACCTGGAGAAGCTCCCCGGCTGGCCCGAGCGCGTCAAGCAGATGCAGGCCAACTGGATCGGCCGCTCCGAGGGCGCCGAGGTTGACTTTACCCTGTGCGACGCCGATGGCGAGCCCATCGAGGGCGACGAGGGTAAGATCACCGTCTTCACCACGCGCGCCGACACGCTCTTTGGCGTTTCCTTCTTTGTCCTGTCTCCCGAGTACGCGCGCCTGCACGAGCTCGTCGAGGGCACTCAGTACGAGGAGGCCGTCACCAAGATCGTCGAGGACTCCAAGCATATCTCTGCCGTCGAGCGCGCCCAGGGTACCCTCGAGAAGCACGGCGCCTTTACGGGCCGCTACGTGGTAAACCCCGTCAACGGCGAGAAGATCCCCGTGTGGGTTGCCGACTATGTCGTTGCCGACTACGGCACCGGTGCCGTCATGGCCGTTCCCTGCGGCGACCAGCGCGACTTTGAGTTCGCCCGCAAGTACGACCTGCCGATCGTGCCGATCATCCTGGACGATGAGGATCGCGCTGCCGTCGAGGCTAGCGGCGAGACCATCGATACCTTCCATGCCGAGACCGTCGACTGGGATTGCGCCCACGCTGCCGAGGGCACGCTGGTCCAGTCGGGCAAGTACACCGGCATGCGCGGCGGCAAGCACTCTGAGGGCGAGGCTGCCATCGTGGCCGACCTCGAGGCCATGGGCTGCGGCCGTCGCAAGGTCGAGTTCCGTCTGCGCGACTGGCTCATCAGCCGTCAGCGTTATTGGGGCAACCCCATCCCGGCCATCCACTGCGAGCGCTGCGGCATCGTGCCCGTGCCCGAGGACCAGCTGCCGGTGACGCTGCCCGAGAACCTGGACCTGGGTGCCGGCGAGACCCTCGCCGAGTGCAAGGAGTTCTACGAGACCACCTGCCCGGTCTGCGGTCGCCCGGCCAAGCGCGAGACCGATACCATGGACACCTTCACCTGCTCCAGCTGGTATTACCTGCGCTATACCGACCCGCACAACACCGAGCTGCCCTTCTCCCGTGAGGCCGCCGATCGTTGGATGCCCGTCGATAACTACATCGGCGGCATCGAGCACGCCATTTTGCACCTGCTCTACAGTCGCTTCTTTACCAAGGCGCTGCGCGACCTGGGCCTGCTGAGCGTTGACGAACCCTTTACCAACCTGCTGTGCCAGGGCATGGTCAAGGACGAGAACGGCGACACCATGTCCAAGTCCAAGGGCAACGTCGTGCCCCCGAGTTCAGTCATTGAGCCCTACGGTGCCGACACCATGCGTCTGGCGATCCTGTTTATCGCCCCGCCCGAGAAGGACTTCGACTGGGATCCCAAGGCCGTCGAGGGCGCTAACCGCTTCATTAAGCGCGCCTGGCGTATCGTGTGGCAGCTCGTCCAGTCCGGCGACGCCAACGTGGCCTTTGACAAGTCCGCGCTCGACGAGACAGCGATGAAGCTCTACCGCGAGCGCCATCGCACCATCGCCAAGTGCACCGAGGACTTTGACCGCGGCCAGTTCAACACCGCGATCTCGGCCGTCATGGAACTCGTCAATGCCGCGAGCGCCTACCTCAACGCTACTGAGGGCGCTTCCCGTGACAAGGCCCTGTGCTACGGCGTGGCCAAGGATATCGTGAGCGTCCTTGCCCCCATCTGCCCGTTCTGGGCCGATGAGCTGTGGCATGAGGCGCTCGGCTGTGAGGGCAACGCCTACACCGCCGCCTGGCCCGAGTTTGACCTGGCCGAGTCCATCGAGGACACGGTGCAGATCGTCGTACAGGTGCTCGGCAAGGTCCGTGGCCGCATCGACGTCGCCCGCGACGCCTCCAACGAGGAGATGCAGGCTGCCGCCGAGGCCGCCGTTGCCAAGTGGCTTGAGGGCAAGACGGTCGTCAAGGCCATCTGCGTGCCCGGCAAGCTGGTTAACCTGGTGGTCAAGTAAGCGCTGCGCGTATAGCTGACATCTAAAAGCGAGGGGCGATTCCGTAGGGAGTCGCCCCTCTTTTTGGTTAAGGACACTTGCGACAACACCCAATTATCCATTTCTTGTGGAGAAGCTGTGCGCACGCTGACCTGCAGATTCGTACTGTGCTTGCACGTTTTCGCAGCTATTGGTATAGTTTGCTTGCAAATGAAGTTGTAATTGAAAGAAGTGGGGTTTCGGCCCCGCTTCTTTTTTGTATGGATGGAGGTGCCGCAATGGTCAAGACCAAGACCGAGCAGGCGATCATCGACGCGCTCGAGGCCGTCGCTCCCCAGCACGATGTCGACATCGTCGACGTTGAGCTCGTGGGCGCCACCAAGGCCCCCTGCGTGCGCGTACGTATCGAGGGTGCCGAGGGTCAGAGCCTGTCGCTCAACGACGTCACGGCCAATACCAAGTGGGTCGGCGACGTGATTGAGGAGCTCGACCCCATCTCTTCGAGCTATACGCTCGAGGTGTCGAGCCCGGGCATGGCACGCCCCCTGCGCCGTCCGCGCGACTTTGCCCGCTTTGTGGGCGAGGACTGTGAGCTCACCTCCACCGCCACCGAGGGCCGTCGCAAGTACACCGGCAAGATTGTCGCCGCGACCGAGACCGACGTTACCCTCGAGCTCGAGGACGGCGATTCCGTCACCCTCGATTTCTCTGATGTTAAAAAGTGCAAGTTGAAGCCCACCTACGACTTCAAGCCCGCGAAGGAAGGAAAGTAAGATGGCAGCATCCGACATGATGTCCGCCCTGATGGAGCTTTGCCAGGAGAAGCACATCGACCAGCTCTACCTGATCGACCGCCTGGAGCAGTCGCTCGCCAAGAGCTATGCCGAGATCCTGCATCTTGAGTGGGGCGCTAAGGTGACCATCGACCGCACCACCGGCAAGATCTACGTCTACCGCCTGGAGCCGATCGACGATTCCATGGACGAGGAGGGCAACTTCACCGAGTTCGAGGAGATCGACGTCACCCCCAAGAACACGAGCCGCATCGCTGCCCAGCACGCCAAGGCCGAGATCAACGCCATCGTGCGTAACTCCGCCCGCGAGCAGATCTACGAGGAGTTCTCCGGCCGCATCGGTGACCTCATCAGCGGTACCGTGCTGCAGTCCACGCCCGACTTCACGATCGTCAAGATTCGCGAAGGCGTCGAGGCCGAGCTGCCGCACTTCGATCAGCGTCGTTACGAGAACGAGCGCAACGAGCGTCCGATGGGCGAGCGCTACCTGCACAATCAGCACATCAAGGCCGTGATCATCGACGTTCGCGACCCCAACTCCAACCTGCAGCCGGTTCGTGGCGAGCACAGCCGTCCGCCGATTGTCATCTCCCGTACCCACCCCGAGCTCATGCGTCGTCTGTTTGAGCAGGAGGTGCCCGAGATCTATGAGGGCACCGTCCAGATCAAGTCAATCGCCCGCGAGCCCGGCCAGCGTTCCAAGGTTGCCGTCCACTCGCTCGACGACCGTCTGGATCCCGTGGGTGCCTGCGTCGGCCCCAAGGGCAGCCGTGTTCGCGCTGTCGTGGGCGAGCTCCGTGGCGAGCGCGTCGACGTCATCCTGTGGGATGCCGATCCTGCCGTCTACGTCGCCAACGCCCTGTCGCCCGCTAAGGTCACCCGCGTCCTCATCGACGAGGAGAAGGCCTACGCCGGCGTCATCGTCCCCGACGACCAGCTGTCCCTCGCCATCGGCAAGGAGGGCCAGAACGCCCGCCTCGCTGCGCGCCTGACCGGCTGGCACATCGACATCAAGTCCGAGACGCTTGCCGCCGACATCCTCAAGAACGTTCCCGTTCACGAGGAGCCCGCCGCCGACCTGATCGGTGACGAGGAGGACGAGGATGTCCGCCGCTGCGAGTATGTGTCCGAGGACGGCATCCAGTGCCGCAACCAGGCTCGTCCCGGCTCCCGTTTCTGCGGTGTCCACGACACCGACGCCTTCGATGATGCGGAGGACCTGATCTAGCGCGCGGTCGCGCCGGGCGGGCCCCGGCGCGTCTCCCACGCTCGTTCAGTCTCTAGGCACCCAAGGTGCCAGAAAGGGTAGGTGAAGTCATATGGCAAAAGTCCGTGTGTCCACCTTGGCCAAAGAGTTCGGCATGACCTCCAAGGAACTGATGGGTCATCTCGCCGATATGAAGATTCCCGCTAAGTCCGCTTCCTCCACCTTGGAGGACGCCTATGTCGCCATGGTCCGCAAGCAGCTCGCCTCGGTGATCGAGGCCCGCGCTCAGGAAGTCGAGGCCGCCAAGCAGGCCGAGGAGCAGGCGGCTGCCGCCGAGGAAGCCGCACGCGCTGCCGAGGCCGAGCGCGAGCGCATCGCCGCCGAGAAGGCACGCGAGGAGGAGCGCCGGCAGTTCGCCGCCGCCCAGGCTGCCGAGGAGGCCGCCCGCGCCGAGGCCGAGGCCAAGAAGAAGGCCGAGCAGGAGCGCCTTGCCCGCGAGAAGGAGGAGGCTGCCCGCGAGGCCCAGCGCCGCGCCGTTCCCGCTTCCGACTCCGGTTCGCGTTTCCGTTCGCTGCTTGACCAGATTGCCGCACAGGAGACCGTGCTCAAGGAGAAGAAGGACGCCGAGCAGAAGGCCAAGGCCGAGCGCGCTGCCGAGCGCGGCAACCGTCGTGGCGGCAACAACGACCGTCGCGGTGGCCGTCGTAACGATCGCAACGCCTCCGACAACAACTCCGAGCGCAACGCCTCCGAGAGCCGTCCCCACAGCCATCGCACCAATGCCAGCAACAACGTCGCTGCCGGTATGGACTTCCCCAACCCCGACAAGCAGGGCAAGGGCAAGAAGCGCAAGGGCGGTCACAACAACGAAGAGGACCACTACAGCCGCATGGCGCGCGAGGCCGAGGAGTACAGCCGCGAGAAGGTGCTCGAGGAGGCTCGTGCCGCCGTCGAGGAGGCCTCTCGCGAGTCCACCGGTCGCCGCAAAAAGCGCAAGGAGAAGCGCGAGCGCGAGGCTGCCAAGGCTCAGGAGGAGCGCAAGATAGAGGAGGCGCTGGCCCAGGGCGTGAACCCCGAGGACCTCGACGCCATCAAGGTCTCCCAGGGCGTTACCGTTCAGGAGCTCGCCGAGGCGCTCGACGTTCCGGCCAACGACATCATCAAGCGACTGTTCCTGCTGGGTACGCCGCTTACCATGACGCAGTCCATGTCCGATGACCTTGTCGAGCTCGTTGCCGACGACCTGGGTCGTCAGATCAAGATCATCACCCCCGAGGAGGAGAACACCTTCTCGTTCTACGACGATCCCGCCGACCTTAAGCCGCGCGCCCCGGTCGTCACCGTCATGGGCCACGTCGACCACGGCAAGACGAGCCTCCTCGACGCCATCCGTCACACCGGCGTCGCTGCCGGCGAGGCGGGCGGCATTACCCAGGCAATCGGCGCTTCGCAGGTTATGATCAACGACCGCAAGATCACCTTCATCGATACCCCGGGCCATGCCACCTTTACGGCCATGCGTGCCCGCGGCGCCAAGGTGACCGACATCGTCATTCTGATCGTGGCTGCCGACGACGGCGTCATGCCCCAGACCATCGAGTCGATCAACCACGCCAAGGCCGCCGGCGTCCCCATCGTCGTCGCCGTCAACAAGATCGATAAGCCGGGTGCCAACCCCGACCGTGTGCGTCAGGAGCTCACCGAGTACGGCGTCATCCCCGAGGAGTGGGGCGGACAGAACATGTTCGTCAACATCTCGGCCAAGCAGAAGATCGGTATCGACGATCTGCTCGAGACCGTGCTGCTCCAGGCCGACGTGCTCGAGCTCAAGGCCAACCCGGACACCTTTGCCTCCGGCAACGTCCTCGAGGCCAAGCTCGACAAGGGCCGCGGCTCGGTCGCTACTGTGCTCGTGACCCGCGGTACCCTGCACGTGGGCGATACGCTTGTCGCCGGCCTCACCTACGGCCGCGTCCGCGCCATGCTCGACCCCAAGGGCCGCGCCGTCACCGAGGCCGGTCCCTCCGACGCCGTTGAGATCCTGGGCCTGCAGTCCGTGCCCAACGCCGGTGACGAGTTCCGTGTGTTCGAGGACGAGCGCGAGGCTCGCGCCCTTGCCGACGAGCGTTCGCTCAAGGCCCGTATCGAGGAGCAGAGCCGCGTCAAGCACGTCACGCTCGAGAACCTCTTCGAGACCATTGCCGACGCCGAAGTCAAGGAGCTCAACCTGATCATCAAGGCCGACGTCCAGGGTTCCATCGAGGCCCTTCAGGATTCGCTCGACAAGATGGATCAGTCCGAGGTTCGCATCAACACGATCCACTCCGCCGTTGGTGCCATCAACGAGACCGACGTCGTCCTGGCCGACGCCTCCAACGCCATCATCATCGGCTTTGGCGTCCGTCCCGACGGTAAGGCCCGCTCCGCCGCCGAGCGTGAGGGCGTCGAGATCCGTTGCTACGACGTCATCTACAAGTGCCTCGAGGAACTCGACGCTGCCCGTATCGGCATGCTTAAGCCCACCGAGGTCGAGGTCTCCACGGGTACCGCGACCGTCCTGGACACCTTCAAGGTGCCCAAAGTCGGTATCGCCGCCGGTGTCCGCGTCGAAGAGGGCGAGATCGCCGCGACCGATTCCGTGCGTCTGGTGCGCGACGGCATCGTGGTCTTCAACGGCAAGATCGCCTCGATGCGTCACTACAAGGACGAGGCCAAGAGCCTCAAGAGCGGTTCCGAGGGCGGCATTGGCCTGGAGAACTTCCAGGACATCAAGCCCGGCGACCAGATCGAGGGTTACCGCATCGACCAGGTTGCCCGTACCGAGTAGGGGGTAGCGCTATGAAGCAAACGCAGGCAACCCGCCGTCTGGGCGAGCAGCTTCGCGAGAAGCTCGGTTATATCCTGCTCTTTGAGGTTTCCGATCCGCGTCTCGACCTGGTTACTTTGACCGCGGTCGAGGTCGCGGTGGACCGTTCGTTCGCGCGTGTGTTCGTGTCGTGCGATGCGAGCCGCTACGACGAGGTCATGGAGGCGCTCGCAAGCGCTAAGGGCCGTATTCGCAGCCTGTTGGCTCGCTCGCTCGATTGGCGTGTTACGCCCGAGCTCGATTTTCGCATCGATCGCTCGACCGATGAGGCCGAGCGCATCACGCGTGCGCTGGAAAACGTTCCCGCCACGCTTGCGATCGAAAAGGACGAGGACGGCTATCCGATAGCGGATGCCGCCCAGGAGGCAGCTTTAGATGACTAATTCCGCCGACCTCGCCTCGTGCGAGTCTGCAGATATTCAGCGACGCATCCTCGAGCTCATCGAGGGTGCGTCCTCCATTGCGATTTCGGGACACACTTCTCCCGATGGCGACGCCCTGGGCTCCGTGTTGGGTCTGGGCCTCTCGCTTATGAAGTTTTTCCCTAACAAGGACATTGCCCTGCTGCTGGCAGACGATGATCCGGTTCCGCGCATCTACCGCTTTATGGAAGGCTCCGATCGCCTGGTACCGGCATCTGCGTATGCCGGCAATCCTGACCTGTTCATCTCGGTGGACGTGCCGGTCGTCGAGCGTCTCAATAATTCCGCCGAGGTGCTTCGTCGCTCCAAGCATGTGGTGTGCTTCGATCACCATCCGGCGCGCGAGGAGTTTGCCGAGCTCAGCCTGAGGCGCGTCGAAGCTGCAGCCTGCGCCATGATCATCGACCGCTTCTTGGACAATTGCGGCATTGTCGCACGTGATGGCGTTGCGACCTGCCTGCTGTGTGGCTTGGTTACCGATACCGGCCGTTTTCAGTACCAAAACGCCGATGCAGCCGCGTTCCATGCAGCCTCGCGTCTGGTTGCCCACGGTGCCGATCCGGCGCGTGTGGCACTCGAGGTTTACCAGAGCATGCGCGTTGAGTTTTTGCACCTCAAGTCCATCGTTATGGGCCGCATTAAGACGGTGGCCCACGGGCGCGTCGCGTATAGCTACGCGTACCAGAGTGACCTTGAGGCTTGCGGTGTCACCTCGGATGAGTGCGACGGCCTGGTCGATGTGGTTCGCTCGGTGATGGGTGTCGAGGTCTGCCTGTTCCTGAAGGGCATTGAGGGCGATACCAAGGTGCGCGGCAACCTGCGCTCCAAGGGCGACCTCAACGTGTCCGAGATTGCTGCTGCCTTTGGCGGAGGCGGACATCCCGCTGCCGCCGGTTTCTCCAACAACGGAACGATTCTCGAGACGCTTACCGTGGCACTTCCCATGCTGGCCGAGCTGGTGGGGGAGGATCCCGCTTCGGTGACCGTCGAGCTTTAACTTTTTGGATGGTACATGGCTCGTCGTACGCCTTCTCAACTGAATATGCTGCTCGCCGTCGATAAGCCGGTGGGCTGCACGTCCCACGATGTGGTTTCGAAATGCCGGCGCGCCCTCCATGAGCGGCGCGTCGGCCATGCCGGCACGCTCGACCCCATGGCATCGGGTGTCATGGTGGTGGGTGTGGGCCAGGCCACCCGTCTGCTGGGCATGCTAACCCTCGATACCAAAAGCTATGTCGCCGACATTTCGTTTGGCGTCGAGACCAATACCGATGATGCGGAGGGCGAGGCGGTCCGCACGGTGGCTGTTGCCAACGAGCTCCGCGATCCTGCCTATGCCCGTGAGCGCTTGGCCGCTATGCTGGGTCCGCAGATGCAGGTGCCGCCGGCGTTTTCGGCTATCTCGGTCAATGGCGTTCGCGCCTACAAGTCTGCTCGCGAGGGCAATGCGGTGGACCTACCTCCGCGCCCCGTCGAGGTCTATGCCGCCGACCTGATCGCCGTGGGAGGCGAAGGTGATACGTGTGTGTGGACCGTGGCGTTCTCAGTGAGCAAGGGTACCTATATCCGTGCGCTCGCTCGCGATTTGGGCCGCGCCTGCGAGAGCGCCGCGCACATTTCCGCGCTGCGCCGCACGGCCTCCGGTGTTGTTTCCATTGGCGCTTGTCATGCGGTCGAGGAGCTTTCTCCCGAGTCCGCGGCTGGCTTTGCCCTGGATCCCATTGCGGCCCTGGGCGCCTCGCGTGTTGACTTGCCGGGCAATCTTGCCGACGATCTGCTCTGCGGCCGACGCATTCCCGTTGAGCGTGCGCTTGCCGATTTCGATACCTCGAAGTCGCCTTTTGCGTTGGTGCTCGATGGGGGACTCAAGGCGCTCGCCCGCATTGAGAGTGGCCGCTTTGTCATGGAGCACGTGTTTCCGCAGGCAATCGGCGGTGTTCGATGATGTTGTCCGCTCGCGAGCTCGCGCGTATCTTTTTCGAGGGCGAGTCGGACGAGGCTCGCATCGTTGCTGCCGATACGTTTGATGAGTGCGAGCACTTGGGTGCCGCATCGATTGCCATCGGCGTGTTCGACGGCGTTCACCGTGGACACCAGGAGCTCATTGCGGCGCTTGTTAGCGATGCGCGCGCCCATGATTGCAAGGCGGTCGTGGTCACTTTCGATCCCGATCCGGACGTTGTGGTGAGTCCTTCGCCCGCTCAAAAATTGATGACGACGGCCGACCGTCTACATGCCTTGGCTCAGACCGGGGTCGATGCGGTGGTGGCCGTTCCCTTTACGCCTGAGGTTGCGGCACTCGACCATGTTGCTTTTCTCTCGCTGGTGTCGCGTCTGGTCGACATTCGTTCGATTCGCGTTGGCAGCGACTTTAGGCTGGGTCGTGGCGGTGCTTCTGGTGTTGACGAGATGCGCACCTGGGGTGCCGAGCGCGGCGTTGACGTATACGGGCACGACCTGCTTTGCGAGGGCGGTGAGGCCATTTGCGCCACCCGCATTCGTCATGAGCTGGGACAGGGCCATGTGGAGCTTGCTGCTGAGTTGCTCGGCCGCCCGTATATGCTGCGTGGCGGTGTTATTCGTGGCCGTCACGAGGGTTCTGACATGGGCTTTCCCACGGCTAACCTGCAGGTTCCCGACGGCATTCAGGTGCCTGCCGATGGCGTGTATGAGGGCCTGGTGCTCGTTGATGACACCGTATGGCCTGCTGCCGTTAACGTCGGCCTGCCGCCGACGTATGCCGACGATGCCGCTTCATCGCATCTCGAGGCTAACTTAATTGGTTATACGGGCGACCTGTACGGCGCTTCCGTTTCGCTGGCGTTTACGCGCTGGCTGCGTCCCTCGCGTGTGTTCGATTCGCTGGATGAGTTGATTGCGACCGTCGAGGGTAATATCGAGGACATTCGTCACAACTTGGGTGAGCAGGGGATGGGCATCCGTGATTAGCGATGAGGAAAAAGACCAGGTACGCGCTGCGTCCGACCTAGTTGCCATCGTGCAGGAAACGGTTGAGCTCAAGCCCCGCGGCCATGAGTTTTGGGGCTGCTGCCCCTTTCATGGCGAAAAGACTCCGTCCTTCCACATTATTCCCGCCACGCAGGTGTGGCATTGCTTTGGCTGCGGCGAGGGTGGCGACGTCTTCACCTATATCATGAAGCGCGAGAACCTGAGCTTTCCCGAGTCAATCCGTTATTTGGCCGATCGTGCAGGTATTGAGCTGCACGACACCGGAGATCGCCGCGAGCGCGGTACCAAGCGTGCCCGCATCTACGATCTGTGTGCCGAGACCGCCCAGTTCTACCACACCATGCTTATGCGCGGTAAGGATGGCCGTCCACGTGAGTACTTTGCCAGCCGCGGCATGGGCGGCGACGTCTGCCGCCGCTACTGCCTGGGCTTTGCGCCGGGTCGTAATATGCTGGTGGCTCATCTGTCGCAGGCGGGCTTTACTCCGCAGGAGATGATCGACGCCAACGTTGCCGTGAGTCGAGGGCGCGGGCAGCTTGCCGACCGCTTCTACGACCGCGTGATGTTCCCCATCTTTGACGAGCAGGGTCACAACATCGCCTTTGGCGGTCGCATCATGGGTGACGGCCAACCCAAGTACCTCAACACCGCCGAGACGAGCGTGTTTCATAAAAAGCGAAACCTCTACGGCTTTAATTGGGCCAAGGAGTTTATCGTCGCGCAGGATACCGCCATCGTGGTAGAGGGCTATACCGACTGCATCGCCTGTTGGGAGGCGGGGATTAAAAACGTTGTCGCTACGCTGGGCACCGCGCTCACGGAGCATCACGTCAAGACGCTCACCCGCTTTGCTAAGCGCATCGTGTACATGTTCGACGGTGATGCGGCGGGACAGAAGGCCGCCCGCCGCGCGATTCAGTTTATCGAGCAGGATTCGATGGATCTGCGCTGCGTGGTGCTGCCCGACGGCAACGACCCCATGGAGTTCATCACGGCGCATGGTGGACAGGAGCTGCAGGCGCGCATCGACGCTGCCGAGCCGCTTATGGACTTTGTCTACCGTTCGCTGCAGGAGTCGAGTGACATCACCACGCCGGGCGGTCGTGCCAAGGCGCTGGAAGATGCGCTGACGCTTATCTATCCGCTGCGCGATAGCTATATGATCGACACATACTTTATCCAGATTGCCGATCTGCTGGGTTTGGATCTGGAGACGGTTCGCGCGAGTTCGGGTCGCGTGTTTCGCGATGTCGCCAAGCGCGAAGATGCGGAACGACGTCGTGAGCAGAACTATGAACGCCAGCGGGCGCAAGCCGAGCGCTCTGGTAGCGCGGGCGGTCGGACGTCTGGTTCGCAGGGGGCATCTCGCGGTGCTTGGGCATCGGGCGCGGCGTCGCCGGTGTTCGCGCCGGTCGAGGAGGAGCCGTACGACTATGTCCCGCTCGATGCCTACGGCGCCGCGCCCGCGGAGGTCGTCGACGATCTGCCGCCGATCGACGTGCCTGATGGTATGGGCGCTGTTCCTGTGGCTGATGGTTCGGGCGCACCGGCTGCGGCGGCGCCGATGGTTCTTACCGATCTTGAGCGCAAGTCCTTGGCAGGGGAGCGCGAGCTGTTGACGATGCTTACTAGCTACCCCGACCTGTTCCGCACGTATGCCGACCGCATCTGCTCCATCGAGTGGGTTGACCCACGTCACGAGTCCATCGCATGGGCCGTGCTGGCAACGCCGCCGGGAACCGATCCTGCAGCCTGCATGGATGCGGCGCGCTCGGTGTGTCCCGAGGCGGCAACGCTTGTGAGCGCCGGGCGCATCTCGGCGACGAGCAAACACCCTACCGAGACGAACATCGTGTTCATGCTCGATACGCTCGAGCTCTACACCATCAAGCGCCGTATGCGTGCCGCGCAGGCCAAGCTGCGCCAAGACCGTTCGCTCGACGATGAGGCCCGTCGCGCGCTGACCGTGCAGGCCGCGCAGGATTCGCAGCGTCAACGCGAGCTGCAAAAGTCGATCGGCGGCGTGGCGGACCCGTTCCGTTTGATCGGCCTGGAGGCCGCGGGCACCGAGCAAGCCTAGATGTTGTGGTCAACCAGCGTATTCTCGCCTATATCCAGTCCTCTTTTTGGGTATAGACGTCAATGTGTGTGCTAAAGTATTGAGTCCTGTGGACTATGAAGGGAGAATCTGTGCCAAAAAAGACTGAGAGCACGGGTACTGGGCTGGAATCCTACGTTGCAAAGCTCATGGGCAACGGCTCAAACAGGACTTCGGTAACCGAGGACGAGATTCAGGTCGCCCTGAAGGATATCGATGTTTCTGACGAGCAGCTCACCGCGGTGTATTCCGCGCTGCGCAACAGCGGCATCCAGATTATCTCCGCGAGCGGTAACGACGACGCCCCCATGGACGTCGACGATGACGATAACGATACCGATACCGACGATTTTGATGACGACGACGAGCACGATTCCGGCTCGCTCGACGATCACGAGCTCAAGATGGCCCGTCAGGCCGACGCCGAGATGGGTTCTTCCAAGAGCAAGAAGAAGCGCACCGTGCGCACGTCCCGTTCACGCTCCCGCGTGCGTGGCATCGATGCCTCCACGGTGATGCTGACCGGCGATCCGGTTCGTATGTACCTCAAGGAGATCGGCAAGGTCGACCTGCTGACCGCCTCCGAAGAGGTCGATTTGGCCATGAAGATCGAGGCCGGTCTCGAGGCCACCGAGAAGCTCGAGGCTGCCGATGCCGGCGAGCTCGAGCTCACGCGTGCCGAGATGCGCCGTCTTACGCGCATTGAGAACGTGGGCCTCGAAGCCAAGCAGGCACTCATCAGCGCAAACCTGCGTCTGGTCGTCTCCATCGCCAAACGCTATGTCGGCCGCGGCATGCTGTTCCTTGACCTGATCCAGGAGGGCAACCTCGGTCTGATCCGCGCTGTTGAGAAGTTCGACTACCAGAAGGGCTTTAAGTTCTCCACCTACGCCACGTGGTGGATCCGTCAGGCCATTACGCGCGCCATTGCCGATCAGGCCCGTACCATCCGTATTCCGGTGCATATGGTCGAGACCATCAACAAGCTCGTCCGCGTGCAGCGCCAGCTCCTTCAGGACCTGGGTCGCGACCCGACCCCTGAGGAGATCGGTGCCGAGATGGACATGAGCGCCGACCGCGTCCGCGAGATCCAGAAGATTTCGCAGGAGCCCGTGTCGCTCGAGACCCCCATCGGCGAGGAAGAGGATTCCCAGCTGGGCGACTTCATCGAGGACTCCCAGGCTATCGTTCCGCCCGATGCCGCCAGCTTCTCCATGCTGCAGGAGCAGCTCACCCAGGTGCTCGACTCGCTTGCCGATCGTGAGCGCAAGGTTATCGAGCTGCGCTTTGGCCTTGTCGACGGGCATCCCCGCACGCTCGAGGAAGTCGGCCGCGAGTTTGGCGTCACGCGCGAGCGTATCCGCCAGATCGAGTCCAAGACCTTGGCCAAGCTCCGCCACCCGAGCCGCAGCAGCAAGCTCAAAGACTATATCGAGTCTTAGGGTTACGGCGTTTTACCAAACGCCGTAACTGGCCGACGCTGCGCGGACACCAGAGCGACAACTTGTCATTCAAAGAGGACGGCATGACCAGAAGGTCTATGCCGTCCTCTTTTCATGCCAATTTGTTCGCTCTGGTGCCCGCTCGCTGGCATTGTCAAAACATCGGCGTTTCCGTTGCCGGTGCCGGCAGTTAGGCCGTCCCCAAGGGATCAAGGCGAGAAAATTTCTCAAAAAAGTTCTTGCCCTGTGCCGATTCGTCCGTATAATAAACTTCGTTGCTTGAGAGCACGCACCTATTCCTCGGTAGCTCAATGGTAGAGCACGCGGCTGTTAACCGCGCTGTTGTAGGTTCGAGTCCTACCCGGGGAGCCAGAATTTCTCAGCCCATTCCGCTGGGCTTTTAAATTCCTCGGTAGCTCAATGGTAGAGCACGCGGCTGTTAACCGCGCTGTTGTAGGTTCGAGTCCTACCCGGGGAGCCAGGTTGTAAAACCCGTCGCTTATGCGGCGGGTTTTTTCATGCCGCGACCACTTGACTCGAACGTTGCCATATCAACATTTCGTGTCGAGGATGTAATCCCGCGACCCACCACCTCAACATGGCGCGGTCGTTGTAGAATATTGCAATGATTGCTCCCACGACATGGTGCCGCGAGCACCAGATAAGGAGATTCTTGTGTCTGAGACCATTAACGGCAGCCTGAGCGTCTCGAACGACGTTATTGCCGATATTGCCGGTTATGCCGCGATGACGTGCTATGGCGTCGTCGGTATGGCTGAGCAGCTCCAAGGCGCCGAGAGCGTGCGCCTGCTTGCCGGTCAGCGCCTCCGCAAGGGCGTGCTTGTCTCCGCCGACGAGAACGGCCTTACGGTCGATCTTCACGTCGTGCTCGAGAACGGCGTCAACATGAAATCCGTCTGCCACAATCTTTCGAGCTCCGTTGCCTTCACCCTGCAGGAGATCGCCCAGATCGATCCCGCCAGCCTTAAGATCGGCATCCATATCGACGCGCTCAAGAGCCGTCTGAACTAGCATCCGAAAACGGAGATTTAAATACCCATGATTGCAAAGACCATTCGCACCTGTTTTCCGATCGCTGCGGCTGCCGTTTCCGACAAGGCCGAGGAGATCAACAAGCTCAACGTCTTTCCCGTGCCCGACGGTGACACCGGCACCAACATGTCGCTCACGCTCGCCTCGGTGACCAAGGAGCTTTCTGCCCTTCCCGCCGACGCCGACATGGAGGCCATCGCCGGCGCCATCACCCACGGCTCCCTGATGGGCGCCCGCGGCAACTCCGGCGTCATCACCTCGCAGATCTTGCGCGGCGTGGCCGAGGGCCTTGTCTCCGCCGACGAGCCCATTACGTCCGCCAACATCGCCTTCGCCTTCCGTCGTGCCGTCAAGGTTGCCTTCCAGGCCGTCCGTAAGCCCATCGAGGGTACGATCCTCACGGTGTTGCGCGATGTCTCGACCAAGGCCGACGAGTGCGAAAAGAAGAAGTTCTCGGCCGAGGACGCGCTCGACGCCATCGTCGTCGAGGCCTACCAGTCCGTCGCCCGCACGCCCGACCTGCTGCCCGTTCTGAAGGAGAACGGCGTGGTCGACTCCGGCGCCTTTGGCTTTGCTATTTTCCTTGAGAACTTTGTTGCCGCCGCTCTTGGCCGCAGCACCGTTGTCGAGGATTTCTCCGCCACGTTTGATTCCGCCTGCTCTGCCCGCGACGCGGCCCTTGGTCGTGTTGAGATCGAGGCCAACGACGACTGGGAGGGCTCGGAATTCCGCTACTGCAACGAGTTCCTCTTTAAGGCCGACGCTCCCTTTGACGAGGACGAGTGCCTCAAGTTCCTGGGTTCCATGGGCGACTGCGAGCTGCTCGTGGGTGCTTACCCCGATTACAAGATTCACGTGCACTCCAACACCCCCAACTTGGTGCTCGAGCACATGCTGCAGCTTGGTCAGATCTACGAAGTCTTTATCCATAACATGGAGATGGAGGCCCACGACCGTACTGCCAAGATCCACGAGGACCAGGAAAAGGCCGCCGAGCCCGCGAAGGCCCTGGGCTTTGTCGCCGTTGCCGCCGGTTCCGGCGAGGCAGACATCCTCAAGTCTCTCGGCGTTGACGTGATCGTCTCGGGTGGCCAGACCATGAACCCTTCGACTGCAGACCTGCTGGGCGCCGTCGACCAGGTCAACGCGACCTCGGTCATCATCCTGCCCAACAACGGCAACATCCGCATGGCCGCCGAGGCCGCTGCTTCAGCCTGCACCGACAAGAAGGTCGCCGTCGTTCCCACCAAGACCGTTCCGCAGGCCTTCTCCGCGCTGTTCGCGGTCCTACCCGATTCCGAGCTTGAGGATGCCGTCGCCGCTATGGTCGACGCCATCAGTGAGGTTCGCGATGGCGAGGTCACCCGTGCCGTGCGCGATTCCAGCGCCTCCGACGGCTCGCCGATTCACTCCGGTGACGTCATGGGCATCATTGCCGGCTCCATCGATGTGGTCGGCTCCGACGTGAAGCAGGTCACGCTCGATTGCATCAACCGCATGCAGGAGGAAGAGGAGGGCGACGCGCTGACGATTCTGGCCGGCGAGGAGCTGTCCGACGAGGCCTTCCAGGAGATCGTCGACGCTATCGAGGAGGCTCAGCCCGACCTGGAGATCGACGCCCATCGTGGCGAGCAGCCGCTCTATCCCGTGATCTTCTCGATCGAGTAGGCATCTGCCCATGTCCGAGCTCTGCTCCGTGCCGCGCGTCTCGGATCGCTTTGCCCAGAGCAATGCGCTCGACGAGGATATCGCGCGACTCAAATATGTTTCGGGTAAACGTGAGGAGGCCCTTCGCCGTCTGGGAATTCGGACGGTGGGGGACCTCCTTCTCCATATCCCTCATCGATACCTGGACTTTACGCGCTCCTGGTCCATCGAGATGGCGCCCATCGGTACCGTGTGCACCATCATCGCCACGGTCGACCGTATCGTTCAAAAGAAGCCGCGTCCGCGCATGCAGGTGACCGAGGTCTCACTCGTTGACGAGACGGGCGTGCTGCAGGTCGCCTTTTTCCGTCAGCCTTGGATTGCCCAGCAGCTTAAGCAGGGCGACCGCCTGGCCGTGATGGGCAAGGTCGAGTTTGCCTACGGTTTTAAGCAGATGGCCTCGCCGCACTTTGAAAAGCTTGATGACGGGCGTGCTGCGGGCACCATTTTGCCGGTCCATTATGTGAGTGACGGCGTGAGCCAGGCATGGATGCGCCGCATCGTAAGTGGCGCGCTCGAGGTCGTCGGCAATCCCTTCGACCCGATTCCCGCACGCTTGCGCGTTAAACGTCGCCTGATGAGCGATGCTCGTGCGCTTCGATCGATCCACTTTCCTTCGAGCATGGCTGAGCGCGATATCGCGCGCGCACGGCTTGCCTACGAGGAGTGCCTCTACCTGCAGCTGGCGCTGCGCCTGCGCAACGACGGCAGCCTGGTCGATGTGGTGCCCTACGCCCACGCCGCGGGCGAGCACCTGGCCGCGCTTAAGCAGGCCCTGCCGTTTTCGCTGAGCGACGAGCAGGAGGCCGCGTTCCAAGATATCCTGCGCGATATGTGCGATGGCGGGCGCGTGATGAACCGCCTGCTGCTGGGCGATGTCGGTACCGGTAAGACCGCCGTTGCCGCCTGCGCGCTGGCTGTGGCTGCCGATAGCGGCACGCAGGCCTGCGTTATGGCGCCCACGGGCGTGCTGGCGCGTCAATATGCCGATAAGACCGGCCCCTTGCTCTTGCAGGCTGGCATGACCTGGGCGCTCCTGACGGGCGCCACGCCGGCGGCCGAGCGCGAGCGGATCCATGCCCAGCTGGAATCGGGCGAGCTTGATGTCCTCTTTGGCACCCACGCGGTGCTTTCGGATAACGTGGCGTTTAAGCATCTGTCGCTCGTGGTCATCGATGAGCAGCACCGGTTTGGCGTCGGCCAACGCAACGCCCTGCGTGCGAAGGGCCCTGGTGCCGATCTGCTCGTTATGACGGCAACGCCCATCCCACGTACGCTGGCGCTTTCGGTCTACGGCGATCTGGACACGAGCATCATCCGCCATCGGCCCGTCCCTGGCGCTGGCGTGACGACACGCGTGCTTACCGAGTCGAGCCGCGACCTCGCCTACGGCGCCATCCGCGAGGCGCATGAAAATGGTCAGCAGGCCTACGTGATTTGCCCGCTCGTGGAGTCGAGCGACTCGGCAGATGAGCTGGAGGATGTTCCCGGTATCGCCCGCGACGACGAGGGCCACGTGACGGTCCCTGTGCCGCTGCACGATACGGCGACCGAGCTCGATCGCCTGCGTCTGGCGTTGCCGGGTCTTGCCATCGAGCGCCTTCACGGCCGCATGCCAGCGGGGGAGAAGGACCAGGTTATCGATGCCTTTAAGCGTGGCGAGATCGACGTGCTCGTCTCGACTACGGTGGTCGAGGTGGGCGTCGACGTGCCCAACGCCACCGTCATGGTCATCGAGAACGGTGAGCGCTTTGGCTTGGCGGCCCTGCACCAGCTGCGCGGTCGCGTGGGCCGCGGCAGCGTGTCGGGCACCTGCCTGGTCATGACTCACTCCAAGGGCAACGGCGGCGCGTCGGCGGCACAGGAACGCCTCCAGTCGCTCGAGAAGACCTCGGACGGCTTTACGCTCGCCCAGATGGACTTGCGTCTGCGCCACGAGGGTGAAATCCTGGGTTACCGCCAGCATGGCGGCGTGACCTTGCGCTTCGTTGACCTCGATGCCGACGAGGAATTGATCGAGTGGGCCCATTTGGACGCGGTCGAGCTCTTGCGGTATGCTTGCAACCTTGACTCCGTGGCGACGCGCCCCTTGCGCGATGCGGTCGCCATGCGGTATCGACACATCTTTAAGGAGGTCAGCGGAGGATGAGAATCATCGGCGGCGAATGGCGCGGTCGTAAGATCGAGGAGCCCCGTGGTCGCGATGTCACCCGCCCCACGACCGATCGCGTGCGCGAGGCGTGCGCATCTATGGTCATGTCGGCATTCGACTTCGATCTGGACGAGGTCCGCGTGCTGGATGCCTTTGGCGGCTCCGGTGCCTTGGGCATTGAGATGCTCTCGCGTGGTGCCCGCTCGCTCACCACGTTCGAGATCGATCGCAACGCTGCTCGTCTGATTACCAAGAATATCGAGTCGCTGTGCCGCGACCGTGCGCGTTGGCGTGTGGTGGGCGGCGACGTGCTGGCAAGCGCTTCGCGCGGCCGCGTGCCGGGCGGTCCCTTTGACCTGGTCCTGCTCGACCCGCCCTATGCTTATGGCGCCGAGCCGGTCGAGGAGCTGCTGCAGAACTTGACCCAGCAGGACTTGCTGGCGCAGGGTGCCTATGCGCTGTTCGAGCACGCTGCCGCCGATGCGGGTGCGCATCCGGCAGGTTTTGAGACCGTGCGCGAGAAGCGCTACGGAATAACCTCGGTCGACCTGCTTCGTTGGGTTGGTAACGGCGAGGATGATGGCAACGATAGCGACGCACCCACGGAGGATGCCCATGAGTGACACCATTAACCGCGTAATCGTCCCGGGCACCTTCGATCCCATCACGTTTGGCCACATCGACGTGATTCGCCGCGCCCGCCGCATTTTTCCCAGCGTGATCGTGGCCGTTGCCGAGTCGCAGGGAAAAAACGGCGTGGGCACCACGTTTATGCTCGACGAGCGCGTGGCGCTGGCCCGTGAGGCGCTCGGTGATATTGACGGCGTTGAGGTGCTACCCTTCACCGGCCTCTTGGTCGATTTTGCCCGCGAACAGGGAGCAGGAGCCGTGGTCAAGGGTCTGCGTGCCATGACCGACTTTGAGTACGAGTTGCAGCAGGCCGACCTCAACTACCGCCTGGATAACGAGCTGGAGTCCATCTTTGTCATGAGCGCGCCGCAGTACGGCTATATCTCGAGCTCGGTGGTTCGCCAGATTGCCTCGCTCGGTAGCGACGTCTCTAATTTTGTTCCGCCCAATGTGGTCAAGGCGCTCAAACATCGCTTTTCGTGACGTTTTTTAATGCCTGGTGGCATGTGGTAAACTAACTCGATGATATGTTACCTATGAAAGGAGACCGGATGCCGGGCGAGAATTTTCCTGGCGACAGGATCGTGAGTCTTGTCGACGAGCTCGAGGGGCTCATCGAAGAGGCTAAGACGCCGTTCGGCAAGAACGCCCAGATGAAGGTTATCGACGCCGACGTCTTCTTTAACATCCTCGACGAGATCCGCATGAGCTATCCCGAGGAATGGCAGAAGTCCCGCCGTATCCTCAAGGAGCGCGAGGAGCTTATGGCTTCCGCTGCCGCTCAGGCTGATTCCATCATCGCCGATGCTCAGCAGCAGGCCCTCACCATTGCCGGTGAGCAGGAGATTGTCCGCTTAGCTCAGCAGCAGGCCGACGACATTCGCGATCGTGCCCAGCAGTATGAGCGCGAGACGCGCTATGCCGCCGAGGATTACGCCGAGCAGGTCTTTACGCACCTCGAGGAGAACCTCAAGAGCCTGACCGGCACGGTGACCCGTTGCCGTCAGCAGCTCAACGAGGGTGCCGCCCAGCAGAATGGTCAGTGGTAATGGCTGAGTTCCCGAGCGTTACCGTCGATCTTTCCGAGCAGCTCGAGTTTCCCGGAGACTCGTACCCGCTGACCGGTAAGGTCGATGTTGCCACCTATACGGTGGGCGAGAAGGAGTACCAGCTGCAGAACGGCATTGACTACGATGTGGTCTTTACCAATGCCGGCACCGGTGTTCTGCTTACGGGCATGGTCCGCGCGCATGCAACCGGTGAGTGCGACCGTTGCCTGGAGCCCGCTTCGTTTGATATTGCCGGTGAGATCGAGGAATTCTATCTCTTTAACGAGCCCGAGGACCCCGAGGCCTACGAAGATGGCTACGAGCTGCTGGGCGAGGATCGCATCGTCGATCTGGGTGAGCCCATCAACGACGCGGTCGTCATGGATACGCCGTTCGTTGTCCTGTGCAAGCCAGATTGTCGCGGCCTATGCCCCACTTGCGGCATCAATCTCAACGTCGAGCAATGCGATTGCGCCGCTCAGGCAGAGGCCGAATGGGCCGCTGCCACGGAAAATCCATTTGCAGCATTGAAGAATCTCAAGCTTGACGAGTAAAACTGTGGTAGTATCGCTACTTGCGCGTAATCGCCACACTGGATAGTTCATAAGGAAGGTCACTATGCCCGTACCTAAACAAAAGCAGGGTCGTATCCGCACTCACACCCGCCGTTCCGCCAACATGAAGATCTCGGCTGCGGCTCAGTCCACGTGCCCCCGTTGCGGTGCTGTCAAGCTCCCGCACCACGTGTGCCCCAGCTGCGGTTTCTACAAGGACCGCGAGGTTATCGTTACCGAGTAACTGTATACTCTGGATGCGATGCCGTTCCAACTGGAACCACAATGGCCGGCTCAATGAGTCGGCCATTTTTGTATAAGGAGCATGTATATGAGTAACGTTCGCGTTTGTGTAGACGTTGTGGGCGGAGACGAGAAGCCTCAGGTTGTCCTCGACGGTATCGAGTCGGCGCTTGCGGCTGATCCCGATATCGAGGTCTTGGCCGTCGGTCCCGCAGAGATCGTGAACCCCTTTGCCGCGGCTCACGCTCGCGTTGAGACCTTGGAGGCGCCCGATGTCATCGCCATGGATGACGATCCCATTCGAGCCGTGATGACCAAGCGCAAGTCCTCGATCGTACTTGCCTGCCGCGCTATCAAGAAGGGTAACGCGGATGCGTTCTTCTCTGCCGGCTCCACTGGCGCCATGACCGCTGCCGCTACCGCCTACGTGACGCCATTTAGGTATCAGGCCGAGGGCAAGAAGCAGCCGGTCCGTCCGTGCCTCACCAATGCACTGCCCAACCGCGCCGGCGGCCTGACGGTCCTGTGCGACATGGGCGCCAACCCCGATGTCGAGGTCGACGACATGGTGCGTTTTGCCCAGATGGGTAGCGCCTATGCGCGCGTCGTCCTGGGCATTGAGCATCCCCGCGTCGGTCTGCTTGCCAACGGCACCGAGGACGAGAAGGGCTCCAACTTCACCAAGTCGTGCTTCCCGGCCATGAAGGCCGCTGTTCCCGGTTTTGTGGGCAACTGCGAGGGCACCGATCTTACGTCGGGCAATTTTGACGTCGTGGTCGCCGACGGCATGTCGGGCAACATCGCACTCAAGGCCACCGAGGGCGCTGCCAAGTTTTTGCTGCAGGAGCTCAAGGGTGTCTTTATGTCTTCGCTCGGCACCAAGATTGCCGCGCTGCTCATAAAAAAGCAGATGCGCGAGATCAAGGCAAAGCTCTCGGGTGATGCTAAGGGTGGCGCGATTCTTTTGGGCCTGCGTGGCGTAGTGCTGATCGGCCATGGTGCCACCTCAGTCGAGGCCGTCAAAAACGGTACGCTCGCCGCGGCGGAGGCCGTGCGCGCCGGGCTTGTCGAGAACGTCGCCAACTCTATGGACGGCATCGTTTTGTAGGAGCGAGTTAGGGCGCTGTTATGTGCCTCGCGGCCTGCGTCGTGGGGTAGAATCAAAACCGTGTCTTGGCGCTGCGCTTGCGGCGCCAGCGCGTTGATGTTCACGCAATACGAGAGGAAGCGCTATGGACCGCTCCGAAATCTTCGATAAGATCGCCGAAGTTGCCGCCGATGTGCTGGGTGTCGACGTTGCTGAGATTAGCGACGAGACCACCTTCGACGATCTCGATGCCGATTCGCTCGAGCGTCTGCAGTTGGTGACGGCCATCGAGGACGAGTTCGACCTCGAGATCGATGACGAGACCCTGCTGTCGCTCAACTCTGTCGCCGACGCTGTCGACGCTATTGAAAACGCCAAGGAGGCCTAAGTCTTGGCTTTATCTCAACGACTCGCGCGCGCCCAGGAAATCCTGGGCCACGAGTTCAATAACAAGGTGCTGCTGCGCGCGGCGCTCACGCACCCCTCTGCCGTGGAAGGTCAGCCCGTCTCGGCGAGCTATGAGCGTCTTGAGTTTTTGGGCGATTCCATTTTGGGCGCCGTGGTTGCCCGTTCGCTCTTTGAATCCTATCCGGAGTTTGACGAGGGCAAGCTTACGCGCCTGAAGGTGTCCCTTGTCTCGGGTGCCACGCTGTCCGAGGTGTCCCATGAGCTGGGCATCGACGACATCATCATCTTTGGTGCCTCCGAGACCGGTACCGGCGCGCGCGGCCTGCACTCGGCGCTCGAGAACGTCTACGAGTCGCTCGTGGGCGCGCTGTATCTGGATGCTGGCTGGGATGCGGCGGCGGAGTTCATTCACCGTACGCTTAAGCCGCACCTGGCCTCCGAGCGTGCCGAGCACCCCGCGAACCCCAAGTCGTTCTTGCAGGAGTGCGTGCAGGCCGACGGCCACGAGCCTCCGGCGTACAAGCTCGTTGGCTCTGAGGGCCCGGCGCATGCACCGACCTTTACCGCCGTGGTTCTCATCGACGGTATTCGCCAGGGCCGCGGCACCGGTTCCTCCAAGAAGGAGGCCGAGGGAGCCGCTGCGCTCGAGGCGCTCGACCGCATGGGTTACACCACCAACGGCGTGATTCTCAACAAGAAGCCTGTTTAAGCGAGGAACCGTGTATCTCAAGTCCCTCACGCTCAAAGGGTTCAAGTCGTTTGCCGACCGCGCCCATATGACGTTTGAGCCGGGCCTAACCGTCATCGTCGGTCCCAACGGCTCGGGAAAATCGAACATCTCCGACTCGATTCTGTGGGTCCTGGGTGAGCAGAGCGCCAAGCAGCTGCGCGGCCAGGCCATGGAGGACGTCATCTTCTCGGGCTCGTCGGCGCGTAAGCCGGTGGGTGTCGCCGAGGTCACGCTGGTGCTCGATAACTCGGACCATATGCTGCCTGTCGACTTTGACGAGGTGGCTATCACCCGCCGCATGTACCGCTCGGGCGAAAGTGAGTACCTCATCAACTCGAGCCCGTGCCGTCTGATGGACATCCAGGACATCCTGCACGATTCGGGCCTGGGCAAGGATACGCATTCCATCATCAGCCAGGGCAAGCTCGACGCCATTTTGCAGAGCCGCCCCGAGGAGCGCCGCGCCCTCATCGAGGAGGCCGCCGGCATTTCCAAGCACAAACGCCGCAAGGAGCGTGCGCTCAAAAAGATTAAGTCGATGGACGAGCACCTGACGCGTGCCCGCGACATCAATAAGGAAATTGCCCGTCAGCTGCGACCGCTGGAGCGTCAGGTCGATCGTGCGCGCAAGTACAAAGAGCTGTCCTCGCGCGCGAACGAGCTTACGCAGATGCTGGCCGTCGACGAGCTGCGTTCGCTGCAGTCGCAGTGGAACGACTTGGAGAGCCGCTCCAAGGAAGGTGCCGCCGAGCTGGAGCTTGCGCAGTACCGCTTGGGCGAAAAGGAGCGCGAGCTCGAGAAGCTCCAGGTCATGCTCGAGGAAAAGGGCCTGTTTGTGGGCGATCTGGGCGAGCAGCGCCGCCATATGCAAGATGTGGTCGGTCGCATTAACTCCGATATGCGTCTGCTCGAGGAAAAGGGCCACAACATGGTGTCGCGCCTGTCCGACATGCGCGGGCAGATTTCGAGCTCCGAGCATCAGCGTCGTCGCGTGGTAGAGGAGCTCGAGGATGCACGTGCGCAGCTTGAGGAAGTGACCGGCGCGCACATGCAGGCCCAGGAGGACGTTGACGCCGCCGGACCTGCCGCCGCCGAGCTCCACGAGCGGCGCGTGACGCTCGACAATCAGATTTCGCAGCTTACGCGTGAGCAACGCGATGTGCAGCGTGTGGCCGATAACGCGGCGCTCGAACTCGCCAAGGTGAAGGACTCGTTGAGCAACGCCGAGGTCGAGGACAACATGTATGCCTCGCGCCTGGAGCAGATCGATGACCAGCTCGAGGAGGTCACGGCCTCACTCGAGAGCCGTCGCGACCGCGCCGAGGAGCTTGAGGGTGCACTCGATCAGGCCCGTCAAGCCCAGATTGATGCGCGCGAGGCTACCGAGGTCGCCCGTGCAGCCCTTAAGGACTTGCGTGCCCGCGAGAGCGAGGCGCGCAACAAACTGTCCGAGGTGCGCTCGGAGCTTGCTAGCCAAAAGAAACTCGATGCCCGCATGGCCGACAGCTCGCCGCTCGTGAGCTGTCTGGTGGGTGTACTGGGCGACGATGTCTCGGGTCGTCTGGGCGACGTGCTCGAGGCCCCTCGTGAGCTCGAGGGCCTGGTGGAGCAGCTGCTTGCCGGCGACATCGATGCGCTGCTGTTCGACGATACGTCCGCGCTTGAGCGTGCCGGTCGTGCCGCTCTGGACCAGAAGAAGGCCTCGGGCGAGGCGCTGCTGGTGGCGCGCGGTGCGAGCGCCTCTGCTGCCGCTAAGGGCGCTGCCGGTTCCCGCCTGGTCGATCGCCTGTCCGTGCGCTCCGGTTATGGCCCGGTTGTCGAGGCCCTTCTCGGCGGCTATTACGTGGTCGATGACTTGGCTGCCGCGTTGGCTGCCCCTGTTGTTGACGGTGTGACCTACGTGACTCCCGATGGCGCCCGCGTGAGCTGTGGTGGTCTGGTGCGCGTGGGGCTCGATGCCGGCGAGGCTTCGGGTGCCTTGGAGCGCAAGCGCCGCATCCGTGAGCTCGAGGGCCTGGAACCCGATCTGGCTGCTGTGTTTGAGCATGTGTCGGATCAGGTCGTCGAGGCCAATGCGGCCGTTGAGGAGGCGCGTGCCGCCGAGGGCGATGCCGCCGGCGAGATCGCCCGTCTTGAGGGCGAGCGCCGCTCGCTGCTCTCCGAGATTGGCCGCCTGGAGCAAAGCGCCAACAACGCCGAGGTCGAGCGCGTGCGCATCTCCAAGCGCCGCGAGCAGGCCGCCGAGGCCGTTCGCGCTGCGCGCCCGCGCGTTGACGAACTCACCCGTTCGCGCGACGAGGCCCGCGCGCAGGCAGGCGACCTGGGTCTCCAGATTGCCGAAGCCAACGACGAGCTCGATCGCGTGCGTCGTGACGATTCCGAGGCAGCCGACAAGCTCGCCGATGCCAAGGTCCGCCTGGCTCAGACGAGCGAGCGTCTGCGTTCGCTGAAGGGCCGTGTGCCCGACTTGGAGCATCGACTCGAGGGCATCGACCGCCGTATCCGCGGAACACGCCAGGCCTCGCGCTCACTCGAGCTGCTGCGCCTGCGTGTCGACCCCATGCACGAGCGCTATTCGGCCCTGCTGGATCGCGCATCGGATTGGGCCGCGCGTCTGCGTGATCAGGCTTCGCTCGAGGAGGCGGACTCGGCCTCGCTCAAGAAGACCATCGAAGACGCCAAGGCCGAGGTCTCCCGCGCCAAGGAGCGGGTCGATGCCGCCACGGCGACGCAAAACGAGTTCAAGGTTTCCCGCGGCAAGCTCGAGGTGCAGGTGGAGGCGGCCATCAAGGCCATTACCGCCGATGGCACTACGGTGCTCGAGGAAGCGCTCATGCTTCCTGCTCCCACCGACCGCGACGCCGCCGAGCGCGAGCTCAACCAGCTCGTGCGCCAGATTAACAACCTGGGCCCTGTGAACCAGGTTGCCATGGAGGAGTACGAGCAGCTCAAGCGCCGCGCCGATTACATCGAGGGGCAGCTGGCCGATCTGGAGAGCGCGCGCAAGGCGCTCACCAAGATTACCGTGGCCATCGACCGTAAGATGCGTAAAGCCTTCTTGGTGACCTTCGAGAAGGTCGATGCGAACTTCCGTGAGATCTTTGCCATGCTGTTCCCGGGTGGTCAGGCGCATCTGGAGATGACCGATCCCGAGCATCCTGCCGAGACGGGCATTGAGGTTGTGGCGCAGCCGCGCGGCAAGCGCATCACCAAGATGATGCTCATGTCGGGTGGCGAGAAGAGTCTGACGGCGCTCGCCCTGCTCTTTGCCGTGTACCGCACGCGCACGGTGCCGTTCTATGTGCTGGACGAGGTCGAGGCGGCGCTTGATGACGCCAACCTGTCCAAGCTCATCGGAGCCCTCGATGTGCTGCGTTCCGATACACAGCTCTTGGTCATTTCGCATCAGCGCCGTACTATGGAGGACGCTGACGTTCTCTATGGCGTCTCGATGCAAGCCGACGGCGTCAGCCGCGTCGTCTCGCAAAAACTCGATCGCGAAACCGGAAAGGTCGTGAATGCATAATGGGATTCTTTGACGCTCTCTCGCGCGGACTTGAGCGCAGCCGCGAGGCCCTCAACGAGGTCTTCTACTTTGGCGGCGAGGTCGACGAGGACTTTTGGGAGGACCTAGAGGACACCCTCGTCATGGGTGACATGGGTGCCGAGGTCGCGATCAAGGTGTCCGATGACCTGCGCGATGCCGCGGCCAAGAAGAACCTCAAGACCGCCCCGCAACTCCGTCGTGCCCTGGCCGAGCAACTCGAGCAACATTTTGTGCCCGCCGAGCGCGATCCGTTCGCCGACACGCCGAGCTGCGTGCTGTTTGTGGGCATTAATGGTGCCGGCAAGACTACGACGGTCGGCAAGATCGCGAGCGCCATGGCTTCCCGCGGCAAGAATGTCGTGATCGGTTCGGCCGATACCTTCCGTGCCGCCGCCATCGAGCAGCTCGATGTGTGGGGTCAGCGCGCCGGTGTTCCCGTCATCAAGCGCGACCGCGGCTCCGACCCGGCGAGCGTTTGTTACGACGTGCTCGACGAGGCCGACAGGCGCGGCAGCGACCTGGTGCTTATCGACACCGCCGGTCGTCTGCATACGAGCCCCGAGCTCATGCGCGAGCTCGCCAAGGTGGTCAACGTGACGCGTAAGCGCGCCGCCAATATGGCCGCCGGCCCCATGCCGGTTTCGGTCGTGCTTGTGATCGATGCCGCCACTGGTCAGAACGGTCTGAACCAGGCGCTCGAGTTTAACGAGGCGCTGGGCCTGGACGGTATTATCATGACTAAGCTCGACGGCACGGCTAAGGGCGGTATCGCCATGGCCGTGGCCGAGAAGCTCAAGCTCCCGATCCTGCGCATCGGCGTGGGCGAGCAGGTCGATGACCTGCAGGAGTTTAACGCCAAAGATTTCTGCCGCGCCCTGGTGGGCGAGTCCAATTAAGGAGTGACTAGTGTTTGATTCTCTGAGCGATCGCCTCAACGACACATTTGACCGCCTGCGCGGCAAGGGTAAGCTGACCGAGGCCGATATCACCTCGGCCATGCGCGACATTCGCATGGCGCTGCTCGAGGCCGACGTTAACTTTAAGGTCGTTAAGGAGTTCGTTGCTAAGACCAAGGAGCGCTGCATGACCGCCGAGGTCATGGAGTCGCTGTCGCCGGCGCAAAACGTCGTCAAGATTGTGCTCGACGAGCTCACCGAGATGCTCGGCTCCACCGAGAGCAAGCTCGTTTTTAGTAACCGCATTCCTAATGTCATCATGCTCGTGGGCCTGCAGGGCTCCGGTAAGACCACGGCTGCCGTAAAGCTTGCCTACCTGCTCAAGAAGCAGGGCCGCTCGCCGCTGCTCGCCGCGTGCGACGTCTACCGTCCTGCTGCTGCCGATCAGCTTGCCACGCTCGGTGGCGAGATCGGCGTGCCGGTCTTCCGCGGCGACGGTGCGCACCCGGTCGACATCGCCAAGGGCGCCATCCAGGAGGCCGTCGACCACCTTCGTGACGTGGTGATCGTCGATACCGCCGGTCGTCTTCAGATCGACGAGCAGATGATGCAGGAGGCCGTCGACATCAAGAAGGCCGTCAAGCCCGATCAGGTGCTGATGGTCGTCGATGCCATGACCGGCCAGGATATCGTCAACGTCGTCTCGACCTTCGCCGAGCGCACTGACTTTGACGGCGTGATCATCTCCAAGCTCGACGGTGACGCCCGTGGCGGCGGCGCACTTTCGGTGCGTCAGGTGACCGGCAAGCCCATCAAGTTTGTGAGCATGGGCGAGAAGCCCGACTCGCTGGAGCCGTTTTACCCGGACCGCATGGCCAAGCGCATCTTGGGCATGGGCGACGTCGTCGGCATCATCGAGAAGGCCCAGGAGGCGGCTGACGCTGAGCAGCTCGAGGCTGCCGAGCGTATGCTGCGCGAGGGCTTTACCATGAACGACATGCTCGACCAGATGAAGGCTGTCAAGAAGATGGGCGGCATGAAGGGCATCCTGGGTATGCTCCCCGGCGGCCAGCGCGCGCTCAACCAGATGGGCGGCAACCTGGACGAGGGCATCTTCGACAAGAACGAGGCCATCATCATGTCGATGACCAAGGAGGAGCGCCTGCGTCCCTCCATCATCAACGGTCAGCGCCGTGCCCGCATTGCCAAGGGTGCCGGTGTGACCCCCACCGAGGTCAACAGCCTTATGAAGCAGTGGGGCGAGATGAACAAGATGATGGGCCGCATGCGCACGATGGCCAATCAGGCGCAGGCCGGCGGCAAGAAGGGCAAAAAGGGTAAGAAGGGCAAGAAGATGCGCATGCCCAATATTCCCGGTCTGGATGCCATGGGTCTGGGCGGCATGGGCGGCCTGGGTACGGGCGGCCCCAAGTCCGATATGGAGCTGCTGCGCCAGATGGAAGCGCAGATGCGCAATAAGAAATAGGGCTGTAATTCCAGCTTGATATGGCAAAGGCCACTCGGAAGCTACCGGGTGGCCTTTGTTGTTGGCTTTGATAGTTGGGCTGCGTTCAGCGTCGCGCCCCGAGCTCGCGGTGCCGTGCCGTTAGTGGCAGCCGCAGCCCTCGTGCTCGTGATGGCCGTGGCAGCTGCAGGACTCGCCATGTTCGTGGGCGTGGTCGTGGCCGTGGCCATGGCAGTCGCAGGTGGCCTCGCCGGTCTGCGCGAGCGTGCCGGCAATGAGGGCCTCGACGCAAGCGTCGCAGCTGCCCTGGGCACCTGCGTATACCGTGATGCCGGCTTGGGCAAGCGCGTTGATAGCGCCGCCGCCGATGCCGCCGCAGATGAGCGTGTCCACGCCGCCGTTGGCGAGCAGGCCCGCAAGGGCACCGTGGCCGGTGCCGCCGGTGCCCACGACCTGCTCGTTGAGTACCTTGCCGTCCTGAATGTCGTAGATCTTGAACTGCTCGCTGCGGCCAAAGTGCATAAAGATGTTGCCGTTGTCGTACGTGGTTGCCACCCTCATGGTGTCGATCTCCTTTGCTGGCCATACGGCCGTTGCCGTGGTAATGGGGGAGTACGCGATATTGCCGCCTTCGATGATGAGCGCCCGACCATTGACCAACGCGTTTGCCACCTTGCGATGCGCGCGGCTGCAAATAGCCGCCACCGTGGCGCGCGCGATACCCATCTGCTTTGCGACTGCCTCTTGGTTAAGGCCTTCCAGGTCGCACAGGCGCAGCGCCTCGAGTTCGTCGACCGTCATGTCGATGGCGTCTCCGCTGGCTAGGCCGTCAGGGGTAAAGCCGCGGTATTCGGGGATGATCCCGACGCGGCGCAGTTTCTCGCGTCTTCCTGCCATACGTGCTCCTTATCTGACATATGTCAATAATAGAATAGCGAACGCGCAGATTTACGCAAGGAATTTCTGGCATATGCCAGAAAATGAAGGCATATGTTTGGGCTGTGGGGCTGCATGTGCCTGGGATACAATGAATCTCGCTTTTAGGCGACTGACAGGAGGGTCAATGAGCAAAGCTGATCAACAGTTTGTAACCATGTGCCGCGATATTCTGGACCATGGCACCACCACCGAGGGCCAAAAGGTCCGTCCGGTGTGGGAGGACGGCACCCCTGCCTATACCATTAAAATCTTTGGTGTCACGGCACGCTACGACCTGCGCGAGGAGTTTCCGGCGCTTACCCTGCGTCGTACGGCCCTCAAATCTGCCATGGATGAGATCCTATGGATCTATCAAAAGAAGTCCAATAACGTGCATGACCTCAACAGCCATATTTGGGATGAGTGGGCCGACGAGACCGGTTCCATCGGCAAGGCCTACGGGTATCAGATTGGGCAGAAGAGCCATTATGCCGAGGGCGATTTCGACCAGATGGACCGCGTTCTGTACGACCTTAAGAACACGCCGTACAGCCGCCGCATTATGACGAATACCTATGTGTTTAGCGACCTGTCCGAGATGCACCTGTATCCGTGCGCCTACAGCGTGACGTATAACGTGACGCAGCGCCCGCAGGATGACAAACCGACGCTCAACATGATTCTCAACCAGCGCAGCCAGGACATTTTGGCCGCGAACAACTGGAATGTGTGCCAGTACGCCATCTTGCTGATGATGGTCGCGCAATCGGTCGATATGATTCCCGGCGAGCTGCTGCATGTGATCGCCGATGCCCACATTTACGACCGTCATGTCGATATCGTCCGCGAGCTTATCGAGCGTCCGCAGTTTGCCGCGCCCAAGGTAACGCTTAACCCCGATGTACATGACTTCTATGCGTTTACGACCGATGATCTGATCGTCGAGGGCTATGAGCACGGCCCGCAGGTCAAGAACATCCCCATTGCGGTGTAGGTGACGCGCATGACGTGTAAGCTTTCCGCCATTGTCGCCGTGTGTGACGATTGGGGCATTGGGTGCGAGGGTGACATGGTCGTGTCTAATCGCGCCGACATGCGTCATTTTGTGGCGCGCACCAAAGGCTGCCCGGTCATTATGGGACGCAAGACGCTGCTGAGTTTTCCCGGCGGGCGTCCGCTCAAGAACCGTCGTAATATCGTGCTCACGCGCGATGAGGACTTTGCTGCCGAGGGCGTCGACGTGGTGCATAACGTCGACGAAGCGCTCACCGCGGTAGCCGATGAGCCCGTTGCGTGGGTGATCGGTGGCGGCGAGGTGTATCGGCAGTTTTTGCCGTATTGCGCCGAGGCCGAGGTTACGCATAACCATTGCGTGCATGACGTGGATACGTATTTTCCCGATCTGGATGCCGATCCCGCGTGGGAGATTGCGCGGCGTGGCGGTGTTGCCACGATTGCCTCGGGCGAGGGCGACGAGGGTGTCGATTATGAGTTCGTAACGTATCGTCGCGTTGAGGCGTAAATCGTCCGGCGTGAACGGTATCATCGGATTGTTTGAATGCATGGGGCGGCGCTTAGCGTCGCCTCGTTTGGTATAGATGCGCTGTAAAGAAAGGTGCGGGCTGGCTGCTATGACTGATGCCGTTGAGGTGCTGCGAATCGATTCGCTCGAGGACGAGCGGCTTGATGCCTACGTGCGACTGACCGAGCGTGAGCTGCGCTGCGTGCTGGAGCCGCAGAAGGGCATTTTTATCGCCGAGAGTGCCAAGGTCATCGAACGTGCGGTTCGCGCCGGATACGAGCCGGCGAGCTTTCTTTTGGGCGAGCGCTGGCTCGACCAGATGATGCCGCTGTTTGAGCGCCTGGCGGTACGCGAGGGCGCGGGTCCGGTTCCCGTGTTCGTTGCCTCGATGGAGCTTATGGAGCGTCTGACGGGTTTTAACGTGACGCGCGGTGCGCTCGCGGCATTTCGTCGCCCGCGACAGATTCCGGTTGATGAGTTCTTGGGCGGCGTCGTCGAGGCGGCGGGGGAGCGCCCGGTGCGCGTGTGCGTGCTCGAGGGCATTGTCGACCATACCAATGTGGGCGCAATATTCCGCTCGGCGGCTGCGCTGAACGTCGATGGCATTTTGGTCAGTCCTACGTGTTGTGATCCGCTGTATCGTCGTTCGGCCCGCGTGAGCATGGGCACGGTGTTCCAGGTGCCCTGGACACGCATTGGCAGCGAAGCGCGCGTATGGCCGCATGATGGGCTGGCGGCGCTACACGATGCCGGCTTTTCGTGTGCCGCTATGGCGTTGACGGATGATTCGGTGTCGCTGGACGATCCCGCGCTCCAGGAGATTGACCGCCTGGCAATCTTTATGGGCACCGAGGGTGCTGGCTTGGGCGCCAAGACCATTGCAGGCTGCGACCGCGCCGTGCGTATTCCGATGGCGCATGGGGTCGATTCACTCAACGTGGCCGCGGCAAGCGCTGTTGCCTTTTGGCAGCTGTGCCCGCATGTGAGCAACGAGTACCACTACCAGCCGGGGCTGTATCACTAGGCAGATAGTTAGCACCGGGCTCTGGTTCGGGGCGTTTCGGCCGACGTCGGTCGGTGCTAAGCTGGTATTGGCTTTGGTCTTAAATTGCCGTTTTGTTGTTTGACGTACGCTGGTGGGGAGGGCGTGTGGCTAAGAAATCTACGGCTATCGATGTAACGCAGGGTGTCATTTGGCAACAGCTGCTGTCGCTGTGCGTCCCTATCTTCTTTAGCTCGTTTTTTCAGCAGGCTTACACGCTTATTGGTACGTATATCGTCGGCCAGTTTGGCGGCAAGCTCGCGCTGGGTGGCATTCAAGCCACGATGGTGCTCACCGAGCTCTGCATTGGCTTTTGCGTTGGCGTTGGCGCTGGCTGCGCGGTCATTACCGGTCAGTATTTTGGTCAGCACGATGATGAGCGATTGAGTCGTTCGGTCCATACGGCCATGACGCTCGCGCTGGTGGGCGGTATCGTTTTCTCGATTCTTGGCATAGTGTTCGTTGAGCCCATGCTGGTACTTATGAACACGCCGCATGAACTATTGGCCGAGGGCGTGGCCTATGCTCGTTGCTATTTTGCCGCCATGTTTGCGGCGCTGCTGCTCAATATGGGAACGGCGCTGCTGCGCGCCGTGGGCGACACACGCGGTCCTGCTGTGATCATTGCTTCCGGCTGCCTTGTTAATGCGGTGCTGGATGTCATCTTCGTTGCCGTGCTTCATATGGAGGCTCTGGGCTGCGGCATCGCGGTGGCGCTGACCATTTGCTCCAACGCCACGATGATCGTGATTCGTATGATGCACGCTCCGGGTGCGTGGCGGCTTTCACTGTCCAAACTCTGCATTGATCCTGGCATTTGTAAGAGCATGATCTCGTGTGGTCTGCCGCTTGGCTTTCAGTCTGCTGCGTATTCGATTTCCAACGTTTTGATTCAGGTGTCGGTCAACTCGTTTGGTGCCGATGTCACCACGGCGTGGGGTCTTTCGGGCCGTTTGGATGGCATTGTCTGGATGGTTACCGAGGCGCTTGGCGTTTCGATCACCACGTTCTCGGCACAGAACTTTGGCGCGCGCAACTACGAGCGCATGCGCAAGGGCTACCATACGTCGCTTGTGCTGTCGTTTATGCTCATTGGTGGCCTGTCTGCCGTGCTACTGGTGTTCTCGGGTCCGTTGTCGCGTCTGTTTGTCGACGATGCTTCGATTTCGGCCTACACCACGACGATTCTTCATTTCATCGCGCCGTTCTACGCGATCTTCTCGATTATCGAAAACGCGTCCGGCTCCATCCGCGGCGCTGGCGTGAGCTTCCAGCCTATGATGCTCACGATTTTTGGCACCGTCGTGCTCAGGGTGATCTGGGTGTTTGCGATTATGCCGTTCGATCCGTCGCTTGAGCACCTGCTGCTGGTTTACCCCGTAACCTGGCTCATCACGGCCACGATGTTTACCATCTACCACCACAGCGGCAACTGGCTCGGCCGCGCCACCGCCTAATGATCCGTTTTCCTCCGTCCCCTTCGGATCATTTAGTATTCGATGCCTTGGCGGGCTAGGAGGCCTTCGTCGACTAGTCGTTGGGGACGTTCTTAAATGACTAGTCGTTTGGGACACTCTTTGCGACACGATTTTCGGGTTTTCATCCAGTTTGTCTTGCATGCCCTTGTAAACTGGCAGAACGGGCTCAGCAAATTAGATCGTCCGCGCCTATCAGATGTTGCCCGGTGGGTTTTTGATGGGAGGGCGATATGCCAAGAACGGGTCGAGTCGTTTCGTTGACGGGCTACAACCACATTATCGCGCGTGGAAATGGCGGCATTTGCATCTTTGAAGACGACGAGGATCGATATCGGATGCTCACGTTGTTCGAGGGCAAACTCGTCGGCAATGGTGTTGGCGTTACGGCGTGGTGCCTCATGTCGAACCATTTTCATCTCATGGTTGATGACCCTAACGGAAGAATCTCATCTTGCATGAGCGGCATCCTTACCTCATATGCTAAGTATTTCAATCGCAAAACTGACCGTGTTGGTCATTTGTTTCAGGATCGATTTAAGAACATTCCAGTTGAGAATGATATTCAGGCAATTGCGCTCGCTGACTACATCCATATGAACCCAGTTAAGGCGGGTGTTTCCGCTGTCGATAGATATCGCTGGTCTAGCTATCGAGCATATGCGTATGGTTATGACGGGTTTGGGTTTTGCGATCCAGGTATAGTGCTGGAACTCGTGGGCGGTTCGCTGGAGTATCGGCATTATCTTCATGAGCGACTAGAGAGCGCGCCTTATGATGCCGAGCCCCGTCCTCGTGTTCTCGACGATGAGGTGCTCAAAATCGCGAAGGAGATTGCTTTGCCTGTTTCTCTTTCCGACATTAAGGCGATGACTCCAGCCGAGCGCAGACCGATTCTTTGCAAAATGCGGAAATCAGGTCTTACGGTTAATCAAATTGTTAGGGCGGTTGGTCTTGGCCGCGCAACGGTTGCGAATGGCACGTCGGGTTGGCGTGATTTTTAGGGCCGGGATTTTGCCCTTTTCCCAAGAAAGAGTGTCCCCAGTGACTAGTCATTTAAGAACGTCCCCAATGGCTACCCAAGTGCCGTATTAGTATTCGATGCCTTGGCGGGCTAAGAGGCCTTCGTCGAAGTAGTGTTTGACGGGGCGCATTTCGGTGACTAGGTCGGCGAGGTCCGCGAGAGGCAGCAGCCCGCGGCCGGTGAGCACGAGCTCCGTGGTGTCGGGTTTCATCGCGATCAGTTCCTCGACATCCTCGCGCGTCACGAAGCCGCGGCGCATGGCCTCGCCGAGTTCGTCCAAAATCAGAACGTCGACCTGTGAGATCTGCTCGCGTGCGAGCTCCATGATCTGTGCGGCGCAAGCCTCGGGCGTGTTGCGGTCGGCCTGTACAATTCGTAGCCCTAGGCGTGGTGCAGCATCATGCTCGGCGCAGTGCAGCTTCTTGGCAAACTGCAGCATGAGTACGTCGAGCCCATAACCTGTGGCGCGCATCGCCAATCCCAGCGCAGCCGTGGTTTTGCCCTTGCCGTCGCCCGTATAGATCTGAACCTTGCCGACTTCGAGTGATGCCATCTCTATCCTTTCGTGCCCGGCGTCGGTTTATCGCCGTCCGGGTTGGGTATTCTAGTTAGCATTATCAACCCCAGTAGATGGAGTTCAAGCAGATGGAGATGGATGACAACAAACGTAGACGGAATATGATCCTCTACGTGCTCATCGCCTTCGTCGTCTACCTCGTGCTCTCGACCGTTCTGTTCCCTAACATCGGTCACACGCAGCAGATTACGAAGACCGATTACTCGACGTTTGTCAAAGCGCTCGATAAGAAGAGTGTCGACAAGGTCGAGTACAACACGGACGATTACACGATTTATTACACCAAGAAGGGCGAGGACGAGAACATCGCCTATAAGACGACCGGTGTGCCGAACGATGCGGGCTTTACCGATCGCGTGCTTGAGTCTGGCGCTTCGCTGGAGTCGGTCGTTCCCGATAAAAACTCGGGTTTGATGACCTACTATCTGCTCACACTCATTCTTCCCATGGCGATTTTCTTCCTCATCGGTTGGTGGCTCAACCGCCGCATGAAGAAGGCTATGGGCGATGACGGCCCGTCGATGAACTTTGGCGGCGGCGGTTTTGGCGGCGGCGGACTGGGTAAGTCCGGCGCGCGCGTGATCGCCTCCAAGGACGTGGGCGTGACCTTTAAGGATGTCGCCGGCCAGGAAGAGGCCAAAGAATCTCTCAAGGAGGTCGTCGACTTTCTGGAGAAGCCGCAGCGCTACGAGGAGATCGGCGCCAAGCTGCCGCGCGGTGCCCTCCTTGTCGGCCCTCCGGGTACCGGTAAAACCCTGCTTGCCAAGGCTGTGGCCGGCGAGGCGGGCGTGCCGTTCTTTAGCATTTCGGGCTCTGAGTTCGTTGAGATGTTTGTTGGTCGCGGCGCTGCAAAGGTTCGTGACCTGTTTAAGCAGGCCAAGGAAAAGGCCCCGTGTATCGTCTTTATCGATGAGATCGATACCATCGGTAAGAAGCGCGATGGCGGCGGCTTTAGCGGCAACGACGAGCGCGAGCAGACGCTCAATCAGTTGCTGACCGAGATGGATGGCTTCGATAACCACAAGGGTATCGTTGTCCTTGCCGCAACCAACCGCCCCGACAGTCTCGATCCAGCGCTGTTGCGCCCCGGTCGTTTTGACCGCCGCATCCCCGTTGAGTTGCCCGACCTGACCGGCCGCAAGAACATTCTTGAGCTGCATGCTAAGAGCGTGAAGACGCAGCCGCCGATTGACCTGACCGCGATTGCCCGCGCCACGCCCGGTGCCTCGGGCGCCGACCTGGCCAACATCATCAACGAGGGCGCTCTGCGTGCCGTCCGCGAGGGTCGCAAGCGCGCAACTCAGGACGATTTTGAGGAGTCGGTGGAGGTCGTCATTGCCGGCCAACAGCGTAAGTCCACGGTGCTTTCCGACCACGAGAAGCAGGTCGTTTCTTACCACGAGATCGGTCATGCCATCGTTGCCGCTCGCCAGAAGGGCTCTGCGCCGGTCACGAAGATCACCATCGTGCCGCGCACGAGCGGTGCTCTGGGCTACACCATGCAGGTCGAGGAGGACGAGCGCTTCCTGACCACGCGCCAGGAGGTCCTGGACAAGCTCGCCGTCTATTGCGGTGGCCGTGCAGCCGAGGAGCTCATCTTCGGTGAGATGACGACCGGCGCCGCCAACGATATCGAGCAGGCAACCAAGCTCGCCCGCAACATGGTGACGCGCTTTGGTATGTCCGAAGAGTTTGGCATGATGGCGCTCGGTACCGTGCAGAACGCGTATCTCAATCAGGACACGTCGCTCACCTGCGCCCCCGGTACGGCCGAGCGCGTGGACGCGATTGTCGCCAAGCTGATCGAGGATGCGCACGACCGCGCTCTGCAGATTCTGAAGGAGAACAAGTTTAAGCTTCACGAGCTGGCTCGTTATCTGTACAAGAAGGAGACGATCACGGGCGAGGAGTTCATGAACCTTCTTACGCGTGAGAATCCGCTGATGCCAAAGCAGCAGTAATACTAGTTGCGCTGTGTCAATCTCCCCATTTGAGTGTCCATCTCAAATGGGGCGTTTTGTTTGGGAGGGATATGTATGAAGATCGTGGTGAGTGCCTGCTTGATGGGAGAGAGCTGCAAATATAACGGGCTCGACAATTACCATCGCGCGTTGGTCGAGGCCTGCGAGCGAACGGGGACCGAGGTTCTCTTGGTGTGCCCCGAGGTTTTTGGTGGCTTGCCCACACCGCGCAAGCCGTCCGAGATTGTGAACGGCGAGGTCCGTACCTGCGAGGGCGCCTCGGTCGATCGCGAGTTTCGCCTAGGTGCCCAGCGTGCGCTCGATATGTGCGAGCACTTTGGCGGCCCGTCCGAGATCGCTGCGTGCGTCTTACAGGACCGTAGCCCCTCGTGCGGTGCGGGCCGCGTCTACGATGGTACCTTTAGCGGTACGCTCACCGCGGGCAACGGTGTTTTTGTCGATCTGCTGCTGCGTCACGGGTACCGTGTGATTCCGGCTAGCGAGTTCGATCCCAGCATGCTGGAACATTGTCCATGGCACTCGAATCCAACACTTCCTCACGGGTGACCGTTTTGGCATCATCCGTGAATTTGATATTGAGTACGACCCGGTCATCAAAGACGTAGACCGAGTTGACAGGCGCCGTACCCAGGCAGCCCCTCCCCGCGGCCCTCGCGTAGGAACGCGTACGCGGCCCCCCCGTCTCTTGCGCCCCTCCCGGAACTGTCCACATCAGTGTAGCCAATCCAGTCCGCCAAGGGCTGCAGCCCGGACAACGCGGCGATGGAGGGCTTCTTCGGCCTGCTCAAGAAGGATTTCTGGCACGGCAGGGACTGGTCGGACTGGATCCCCCGCCCGCTTCATCGAGGAGCTCGGGGACTGGATCGGTCGATATAATACGGAGAGGCGCAGCGATGCGCTCGGTGGCCGCACGCCGGCTGAGTTCCGCTCCGCGCTAGGAAGGGCCGCGTAACGGTCCAAGAAATCATCCGCAGTCCCCATTCTTGCCCCTTTGGGACAGCTTCTTGTTGGGGCGTGCTTGCCCCAAACCCTGCTAGGAACGAGCACAGCAAACTGGAATTTTCAAATTAGTCTTTGCAAATTACCTTTGAACTTTCATCATCAATTACAATTCCCTGACGGTTGTTAATTGGGCATAGATTCAAATCCGAAA